>JBCEBZ010000199.1:0-4957 GCA_039206675.1 Rhodococcus sp. (in: high G+C Gram-positive bacteria) | reverse complement strand
GCGGCGGCAGCGGGATCGGTGCGGCCACCGCGCACGCGCTGACCGACGCCGGGTGGACGGTCGTCATCTGCGGACGCCGGGCAGCGGCCCTCGATCGGGTGGCCGATACCACCGGGGCCCACCCGATCGTCGCCGACACCACCGACCCCGTCTCGGCACGCGCCCTGGTCGAGGACACCGTCGCTCGCTTCGGCCGCCTCGACGGGGTCGTCCTCAATGCCGGCATCGTCCGCCCCGGCCCGGTAGGGCAGTTGTCCGAAGACAATTGGTCGGCGATGGTGGACACCAACCTCACCGCGCCCTATCGACTGCTGCGTCTCGCCCTGCCACACCTGATCGACACCCGCGGATCTGTGGTGGGTGTGTCCTCGGTCAGCGGCCTCCGCGCGTCCGGCGGCATCGCCGGGTACAACGCCACCAAAGCCGGGCTGACCATGCTGCTGCAGTCCGTCGCCATCGACTACGGGCCGCAGGGGGTTCGCGCAAACGTCGTCTGCCCCGGATGGACTCGCACCGAAATGGCGGATGAGGAGATGGCAGAACTCGGCGCCGAAAGGGGCCTCGACACCGAACAGGCCTACCACCTGGCCGCGGCGCTGGTCCCCCTCGCACGGCCGGCGCACGCCGCGGAAGTAGCCGCCTCCATCGCCTGGTTACTCTCCCCGGCGGCGTCCTACGTCAATGCGGCAGTGCTGCCGATCGACGGCGGACACAGCGCGGTCGATGTGGGCACGGCCGGCTTCGATCCGCGCGTCTCCCTCGCCCCGGTCACACCCAACGCGTCCAACTGCCGCGTCCACGACTGAAAGAAGAACACATGGCTACCGCATTGCTCAACGGTCGCATCTACACCGTCGACCCGATCACCCCCTGGGCGAGTGCCGTGCTGATCGAGGACGGTGCCTTCACGGTCGTCGGAACCGACGAGGAGGTCCGCGCCGCCGCGCCGGGCGGGACCGAATACGTCGACCTCGGTGGCCGAATGGCGATGCCCGGGCTGCACGACGCCCACACTCATCTGCTGTTCAGCGGATTGAAGTTCAGGTACGAGGCACGCCTTCCCACGTCCGGCACCCCGGCCGAGATCGTGCACGACCTCCACCACTGCCGGTGCGCCGAACTTGTCGACGAGGGCACTCAGCCCTGGATCGTCGGTGGAGAATTCGTCCCCGCCGCGTTCGCCGACGGCCAGCTGGATCGCAAGTTTCTCGACGAGGCCTTCCCCGATCAGCCGGTGTTCCTCTACGACTACACCATTCACCACGCCCTGGTGAACACCAAGGCACTCGAGATCGCCGGCCTCTCCGATGATTCGGCCGACCCTCCGGGTGGCCGACTGGTCCGCCGCGAGGGATCGAACGAGCTGACCGGAGAACTCGTCGAGCAGGCCCGGTGGCCCGTGATGCGGGCCATGCCCGACTACCGCGCCGATGTCTATCGGGACGCGATCGCCTGGGCAGCCTCGGTCTGCCACCGGTACGGCATCACCTCCGTCCAGGAAGCCTCCGCCTCTCCGCAAGCGTTGGCCGCCTACGGCGACCTCGATCGCGACCAGGCACTCAACCTTCACGTCGCCGCGCACCTGGTCTGGCGCGAGGAAGGGTTCGGCATGGCCTCTTCCGCCGAACTCGATCGGATCATCGACGAACGAGCGTCGTTCGCCGGCGAGCACCTCGACACCAGCCGCATCAAGATCTGGCTCGACGGATCGCCCCTGCCCCCGCACATGACGCAAGCGGACCTCGATGCCCACGGCACCGTCGACGAGACGAACATCCTCGTCGAGTCCGATCAGCTCGCCGAGGTCCTCGGCCGGTTCGACGCGGCCGGGCTGTCGGTGAAAATCCACTGCGCCGGTGAGGGATCGGTGCGAGCCGCCCTCAATGCATTCGAGACCGTCCGACAGTCCAACGGCAGCCACGGACCCGCGCACGAAATCGCGCACTGCCCGTTCATCCACGACGACGACTACAAGCGGTTCGGCCAGCTCGACGTCGTCGCCGAGATGTCGCCGGCGATCTGGCATCTCGATCTCCCAGGGCACGACGATGCATTCAAGTTCCGCACCCTCCTCGATTCAGGCGCGACGATGACCATCGGTTCCGACTGGATCATCACCCCGAACCCCAACCTGTTCCCGGCCCTGCAGGGCATGCTGCAACACGGGTCCGAATCCGTCGACCTCGCCACCGCAGTCCAGTTGCTGACTGTCGGCGGCGCGAAGGTCGTCGGCCGCGACCACCTGCAGGGCACCATCGCGGTCGGCAAGTCCGCGGATCTGATCGTCCTCGACCGCAACATCTTCGACATCCCCACCGAGCAGATCGGCGGCACACAGGTGCTGCACACGCTTTTCGAAGGACGCACCGTCTTCGACTTGGATCAGGTCTCCAGCGAGACGTGTGAGCACTGACCACCCTGCACTGCCCGCACTCTTTCCAAGGATCACTGTGAGCAACCCTGACATCGCCGCCGTCGCTGCCCTGTACGACGCATGGAACCGCCGAGACATCGACGCCTGGGTGCAGTCGTTCACCCCGGATGCGACCTGGACGAACCTGCCCACCGGCGAGACACACACCGGACCCGACGGCATGGCACAGAACTACCACAACTGGGACGGGCCATTCCCCGACGGTCAGTGCGAGGAGCTGACCTTCGCGGCGGGGAACGGATTCGTCGTCACCGAATTCGTCGCGGTCGGCACCCACACCGGCCGGATGGCAGGCCCGGACGGCGACATCGAGCCCACCGGCCGCACCCTCACCGTCCCCTTCTGCGACCTCCACCGGGTCGACGGCAACCGGATCACCGCGACCCGCCGATATTGGGACCAACTCACCGCATTCACCCAGCTCGGGCTCCGCTGAACGTTTCCCTCGGGCGGAAAAAGGGACGTCGTCGTCTCGCGGCCCTCACCTCCACGGGTCGCCGGCATATCCGGTAACCCCGAGATTCGCTCGCATCTCTCGTCCCACACTCCTGCGCGGCAACCCGCTGCCTTCCACGCCCATGAAGGACCATCCGATGATCCAGGCCACCGACGGTCGACGCGTACCATTCGACAGCAACGACCCCAATTCCAAAGGACGAGTCGCGCTCATCGTCCTGTTCTCGTCCGTTGTCGGCACCCTCCTGCTGATGGCACCCGCCGTGGCAAGCCAGCTGCAACTTCAGTTGGGACTCAACCCATCACAGACGGGCGATCTGTTCTCCGCCGAGCTCGGCGCGATGAGTTTCGCGTCGATTCCCGCGCTGTGGTGGATGAACAAGTTCAACATTCGGACGATGTCGACGATCTTCGGCGCCGTCTTCATCACCGGCAACATCACGTCGGCATACATCGGGGACTACGAAATACTGCTCGGCGTGCGCTTTCTCACCTCGCTCGCTGGGGGATCACTGATGGTGTTGTGCATGTCTCTCGCCGCCCAGACCCGCGACCGCAATCGTGTCTACGGACTGTGGGTGATGGGACAACTCTCGTTCGGTGCGATCGGGTTGGCTGTACTCCCCCACTTCTTCGACTCCTTCGGCATCGGCATCGTCTACTGGGTACTCGCCGCCTTGATGATCCTCGTACTGCCCCTCGCCCGGTTTCTGCCCCAACGCAACATCGCCGCGGCCCGCACACGCGACGAGACCGGTCACGCACCGAACAACGCGCTCCAGGCAGCGTTGGGTCTGCTTGCAGTACTCGCCTTCTACGTCAGCCTCAGCGGAATCTGGACCTTCGTCGGTGGCATCGCAGCCGCCTCGATGATCGACACCGAAACCTCGAGCCTGATCCTGTCGATCGCCACCGTCCTCGGAATCGCCGGATCGGCCCTGGCCACAGTGCTGGGCGCCCGGCCGAACACGAGGATCAACATCCTGGTCGGCTACCTGGCGATGACTCTGTCGGTCGCGCTGCTGACAGGTTTACCGGGCCTGCTGCGATTCACCTTGGCCGCCCTGCTTTTCAAGTTCACCTGGACTTTCGTTCTCCCCTACATCATGGCGACCCTCTCCGGATTGGACCGCGCCGGACGAGTGGTGAATCTCGCGAATATTGCCATCGGTGGCGGATTCGCACTCGGACCCTTCATGGGCGGCCGGCTCGTCGAAAACGCCGGTGGTTACGGAACACTGATCGCGGTGAGCCTTACCGGGCTGGTGGTCTCGCTGGCACTGATCCTCGCCGCCCAACCCCGCTGCACCTCCGCCACCATCTCGACGGCCGCGGCCCCCGAGATGGCCGAGCCCGACACCCAGATCATGCGCACTACTTAGATCCGAATCAGGAACGGCCGCGATCGATCTCACTCCACGATGTGCGCGATGCTCGGACGGATTGCTCCGTACTATAGTACGGGTAGGCGTACAATAGTGTGTGATATGTGACGTCACTCGACGTCTGCGAGAAGGCCCTCGACAGTAGCCTCGACTGCCACGGCGATCGTGTCCGCCAGCAACATCGCGTGGGTGTCGACGGTTGTGGATGCGCAGGCAAAACTCGCCCGGGAGATCAGTGCGGCAACCATTGTGGGGCCCGAGAACTTCTCGAGTGGCTGCCCTGGGGGTCAGCCTAGCTTGGCCGCCGATTGTTGTCGGCGATGGATTGCCTTGCCAGTCTTTTCGAGGATGGTCAGCAATTCGCCCGCGAGAGCGACGTGGCCGGCACTGGCCGGCAGGGCCACGAAGACCTCACGCGCAAGCGCCGGCCTCAACCGTCGGGCTCGGGTTTGCCGGCCGGGTACCAGGGCGAGCTCGGGAACGAATGCGACGGCGACACCGGACGCCGCGAGTGCCTGTGCGACGTCGTACGACTCCGTCTGAAACGGCACCCAGGGCACGAATCCCGCGTCGGCTGCAGCCGAGTTCAATTGCGTCCGAGCGGGTCTACCTGCGATGCTGCATGCCCACGCGTCCTGCTCGAACGCCTTCAAATCCACTGCCTGGGTGGCCGATCCTTGCG
>JBCEBZ010000198.1:5748-19570 GCA_039206675.1 Rhodococcus sp. (in: high G+C Gram-positive bacteria) | reverse complement strand
GAACAGGACACGCTGGACATCGTCTACGGCGAGGCCGGGGGCATGGCGCCGGAGGACGTTCCGAGCTGGACGACGCACGTCGGCGCCCCGGCCTTGAGGGGAACCGACGTGACCCTCGAATGACGACGTACCGCGCTCAGAGCGCCGCCGCCAGTGCGCCGACGCCCGGTCCGTCGAGGTCGTCCAGCGCCACCGTCCTGCCGGACACGGCCAGCAGGAGGGACAGGGCGTTGCCGCTCACCTCCGGGCCGTCGCCGATCGACACGTCGGCGTCCACGGCCGTCAGCCGGACACGGGAAACAAGTTCCTTGGCGCCGCCGAAGGACGCGGGAGTGCGCGTCTGCAGGCGAAGCGATCGAACAACCGCCTCCGCCGGGTAGGAGCGGGTGAGGCCCAGCGGTCGACGGATGTCCTCACCGTGGACGATCCCCTCGACGAGTCGGCTGTCGAGGGGCGCCGGGGGTGTCGACGTGCGCGATACCACCCGGCGAAGGCGCTCCAACGTCTCCTGCGGCGAGGCACCGCGTTCGCGTTCCACGCCGCGAGCGTTCTGGCGGTCGAAGTCGAACCGCGCCCGGGCGAGGCCGACCACGAAACCGAGGCGCGTGGTCCGGGCCGTGTCGACCAGGTGAGCGACCACGTCGTGCACCGTCCACTCGCCGCAGAGCGACGGCTCGTCCCAGCGTTCGGCGTCGAGGTTCACGAGGTCGTCGATCAGAGCGGCACGTTCCGCGTGCACCATCGACCAGACATCTTCCACGGCTCTCTCCTTCGGTCGGACACATCCTCTGCCGGGTAGGACTCCCGGATCCGCAGAAAATCATCGGTCGACCACCCGCAATCGAAATCGGTTGGCCTACCGAAGTTCGTTATCCGTGGCGTGTTCTGGGGCCGACATCAGGCCGATGGGGAGCTCATCGAAGAATCCGTTCTGCACCGTGGTGTAGAACGCCCGGAGCTCATGTTCGATTCCGGCATCGAACGGCGGATGATCCGCTTCGCACGCGGCAGTGTGCCTGGAATCGCTCTGTCCCAGGCCTCGGGCGCAACGCCGACAGGTCAGGACCGGCGATCGTCACAGACTTCGGTTCGACCGTCGAACGTGCACGCACACAGAGGGTTCGGTTCCGCTCCCCCGAACAGTGCGACCGCCAATCCCAGGACACCGATACCGCCGGACAGCACGGCACCGAGTAGGAATACGTCAGTCATCAAGCGCCCTCCCCCTTGTCTCTCGTCCCCCATTACAACAGGTCTGCCCTCGGACGGTAGCCGCGGGCCCACCGGGGAGATTCACCGCGGCAGCGTTGCCTTCGGGAGAAGCGCGAGGGCGAGGGCGAGCATCGTCAGGACGAGGACGAGCACCGCCACGCCGGCCCAGTGCCCGTTCGCCCAGGCGATACCTCCGACCCAGCCGAACAGGCTGGATCCGGCGTAGTAGGAGACGTTGTACAGTGCCGTGGCCTGCGCCCGGCCCGTGGTCGCGTGCGCGCCGACCATGCCGGATGCGACGGCGTGGCCGACGAACAGGCCGGCGGTGACCGCGGCCAGACCGAGGAGGATCAGGATCAGCGATCCGTCGAGGCTCAGCACCGTCCCACCTGCCATGAAGGCGCAGGCCAGCACGAGGACGGTTCGGTGGCCGAGACGACCCACCAGCCATCCCGCGGCGCGGGAGCCCGCGGTCCCCGCGAGGTACGCGAGAAAGATGAGCGACACCACCGTCGGCGCGAGATGGTAGGGGGCTGCCTCGAGACGGAAGGGCAGGTAATTGAAGACCGCCACCATGCCTCCGACGAGCAGCGCACCGATGCCGAACAGTGCCAGTAGCCGCACATCCCGCA
Source organism: Rhodococcus sp. (in: high G+C Gram-positive bacteria) (assembly GCA_039206675.1). Lineage (GTDB taxonomy): Bacteria > Actinomycetota > Actinomycetes > Mycobacteriales > Mycobacteriaceae > Rhodococcus_F. The sequence continues at coordinate 17,726 of JBCEBZ010000198.1, read as the reverse complement.
GGTGAACGGCGAGCCTGCCGTTGGACGGGACGGACGCCCGCCGCACCTGCCCGGCGGGTAACAGCACGATGAGGACGGCCATCAGAATCGCCAGGCCCACTCCGAGAATCGCGAGCGCGGGACGCCACCCGAGATGATCTGCCACCGGAACGACCAGAAGCCGACCACCCAGTCCACCCAAAGATGTTGCGGCGACGTAGGAACCGGCCAGCGCTGCGGTCCGCGCCGGAGCCGCGACCTCGTGAAGCAGCGTCATCGCCAGCGCAGGTAGTCCTCCGAGTGCCACACCCTGCACGAATCGTCCCGCCACCAGGGCCTCGAACGTGGGAAGCCACGGGACGGCCACGGCAAGCAGCCCGGCGGTAGCCGCCGCATACCGCATCGCGGTGGGACGTCCCACTCGGTCCGAGAACCGGGCCCACGGCAGAACCGACAACGCCAGCCCCAGCGTGGCCGCCGAGACCAGAAGCGAAGCCTGTGCGGCGCTGACGGAGGCGTCGTGTCCGATCTGCGTCAGGAGCCCTTGCGGCGCGTACATCAGCGCGAAGGTCGCCACGCCTGCACACCAGAGAGCCGCCGAGAGCCGGCGGTCCCGATTCGGCTCCTTCGGCAGTTCGCGTGAGGCGATCGGCCCGCGGGTGTCCTCTTCGGTGGAATGCGTGGCGGACATGCACTCGACGTTAGGGCGACACGACTGATGAATCCAATGCACGGTGGACGAAGAACTCATACATTTGAGTCATGAATAGCGAGGCGGTCAAGGCCCTGCTGCCGCACCTTCCCGTCCTCGTCGCTCTCGGCGAGGTCGAACACGTGACCGTTGCCGCCGCGATGCTCGGAATGCCTCAGCCCACGGTCAGCCGGATCGTTCGCCGGCTGGAGAAGCAACTGGGCACAGCTCTCCTGGAACCGGACGGCCGGGGCGTCCGGCTCACGGATGCCGGCCGGACACTGGTGCCCTACGCGCAACGCGCTCTCGAGGCGGTGGTGGACGGCCTCGATGCCGTCCAGACCCAGGACCGAAGGACGCGGGCAACCGTCCGCATCGCGTTTCAGACGTCGCTCGGCGAGCACCTCGTGCCCGAGTTGATTCGGATCGTCCGCGCAGAGGATCCGTCGATCCGGTTCGTCCTCAGCCAGGGCGCGCGGCGCACGTGCCTGAACACCCTCGTCGACGCGGAGGCCGACATCGCCCTCGTCTCCCGTCTCGACCCGCCGCCGGACGGATTGAGGGTCACACCGCTGTTCGAAGAGCCACTCGTCGTCCTGGTGCCCTCCGAGCACCCGCGGGCCGCCTCGACATCGACGACGATCCGCGACCTCGCATCCGAGCCGGTCATCACGCTCAAGCCGGGCTACGGCCTCCGCGGATCCGTCGACGACCTGTTCGCGCGAGCCGGCGTCCTCCCCATGATCGCGTTCGAAGGCGAGGACCTGCGGACGGTGTCCGGCCTGGTCGCCTCCGGCCTGGGTGTCGGCATCGTGCCGGCCGCCGACACTCCCCCACCCGGCTGCGCGCAGATACGCCTCGACGATCCCCGCGCGACCCGAGACATCGGCGCCGCGCTGCTGCCCGGCGCCCGGCGAGCCGCAGTCACCACCGTACTCACCGCCCTCGTCGCGCTCACCGCGGTGGAGAGCCGTCACGACGAGCAGCCGAATCCTAGGGAGTCGACGTGAATCGCGAACATCGTCAACTGGACTACGGACTGCGGTTCGACTGGGGCCTGCCGGGGGCGAAAGCCGTCGGGGCCGCCGCCGACGTCGCGGTCGTCGTGGACGTCCTGTCGTTCACCACCACCCTGACCGTGGCGGTCGACGCCGGCATCGACGTGCTGCCGTACCGATGGAACGACGATTCGGCCGAACGCTACGCCCGCGAGTCGGACGCGGTCCTCGCCGTCGGCCGCAGTCGCGCGGCGAACGGTCAGATCAGCCTGTCGCCGAACACGATTCGACGCACCACGGCGCCGCGTCGGCTGGTCCTCCCCTCGCCGAACGGATCGAGCATCTGCTTCGAACTCGGCGCCGCGGCGGGGGTGTGCGTCGGAGCGTCCCTACGCAATGCGACCGCGGTCGCCGGCTGGATCTCCCGGCACTACACGCCGACGTCGGTGGTGTCGGTGATCGCCGCCGGCGAGAAGTGGCCCGGCGGCGAACTCCGGCCCGCGATCGAAGACCTGTGGGGCGCGGGGGCCGTGATGTCCGCACTGACCGCGACCGGCTGGGATGCCGAGGCATCACCGGAAGCCCTGATGGCCGTCACCGCCTGGCGCGCCGTCGCCGACACCCTCCCACAGTCCCTCACGGAGTCGGCGTCGGGACGAGAATTGCGCGCAGCGGGATACCCGGAGGACGTCGTCATCGCCGGCGAAGTCGACCGGAGCACCGCCGTCCCCGTCCTCGAGGACGGGGTCTTCCGGGGACGGGTCAACCGCCGACGGTGACCGTCACGTTGCCGACCTTGTGACCCAGGTCGACGTATCGGTGTGCATCGACGATCCGATCCAGCGGAAAGTTGCGGTCGACGACGATGCGGAACCGGTCCGACTCGATCAGTTCCTTCACATAGGACAGTGCCCTCTTCTTCTCCACCGACATCCCCGGCCGAACGGTGCGTCCACCGCGCAGCGCCGTCCACGCACCGAGCGGCCAGTTGATCAGGCCGGTCGTGGGGAGGTAACAGCCGCGCGGGGTGAGTGCCCCTCGGCATCGCGCGAAGGACGTCGCGGTGACGGTGTCGAAGATGACGTCGTAGGTCTCGTGGTGGGTGGTGAAGTCTTCGGTGTGGTAGTCGACGACGTGGTCGGCGCCCAGGTCGGTGACCAGATCGGCGTTGCGGGAGCCGCACACCGCGGTGACCTCGGCGCCGAGGTGCTTGGCGAGTTGCACCGCGGCGGTTCCGATGCTCCCGGAAGCGCCGTTGACCACAACGTGCCGGCCGCTGCGCACATGTGCCCTGTCGCGAAGGAAGTACAGCGCCGTCGAGGGTCCGTCGACCGCGGCGGCCGCCTCCTCGAAGCCGATTCCGGCGGGCTTCCGCTCGAGCGACGCGGACTCGGGCAGGCAGACGTATTCGGCGCACGCACCCAGATGGAATCCGGCGAATCCGAAAACCTGGTCGCCTGTGGCGAACCGGCGCACGTCCGCGCCGGCCGCGTCGATCTCTCCGGAGAATTCGAGCCCGAGAATCCGCCGATTCCTCCGCGGCCGAGTAAGGCCCAGGACGAGACGTCCCCAGCGGGGGGACCCTCTGCGCATGAGGGTCTCGGCCCTCGTCACCGTCGTCGCGCGCACTCGCACCAGCACCTCGTCCGGCTTCGGTGTGGGACGCGCAACCTCACGGACACTGAGGACTTCCGGCGGTCCGAACTCGGCATACATGACTGCTTTCACCGGTCACGCCTCCTCCCGCGTGCGCTGTCCGACACCGTTGCCGCGATTGCATCCCATCATCGCTCAACCTCACGCCGAACGGACGGGATGGCGGGCGTTTGCGCTGCAGCGACAGTCACTTGCAGCAATGTGCTACGCCACGGGATCCTCGGTCCCGTGCTGCGCGAATTGTCACGATCCGTTCGACTCCTGCGCCTATGCTGACCCGCACACGCACGCTCTCGTCGAGGGAGGCCCGGGATGTTCGTCCTGCTCCGGCACGCCCATGCGATAGGAAAGCAAGACTGGAGCGGGCCCGACACCGACCGGCCCCTCAGCGCCCTCGGACGTGACCAGGCCAGCGGCCTCGTCGACACCCTCACCGGAATCGAACTGCACGTCCTGTACTGCAGCCCGACCACCCGTTGCCTCGACACCCTCGCCCCCTTGGCCGCCGGCTACCGGCTGCCCATCCAGGAGCATCCGCTGCTCGCCCCGGACGCCGCTCCCGGCGAACTGTGCGCCGCGCTGGACACCCTCGACCTCGACGGCACCCTGTGGTGCACCCACGGCGAAATCCTCGCCGGGCTGGCCGCATGCGCCCGCGCCGACGGGACACGTCCGTACCCCATCGGCCAGACTGCGAAAGGCGGAGCCTGGCTGCTGAATGCACATGCCCCACTGCGCTATATCGATCCCGTCCCGCCGCAGTAGAGGAAGTTGTGGCCTCGGCGCTCACGCGATGCGACCGGTCTTCGCGCCGGGTCGTGCCTTCTCGAGTTGTCGCTTCCTGACCGCACCCCGCTGCGCGGTGGCGGCGAGCTGCTCGCGGATCAGGCGGAGCGTGATCTCGGGTTGCTCGAATTGAGGTACGTGCCCGCAGGCCTGCAGCGTCACCGACCTGGCAGCGGGAACGGCTCTCGTGACGTGCCGGGCGAATCGGGCGGGAACGAGCGTGTCGCGATCGCCCCACAGGAACAGTGCAGGCACCTCGAGGCCCGCGATCCGGTCCCAGAGCCCCGTCTCCCCGAACGGTTCGTCGAGATACAGTCCGAGCAGCGCCGACCACAGCGCCCGGCGGCGCGAGGCATGCCGCAACGACAGCTCCCATTCGTCCGCTGCGGCCGCGTACCAGTGCCGCGGCACCACGCCCGGATCCGCCAGCAGGGCCCGCAGCCCGGCACGGGCCCCCGCGTGGAGCAGCCGCGGCGGCACGGCAAGAGGAAGCCGAGCCACATCCAGCGGAAGCAACCGGGCCAGTGAGGTCAGCCGGCGCCGGCGACGGAAGGCCATCGCCGGGCACAGCAGCACCAACCCGGTCACAGCATCCGGATCGCGCAGCGCCAGTTCGAGAGCGACGCGGCCACCGAGCGAATGTCCGATCAGTGCGGCGCCGCGGGCGTCGACCACATCGAGGAAGGCCCGCAACCAGCGATGCAACTGTTCGGGGGTGTAACGCCAGGCCGGGGCTGCCGAGGATCCGAACCCGGGAAGATCGGGGCAGATCACCCGATGATCCGCTGCGAGGTCGGCCAGCACCGGCAGCATGGAGGAGTTGTTGGCGCCGAGACCGTGCAACAGCACCACCGGCCGTTTGTGCGGGTCACCCGCTTCGAGGTATCCCGTGCGCACCCCGTAGGCACTGGTCTCGCGGGCATGTGCCCGCGTCGGCAATTCGACATCGGCCGCGAGGGTGCCGCCGATCGCGAGGACCGTTGTCATGCTGCCCCGGATCTCCAGTGCCCCGCACAAGAAGGCGTCGGTCACGCTGACCCGGCCGGCGAGCAGGTCGCCGAGTGTGGCCGCGTCGGTTCGGACGGTGCTTGTCGGGTGCGCAACCCCGCCTCGTCCGTATGTGACGGCGCCTTCGTCGACGCGGACGAGCCATGTGCCGTGGTCGGTGATGTCGAGATTCATCGTGACCCGCCGGTGGCCGAGCGCGCTGCGGGTGACGTCGCGCGGCAAATTGTTGGCGAGACAGGTTTCCGGATCACAGCTCACGGATGAGCGTGCCATGGTCATGACCACTCCTCACCGCTCCGATACCCACCGGTCCAGGTCGGATCGCTGGGAGTGCACTCCCTCGTGAGCAGTGCGTCGGTGCGTTGCTCCTCGGCAACGGTGTGTGCCCGTTCCGTACTGGTGTCAACACCGACGAGGCACCGGCTAATCCGCCCGGATCCCTATTCCGGTGCGAGCGGCCCGCGCCCACGGTGCTCCGACCCGACGCTAGGGTGACGACCATGACCGACACCTGGGACGCCGACGCTCCCGGAATCCTCCGTCTGCCGTCCGGGCGTCTCGTCCGGGGCCGGGGGCTGCGACGACCGCTCCCCGACGGTCCCCTGCCCGATTTCGGCGTGTATCTGCTGGGGCGCACGCCGCCGGCGGTGCAGTGGGACTCACGGTGGGTCCGGTGGCCCGATTTCGCGCTGCCCCGGGACCGCAACGACACCCGGGATGCGCTGGGCGAGGTGTGGCGGCGTGCCGCGTCCGAGCGGGTGGAGGTGGCGTGCGGGGGCGGCCGCGGCCGGACGGGCACCGCCCTCGCCTGCATCGCCGTGTTCGACGGGGTGCCTGCGCGGGACGCCGTCGCGTTCGTCCGGCAGCACTTTCACCGGCACGCGGTCGAGACGCCGTGGCAGCGGCGGTATGTCGGACGGTTCACCACCGCGTCCTGACGAGACCCACCGGCACGACACGAGAACGCCGACGGCCCCGCACGAGATTCGTGCGGGGCCGCCGGCGTGGTGACCGGGAGAAGGTTACTTCTCCGCAGCCGCCTCTTCGCTCTGCTCGGCCGGAGCCGCAGCGCCGTCTTCCTCGACGGGGATCAGCGAGATCTTGCCGCGGTTGTCGATGTCGGCGATCTCGACACGCAACTTCGAGCCGACACTCACGACGTCCTCGACCTTGGCGATGCGCTTGCCGCGGCCCAGCTTCGAGATGTGCACCAGGCCGTCGCGGCCCGGGAGGAGCGACACGAACGCACCGAAGGCGGTGGTCTTGACGACCGTCCCCAGGAAGCGCTCGCCGACCTTCGGCAGCTGCGGGTTGGCGATGGCGTTGATCAGGTCGATCGCGGCCTGCGCGGACGGGCCGTCCGTCGCACCGACGAACACGGTGCCGTCATCTTCGATGGAGATGTTGGCGCCGGTCTGCTCGGTGATGGAGTTGATCATCTTGCCCTTGGGGCCGATGACCTCACCGATCTTGTCGACGGGGACCTTGATGGCCGTCACGCGCGGGGCGAACGGGCTCATCTCGTCGGGGGTGTCGATGGCCTCGGCCATGACCTCGAGGATCGTCGCCCGTGCATCCTTGGCCTGCGACAGCGCACCGGCGAGGACCTTGGACGGGATGCCGTCGAGCTTCGTGTCGAGCTGCAGAGCCGTGACGAAGTCCTTCGTGCCCGCGACCTTGAAGTCCATGTCGCCGAACGCGTCCTCGGCACCGAGGATGTCGGTGAGCGCGACGTAACGGGTCTCACCGTCGACCTGGTCGGAGACGAGGCCCATGGCGATACCGGCGACCGGAGCCTTCAGCGGCACACCGGCGTTGAGCAGTGCGAGCGTCGACGCGCACACGGAACCCATCGAGGTGGAGCCGTTGGAGCTGAGGGCCTCCGAGACCTGACGGATGGCGTACGGGAACTCCTCGACGCTGGGCAGCACGGGCATGAGGGCCCGCTCCGCCAGCGCGCCGTGACCGATCTCGCGGCGCTTCGGCGAACCGACGCGTCCGGTCTCACCGGTGGAGTACGGCGGGAAGTTGTAGTGGTGCATGTACCGCTTGGTCGTCTCGGGTCCGAGCGAATCGACCTGCTGCGCCATCTTCACCATGTCGAGGGTGGTGACACCCAGGATCTGGGTCTCGCCGCGCTCGAACAGAGCGGAGCCGTGCGCCCGCGGAACGATGGCGACCTCGGCCGACAGCGAACGGATGTCCGTGATGCCGCGGCCGTCGATGCGGAACTGGTCGCGCAGGATGCGCTGACGGACCAGCTTCTTCGTCAGCGAGCGGAACGCCGCGCCGAGTTCCTTCTCGCGTCCCTCGAAGTTCGGGGCGACCTGCTCGAGGACCTCGACCTTGACCTCGTCGGTCTTGTCGTCGCGCTCCTGCTTGCCGGCGATGGTCAGTGCCGCGCTGAGCTTCTCCGCTGCGGCGGCCTCGACGGCGGCGAACACGTCGTCCTGGTACGCCGGGAAGACCGGGAAGTCACCGGTGGGCTTGGCCGCCTTGACCGCGAGCTGCTGCTGCGCGGTGCACAGGCGAGCGATGAACGGCTTGGCGGCTTCGAGGCCCTCCGCCACGATCGTCTCGGTGGGAGCCTGTGCGCCGCCGTCGATCAGGGAGATCACGTTGTCGGTGGCCTCGGCCTCGACCATCATGATCGCGACGTCGGCGTCGTCACCGCTGCCGGAGACGATGCGGCCGGCGACGACCATGTCGAAGACGGCGTTCTCGAGCTGCTCGACGGTGGGGAATGCGACCCACTGGCCGGCCTTGTTCTCGTCCGACGTGATGAGCGCGACACGCACGCCACCGACGGGGCCGGAGAACGGCAGTCCGGCGATCTGGGTGGAGGCGGACGCGGCGTTGATCGCGACCACGTCGTACAGATCCTGCGGGTTCAGGCTCATCACCGTGACCACGACCTGGATCTCGTTGCGGAGACCGTCGACGAACGACGGGCGCAGCGGCCGGTCGATCAGGCGGCAGGTCAGGATCGCGTCCGTGGAGGGGCGGCCCTCACGACGGAAGAACGAGCCGGGGATGCGGCCCGCGGCGTACATGCGCTCCTCGACGTCCACCGTCAGGGGGAAGAAGTCGAAGTGCTCCTTGGGGTGCTTGCTGGCGCTCGTCGCGGACAGCAGCATCGTCTCGTCGTCCAGGTAGGCGACGACGGCACCGGCGGCCTGCTGCGCGAGGCGGCCGGTCTCGAAACGAATGGTGCGGGTTCCGAAGGACCCGTTGTCGATCACGGCGGTGGATTCGAACACGCCCTCATCGACCTCTACTGCGGAATTCTCTGTCATCTCTTCTTTTCACTTCCCTCTCGTCTTCGCCGTACCCGCGGGGGCGTTCTCACCCTCCTGGCGAGAACTGCGCACCTGAGGGACATCCCCCTCTCGAGTTCTCGGGATGTCACTGTGCGGAGGCGGCCGTCGATCGAAGTCCGCCGGACCGTGTCCGGAAGACCACTACCGAAGACCGACACCACATTCTCGGGTGCATACGGTAGTGCTGCCCTCGGCAGCTAACACCGATAGCCAGCGAGGCCCAGTCTAAGCAAGGCCCCGCCGGCTACCGGAGTGATTTGCGATCGAAATGATCGCCGTGTTGCGAAACTCAGCGACGCAGGCCGAGACGCTCGATCAGCGAGCGGTAACGCGCGATGTCGACCTTCTGGACGTACTTGAGCAGACGACGACGGCGTCCGACCAGCAGCAGGAGGCCGCGGCGGGAGTGGTGGTCGTGCTTGTGCATCTTGAGGTGTTCAGTGAGATCGACGATGCGCTTGGTGAGCATGGCCACCTGCGCCTCCGGCGAACCGGTGTCGGTCTCGTGCAGGCCGTACTCGCTCAGAACCTGCTTCTTCTCTTCGGTGGTCAATGCCACTGGTTCACTCCTGGTGATGACGTTCGCGTGCAAGGATCGAAACTCGGCGCGGCCGCCGCGAACCGCAGCGCACGCCAGCGGACTACTTTACCAGCTGAAATGCGCGTGCTTTACCGCGCGTCCTCCGACGCCGCCAGAATCGCGCGCGCACGCTCGGCGTCCTTGCCCATCGCGACGATCAGGTCGTCGACGGAATCGAACTTCTCCATCCCACGGAGGCGCTCGACGAGGTCGACGGCCACGTGCTGGCCGTACAGGTCGGCTTCCCGGTCGAGGACGAAGGCCTCCACCGTGCGCGTCCGCCCGGAGAACGTCGGATTGGTGCCCACCGACACGGCAGCCATGTACCGCTCACCGGAGGTGACGGTGCCCAGGTCGACTCCGTGCCCGAGCACGGTGAACCAGGCGGCGTACACGCCGTCCGCGGGAATCGCGGCGTACATCGGCGGCGCGACATTCGCGGTCGGGTAGCCGAGCTGGCGCCCACGACCGTCGCCGTGGACGACGACGCCCTCGACGCGGTGCGGGCGGCCGAGCGCCTCCGTCGCGGCGGCCATGTCGCCGGCGTCCACGCAGGACCGGATGTAGGTGGACGAGAACGTCACCGCGTGCTCCGCGAGCAACGTCACGCCGTCGACCGCGAACCCGAACCGGTCGCCGATCTGCCGCAGCAGGTCGACGTTGCCCGCAGCCTTCTTGCCGAACGTGAAGTTCTCACCGACGACGACGTCCGCCACATGCAGGCGCTCCACGAGGATCTCGTGGGCGTAGCGCTCCGGCGTCAGCTTCATGAACTCGGCGGTGAACGGCATGACGCAGAACACGTCGATGCCCAGCTCCTCCGCGAGCTCCGCCCTGCGGGCGAGCGTCGTGAGCTGGGCAGGATGACTGCCCGGACGAACCACTTCCATCGGATGAGGATCGAAAGTCATGAGCACGCTGGGTATTCCACGCGTGCGGGCAGCCGCCACCGCTCGACTGATCAGTTGGGCGTGACCTCGGTGCACGCCATCGAATACGCCGATCGTGAGAACACAACGACCCCAGTCGGCAGGAACCTCGTCGAGACCACGCCATCTCAGCACGAGTGGCAGCCTACGGTGCCGCGCGCCGATGTTCATCTTCGGACCGGCTGTCGGGCGATCCGGCGTGGCGGGGAAACGTCACGACCTCGCGGTTCACGGTCGCCGGTGACCTCCCCCGGGGACGGATCAGGTGTGTCGATGTGTCTCACGGGTAAGACTTGCCTAAGCTCGTTGGCGTGGCCGTGAACAAGAATGACCAGAGCGTGACCGAGGACTCGACCTCCGAGACCGGGGCGCTCTCGGCAGTGGCGCAGGACTACCTGAAGGTCATCTGGACCGTTCAGGAGTGGTCGCAGGAGCGGGTGTCCACGAAACTGCTCTCCGAGAAGATCGGGGTGTCGGCGTCCACCGTGTCGGAAGCCATCCGGAAACTGTCCGATCAGGGCCTCGTCGATCACGCCCGCTACGGGTCGATCGCCCTGACCGAGGCGGGGCGCGTCGCCGCCGTCGGAATGGTCCGCAGACACCGCCTCATCGAGACGTACCTGGTGCACGAACTGGGGTACGGGTGGGACGAGGTGCACGACGAGGCGGAGGTACTCGAGCACGCCGTCTCGGATCTGATGATCTCCCGGATGGACGCCAAGCTCGGTCATCCCGAACGAGATCCGCACGGCGATCCGATTCCCGCGGTCGACGGGTCGGTGCCCACTCCCCCGGCACGTCAGCTCAGCGACTTCGTCGACGGCGAGAGCGGCCGCATCGCCCGCATCTCGGACTCCGACCCGGCCATGCTGCGGTACTTCGACTCGGTGGGTGTGGCACTGGACGTCACGGTGACGGTGCTGGAGCGACGCGACTACGCCGGCACCGTGTCGGTCCGGATCGGAGTCCAGGAGGACACCGTCGAGCTCGGAAACCCCGCAGCCCAAGCCATCTGGCTGGTGTGAGCCGCTACCTCAGGGTCGCGGGACGGACCACCATCACCGAACTCGCCCGCTTTCCACGCTCCTGGAGCAGCGCGATCGTGTGTCCGCTCGGATCGATCGCGGCGTAGACGCCCTTGATGCCGATCGGCTCGAGCCAGCGGCCCTGACTGATCGCTTCGGCCTCGTCGGCGTCGATCTGCCGGTGCGGGAACGCGGTCTGCGCGGCGGCGTCGATGTCGAGACTCACGCCGGGCTCCTCGGCCAGCTGTTCCAGTGTGCGCGCGTGCTCGAGGGTGAACGGTCCCACCCGGGTCCGTCGCAGCGACGTGAGGTGCCCGCCGACGCCGATCAACGCGATCCCCAGATCACGTGCGAGCGCCCGCACATACGTCCCGGAGGAACATTCCACCTCGACGTCGAGGTCCACGAACGTGCCCTCGGTGCGTCTCGCGACCACCTCGAACCGGGACACCGTGACCGACCGGGGAGCGAGTTCGAATTCCTCACCGGCACGGATCAGTGCGTGCGCCCGCCGGCCGTCCACCTTGATGGCGCTGACACTCGACGGGATCTGCTGGATGTCCCCGGTGAGCGTGCGCACCTGCGCGGCGATCTCCTCGTCCCTCACGCCGGATGCGTCCGCCGACGCGACGATCTCACCCTCCGCGTCGTCGGTGGTGGTGGCCTGCCCCAACCGGATCGTGGCCGTGTACGCCTTGGTGGTCAGCGCGAGAAGCCCCAGCAGCTTCGTCGCCCGCTCCACACCGAGCACCAGCACCCCCGTGGCCATCGGGTCCAGAGTGCCCGCGTGACCGACCTTTCGGGTGCCGAGCAGCTTGCGGCACCGGGCCACCACGTCGTGGCTGGTGACGCCCGCGTCCTTGTCGACGATGAGCAATCCGGCGCCGACGAGACCGGAGGAAGGCTTTTCACGTGCAGACACGAGGCCCGATTCTGCCAGCCGCCGTCACAGTGCCGAAATCAGTGCACCGCAATGGCGGTGATGATCAGGCCGTCGGACACCATC
>JBCEBZ010000198.1:0-5648 GCA_039206675.1 Rhodococcus sp. (in: high G+C Gram-positive bacteria) | reverse complement strand
GTGCCGAAATCAGTGCACCGCAATGGCGGTGATGATCAGGCCGTCGGACACCATCCACCGTCCGTCGAACGACGCCAGCGGCGGTCCGTCGACGGTCTCCCCGGAGATGAGGAGATCCGAATGGAACGTGCCGGTGCCGTCGCCGGACGCCTCGAACGTGATGTGCGCGTCCTCGAACCCCAGCCACCGGGCGGTGAGCGGAAACCACGCCTTGTACGTGGCTTCCTTCGCGCAGAACAGCAGCCTGTCCCGGTGCACCGGACCACCGGTGGCCGAGCGCCACAGCCCGGAATCCGCCGCACCCGACAGCCAGTCGCGTTCGGCCGGCAGACTCACCGCCTCCAGCACACTGTCCGGCAGCGCGTCGTGCGGTTCGGCGTCGATGCCGACGGACCGCACCTGCATCGCGTAGCCGAGCGCCGCGCCGCGGTAACCGTCGCAGTGGGTGAGGCTCCCGACGACGCCGCGCGGCCACACCGGGGAACCCTTGTCGCCCCGCAGAACAGGGGCCTGGTCCACACCCAGCTTCGTCATCGCCAGGCGGGCGCAGTGGCGCGCGGTGGTGAATTCGCGTCGCCGCTTCTCCACCGCCCGCCCGATCAGCGCCTCCTCCTGCGGGTGCGGACGCAGCCCCGCCGGATCCTCGAACAGTTCCGAGGACACCACGCCCGCGGGCAGAATTCTCTCGATCACAGGGCCCCCCTCGCCCGCATCTTCTCCACTTCGGCTTCCTGTTCGGGAGTGACCTTGAAGTGGCCGCCCCACTTGTTCAGCGTTCCCGGCGGATACTCCGGCACCGGAAGGATCTGTCGCAGCAGGTTGTCCGGAAGTCCCCGCCGCTGCCACTCCCGCGGGTAGCCCAGCGACACCTCCTCGAACCGCACCCCGTCGTAGTAGGTGGTGCGCGGAATATGCAGATGCCCGTACACCGCGCAGACGGCGTTGTACCGGGTGTGCCAGTCCGCGGTCAGTTCGGTGCCGCACCACAGCGAGAACTCCGGGTACCACAGCACCTGCGTCGGCTGACGCACCAGCGGGAAGTGGTTGATGAGAACCGTGCGGGTGCCGGCCGGCAGGGCGTCCAGCCGGGCCTTCGTCGTCTCGACGCGGGCGCGGCACCAGGCGTCGCGGGTTCCGTACGGTTCGCTCGACAGCAGGAACTCGTCCGTGGCCACCACGTTCTTCTCCCGCGCGATCGCGAGACCTTCCTCCTTGGTGGTGGCGCCGTCGGGCAGGAACGTGTAGTCGTACAGCAGGAACATCGGAACCAGTGTCACCGGGCCGTCCTCCGCCTCCCACACCGGGAACGGGTCCTCCGGGGTGATGACCCCGATCTCGCGGCACATGGTGACCAGGTAGTCGTAGCGGGCGGCGCCGTGGATCTGCACCGGGTCCTTCGCCGTCGTCCACAGTTCGTGGTTGCCCGGAACCCAGATGACCTGCGCGAAACGACTGCGCAGCAGTGTCAGCGCCCACCGGATGTCGTCGGTCTTCTCGGAGACGTCCCCGGCGACGATCAGCCAGTCTTCGGGCGAGTCCGGGTAGATGTCCTCGGTGATCGGACGGTTACCCCGGTGCCCCACATGGGTGTCGCTCACCGCCATCAGTTTGGGTGCCACGTCAACCACCTTTCCGATCGTGCTCCGTCACCGGATTGCTGTCCGATCCGTGCCGTTCCTGCAGGTCGGCCCCGACCACTGCCCAGCGGCCCGATCCGACCCGCCACACGACCGCAAGCATCCGAAGAATTAAGAACACCGTGAGTCCCGTCCAGATTCCCGCCAGGCCCCAGTCGTTCAGCATCGACAGCCAGATCAGTGGCAGGAACCCGGCCAGCGCGCAGGCCAGCGTGGCATTCCGGAGGAAGGCGACGTCCCCGGCCCCGAGCAGCACTCCGTCGAGCGCGAACACCACCCCGGCCACCGGCATGATCGCGACGAAGAACCACCATGCCACCGCCATCTCGTCGAGCACGGCCCGGTCCGACGTGAACAGTTCCGGGATCACGCCGTGCCCGAGGGCGAAGATCAGGGCGAGTCCTGTCGCGAAGATCGTGGACCATCGGGTGATGCGCCACGACAGTCGTGTGGCGCCGGCGGCGTGCCCGGCGCCCAGTGCGGCGCCGACGAGCGCCTGCGCGGCGATCGCCAGGGAGTCGAGGGTGAGGGCCACGAGGTTCCACAGCTGCAGCACCACCTGGTGGGCGGCGACCGCGGCAGCACCGAACCGGGACGCGACGGCGGCGGCAGAGAGGAAGCACGCCTGGAACGCCAGGCTCCGCAGGATCAGGTCACGGCCGAGAACCATCTGGGCGCGCATGACGTGCCATCGCGGGCGCAACGGCACCCGCTCCACCACGAGCGCCCCGACGAACAGACTCGCGGACACCGCCTGCCCGATCACGTTCGCGACCGCCGAACCCTCCAGTTCCAGCCGCGGCGCGCCCCACAATCCGTGCACCAGGACCGGGCAGGCCACGGCCGACACGACGAGGCCGGCGATCACGAAACGCAGGGGCCGCACCGTGTTCTGCACACCGCGCATCCAGCCGTTGCCTGCCATCGCGACGAGGATCAGCGGGGCGCCGAACACCGCGATCCGCAACCAGCTCCCGGCCGCCGCCGCGATGTCGGAGCCGCCCGCGATCGCCGACGTGACCGGGCCGCCGAACAGGTGGACCAGTGCGATCACCAGCGCTCCGATCCCCAGTGCCAGCCAGGTGGCCTGCACACCCTCCCGGACCGCGCCGCGCTCGTCACCCGCCCCGTGCATGCGGGACGCGCGCGCCGTCGTGCCGTAGGACAGGAACGTCAGCTGGGTGCTGACCTGGGCGAGGATCAGGCCACCGACGGCAAGGCCTGCGAGTGCCAGCGCACCCAGCCGGCCGACGACGGCGATGTCGAAGAGCAGATAGATCGGTTCGGCCGCGAGAACGCCGAGCGCGGGCAACGCCAGCCCGAACACCGTCCGGGCGGTCGCGTCGCCCGTGACTTCCGAAACCTCAGCCAACGATTTCGGACCTCAGCCGAGCGACTCGACGAGCGAGGTCACGATCTCGTCCGCGGAGTTCACGGCCGTGTAGCCGGCGGCGAACCGGTGACCACCGCCGCCGAGGTACCCGGCGACGATCGAGACGTCCACGTCGGATTTCGATCGCAGCGACACCGAATACGTGCCGTCCGCCGCCTCCTTGAGGACGGCCGCGACCTCGGCCTCGGACGTCGTCCGGACGATGTCGATGACGCTCTCGATCTCCTCCGAGCGGAGATCCCCGACGTAGGCCTGCCGGATGACGGCGTAGACGAGTCCGCGCCCGCCCGCCGCCTCCGGGACGAGCCTGGCCGATCCGAGCACCGAGGACAGCATCGGCAGCCAGCCGAACGGGTGGGTGTCGAGCAGGCGCCGCGCGATGCGGGCTCCGTCGATGCCGGTGGCGAGGAGCCTCTCCGCAAGGGTGTGGGTGCCGGGCTGCACCCAGCGGAACGAACCGGTGTCGGTGACGAGTCCCGCGTACAGGCAGTGCGCGAGGTCGGCGTCGATGTCCACACCCCACACGTCGAACATCTGCGCCACGACAGCGGTCGTCGACTCCGCCGCCTCGTCGATCAGGTTCATGCGACCGAACCGGGTGTTGGACCGGTGGTGATCGATGACGAGGGTCTCCCCCGCGGTCGCGAGCCGATCGGCGAGCTTGCCGAGACGTCCGGCGCTGCCGCAGTCGACGGTCACGAGCAGATCGACGTTGCGGCGCACCTGGTCCGCGGGCACCAGCAGATGGGTGCCCGGCAGTTCACGCATCGACTCCGGCAGTTCGTCGGGCGCGCCGAACGCGACCTGCACCGGAATCCCCTTGCGCTCGAGCACCAATGCCAGGGCGAGCCCGCTGCCGATCGTGTCGGCATCGGGTTGGACGTGACACAGAATCGTCACCGCCGTCGCGTTCTCGAGAACGGCGACCGCCTGCGGCAGAAACACCTCGTGACGATCGAGATCAGACAGGGACGTCTCCTGAGTGTGGGTCATGTCGGTTCGTGTCAGTCCGCCTGGCGGGAACGGGACGGCTCGTCGACTTCGGCGTCGTCCGCGTCCTCGACTCGAGGTTCCTTGTACGGGTCGGCGTCGCCGGCCGGGGACGCGCCGGCAGCGACCCGCGCCACCTCGTCGTCGGCGGCGCGGGCGCGGGCGAGGAGTTCCTCCATGTGCCGTGCCGTGTCGGGGACGGTGTCCGCGACGAACGTCAGCGTCGGCGTGAACCGGACTCCGGTGCCTGCGCCCACCTTCGAGCGCAGAACGCCCTTCGCCTTCTCCAGTCCCGCAGCCGCGGACACGAGGTCCGGTTCGGACTCGAGGTCGGCGCCCATCACGGTGTAGTAGACGGTGGCGTCGTGGAGGTCGGCCGTCACCTTGGTATCGGTGATCGTGACGAACGCCAGGCGAGGGTCCTTGATTTCGTGGTCGATCGCCGTCGCGACGATCGTGCCGATGCGCTTGGCGAGTTTTCGTGCCCGGGCGGGATCCACCATGACAATCAGACTCCTCTCCCTGGCCGGTCGATAAGTTGTGAAGTTGCGGGTGTAGCTGTAGTTCATTCTGCACGCCGGGCCGCGGACGCGGCGGGCGGGCAGGGCGCTCCGAGTCAGTCCTCGGGGCCGAAAATCCTTCGCCGGACCGCGAGGAGTTGCAGTTCCGGCATCCCGGCGACGTGCCGCTCGCACGTGTCGAGCACCTCGTGTACGTGATCGACCGCCGAACTCGCCATCGTGACGCCGAGCATCGACCGGCGGTACCGATCCTGTTCCCCGGTCTCCGCCGCCGAGACGCCGTAGCGTCGCAGCTCCGCCAGAACCGGTTTGACCATTGCACGCTTCTCTTTCAGAGATCGCACGTCACCGAGCAAGATGTCGAGCTCGAGCGCACCGACGTACAAACTTTCCTCCTTCGGGGAGACGTGCGCTCCCCCGGCCGATCGACTCGGCCGGGGAAGCGCACGCCGGATGACGCTGCCACGTCACCCCAAACGGATGGCGACTAGTCGCGCGGCTTTTCCCGAAGCTCGTAGGCCTCGATGACGTCACCGACCTTGATGTCGGAGTAGGTGAGCGTCAAACCGCACTCGTAACCCTCGCGTACCTCGACAGCGTCCTCCTTCTCCCGCTTCAGCGAGGAGATGGTGACGGTCTCGGCGACAACCGTGTTGTCACGCAGCAGCCGGGCCTTCGCATTGCGACGGATGGTACCCGAGGTGACGAGGCAACCGGCAATGTTGCCGACCTTGGACGAACGGAACATCGCACGGATCTCCGCCTTGCCCAGCTCGACCTCTTCGTAGATCGGCTTGAGCATGCCCTTGAGGGCCTTCTCGATCTCGTCGATGGCCTGGTAGATCACCGAGTAGTACCGGATGTCGACGCCCTCGCGGTTCGCCAACTCGGTCGCCTTGCCCTCGGCGCGCACGTTGAACCCGATGATGATCGCGTTCGACGCAGCGGCCAGGTTGACGTTGGTCTCGGTGACGCCACCGACACCGCGGTCGATGACCCGCAGCTCCACTTCGTCGTCGATCTCGATGCCCATCAAGGCTTCCTCGAGGGCTTCGACCGTACCGGCGTTGTCGCCCTTGAGGATCAGGTTCAGCTGGCTGGTTTCCT
>JBCEBZ010000197.1:0-4958 GCA_039206675.1 Rhodococcus sp. (in: high G+C Gram-positive bacteria) | reverse complement strand
TGCGCGGCCTCGGCCAGATGCGTTGTCAGACTGTCGCGGAGCACCTCCGGGAACGATGCGGCCGGGGCACGCACCGCCGAGTCCCGGATCAGTCCGCGCTGCAGCAGCAACTCCTTGCGGACGGCGAGGGCGATCCTGGCCTGCTGCTCGAAATTGACGAGGGGCAGGAACGGTTGCAGCACTTCGCGTGCGGCGTCGTATCCGCCCGACTGCCAGGCCCGGACACAGGCCACCAGCGCCTCGGGGTAGGAGAATCCGGTCATGGCGCCTGCGGCGCCGGAACTCAATTCGTCCAGGAGGCCCTGCCCGCCGAGTCCGCCGAACACCGAGACCTCCACGGCAGCGGTGAGTTCGGCGATGGCCACGGACGTCGGCGGCGCCTCCGCCTTGACCGCGGCCACGAACTCGCAACGCCGCACGACGGCGGCCAACGAGGCCGGGCGGATCGCGACCCCGCTGGCGGCGGGGTAGTCCTGCAGCACGATCGCGGCGCCGGTCACGCGGTGCACGGCCTGCAGATGGTCGGTGACGACGTCGGCGTCGGCCGAGTTGGCCTGCACCATGAACGCCCGGATCCGCTCGCCGGCCGCGGCGCGGGCGGCACGGATCTCCTCGACGACCGGGCGGGTGGTCAGAGCGGTGACACCCACCACCAGCGGGAGATCGGAAGCCTCGGCAACAGTTTCGAGCACGAGGGCTCGCTCGTCCGTGGACAATGCCGCAGCCTCACCGAACACCCCGAGTACCGTCAACCCGACGGCGCCGACCCGTTCGTAATGTTCTGCCAGATTCGCGAGACTGTCGGTGTCGACATCCTGGGTGCTGCCGATGAACGGTGTGGCGACGACGCCCCACACCCCGTGTTCCAATGATTCGCGCATGATTCTTCCTTTCCGTTCGAGCTACGCGCCGGACCACACGGGCGCGCGCTTTTCCTGGAACGCCAGCACGCCTTCGGCGGAGTCCTTGCTGTCCAAGGCGGCCATGAGTGCCGGAAGTCGCAGTCCCCGAGCCTCGGCGGCGGTGAGATGGGCTGTGCGCGTGACCATCTGCTTGACCGCCCGCAGCGAGGTGGGCGCACACGCCCGGATCTGGTCGAGCCAGCGATCCACGGCGGCGTCCAGTTCCCCGGCCGGGACCACCTCGTTGACGAGACCCATCGCCTGCATCTCGTCGGCGTCGGCCTTGCGTCCGGTCAGGAGCATGCCCATCGCCTGGGTGTAGGGGACGCGGCGCACCAGTTGATGGATGCCGCCGTCGAGCGCCAGTCGACCGACACGTGGCTCCGTCAGGCCGAACCGGGCGCTGTCGGCGGCCACCACGATGTCCGCCCCCAGCACGATTTCCATGCCGCCGCCCAGTGCGTAGCCGTTCACCTTGGCGATCACCGGCACGTCCAGGGTGGTGCGCAGACTCAGTCCGCCGAAGCCGTTGGCATCCAGTTCGGCCCAGTACTCCAGCCCGGTCCTGTCCACCGCGGAGGCCGTCATGTCGGCCCCGGTGCAGAAGGCCTTCGGCCCGGCCCCGGTGACGACGACCGCGCGAATACGGTTGTCCCGCTCCAACTGTTCCCAGATGTCGTTCAGGCGTGCCGTGGTGGGACCGTCCACGGCGTTGAGCACGTGCGGGCGGTTGATCGTCACGGTGGCCACACCGTCGTCGATGGTGAGGATGACACCGTCGCCGTTCGTGGTCATGCGAGGACCCCCAGCGCCACGAGACGCGCGATCGCGTCGTCGTCGAAGCCGTGCTCCCGCAACACCTCGGCGTTGTGTTCGCCGAGGCGGGGTGCGCTCAGCCGGACGGACGGTGGGGTAGCCGAGAGCCGGATGGGGGCGTTGAGCATCTTCACCGTGCCGACGCTGGGATGTTCGGCCTCCACGATCATGCCGTTGATGCGGGTCTGCTCGTCGGCCAGCGTCTGCTCCAGCGTGTTCACCGGGGCGTTCAGCAGGCCCTCCTCCTCGAGCCTCGCCGTCCAGTACTCCGTGGTGTTGGTCGCGAACCGCTCCCGGAAGATCGCCTGCAGAGCGGGCTTGTTGTCGAACTGGAGTTCCTTCGTGGAGAACTCCGGCCGGAGCGTGAGATCCTCGTCCAGGCCCAGGGCGCGCGAGATGTGCAGGAGCGGGTCGGCCGTGAATCCGCCGACCATGCAGACGGCACCGTCCGTGGTCGGGAAGACCCCGGTGAAGGGCATTGCGCCCCAATTGACCTCGTAGCCCCGATTGAGCTGCATGCACGCCTCCTGCATCTGCATGTGCAGCATGGAGTCGTACATGGTCACTTCCACCTTCTGCCCGGTGCCGTACTGCTCGCGGGCGCGGAGTGCCAGCAGGATCCCCTGCATCAGGTGCATGCCGGTGGTGTAGTCGCACAGTGTGGTCGGGTAGACGACCGGGGGCGCGTCGTCCGACTCACGCCGCCACATCACGCCGGAGTAGGCCTGTGCGATCGCGTCCTGGCCGCCCTTGTGAGAGTAGGGACCTTCCGTGCCGAAACCGGTGCCGGACGCCCAGATGATCCCGGGGTTGCCCTTCTTCAGCTCGTCGTATCCGAAGCCCATGCGTTCCATGACGCCGGCCCGGAAGTTGCTGACCACCACGTCCGCGTCGCTCATGAGCGTGCGCAGCACGGCCCGGCCGTCCTCGGTGCGTGTGTCCACGCTGATGCTGCGCTTGTTGCGGTTGATGGCCAAAAAGATCGGGTTGTCCTGCCCGTCCGGATCCGGGAACGAGTTCCGGGCGATGTCACCGGCACCGGGGCGTTCGACCTTGATGATGTCGGCGCCGTAGTCGCCCAGCATCTGTGTGGCGCTCGGGCCCATGTAGACCTGGGTGAAATCCACGATCTTGACGCCGGTCAGCGGAAGCTTCGGGCCGGCCGGAGCCGGGACGTCGGCGAACGTCCGCATCGGCCGATCTGCGGTGGTGACGTTCAGTTCTTCGGTGGTGGTGCTCATGCCGGGACCGTCGCTTCCTGGTCGAGGGTGGCGTTGGCGGAGGGAATGTCGCCGGGATCTGCGCCGTGGCTGCGCATGCCCGCCTGGATGTCGGCGGCGGCAACGCTGCGGACGGTCACGTCCTCCCGGACCGCGATGGCCGCCGCGACGCCGACCGCCTGGCCCATGGCCATGCAGGGCGGGATCTCGCGGGACATCTTCTGGGCGTCCGGGGTCGCCGAGTAGTGGCGGCCGGCGACGAGGAGCTGGTCGACGTCCTTGGGGAGCAGCGCTCGGTACGGGTAGTAGTAGTCGCGTCCGCGGGCGACGGAGTCGGCGAAATGCCTGCGCGTGGTCACGTCCTCCTTGGTCATGACGTACTCGCCTTCGAGGAGGCGGGTCTGCCGGACACCCAACTGCGATGCGACGTCCACGATGTAGCAGTTGCCGAACCCGGGGAGGTGCTCCTTGACGTACTCCACCGCCTCGGTGATGCGGTCGCGGGCGGCGAACTCGGCGGCCGTGAGATCGCCCGGGTCGGTGCCGTCGAAACCGCTCATGTGCGGGGCGTTGCACCAGACGACGCCGTCGAGTGGTGTCTTGAGCCACCACAGCTCCCAGGCGCCGCCGAGCAGGCGCTTGATCTTGCGGTTGACGGCCCGTGCCTCCTTGGGGTTCTCCTGTTCGAAGCGCTCGGCCGCTGCCGTGTCGACGCCGCCGAGCCGGAAGACGAGGGTGGTGATGTAGCTGTCCTTGATGTGGGCGGCACCGGCACGGGATGCGACGTCGATGTCGCCGGTGGTGTCGATGACCACGTCCGCCAGGAACGCCTGCGGACCGGACTTGGTTTCGCACACCACGCCCTTGACGACGCCGTCGTCGACGATGGGCCGGGAGAACCAGGTGTGCAGCCGGAGGGTGACGCCGGCCTCGCGGACGAGGTCGTTGGAGACGCGCTTCCAGCCGTCGGGATCGAATGCGGCGGCGTAGCAGATGGGTTTGGGGTTGGTGTGGGAGTGGAAGTCGAAGGTTCCGTAGCGGCCCCACTTGTTCCACAGTTCGGTGGAGGTGGTGCGGTCTTCTCTCGGCGGGACGACGGCGAGGCCCAGTGCCTGGAGCCGCTCCACGTATTCGGAGACGATTCCGGTGACGGTGATGTCCTGGCCGTTGATCATGTCGTCGAGAACGAGCACCATGCCGCCGGACGCCAGGCCTCCGAGCGACGAGTAGCGTTCCAGCAGGGTGACATCGGCCCCGGAGCGGGCCGCGGTGACCGCGGCGGCCACACCGGCGGGTCCACCGCCGACCACGAGGACCTGGGAGCGGTTGACGACGGGCGCCGCGAGGTCGTGGCTGGTGACGCGCAGATCGAGAGTGGTCATGGGAGTCCTTACTTTCCGACGAAGATGCCGTTGACGCGGCGGGCAAGCAGGTAGAAGACGATGCTGAGGACGGAGAGAACGGCCACGTAGACCGGGAAGATCCAGGTGGCGTTCACGGATTGGAACCAGACGAGCAGGTAGGAGGCGGTGCCGCCGAAGAGCGCCACGCCGACCCCGTACCCCAGTGACACTCCGGCGCCACGGCAGTTCTTGGGCATGAGCGACGTGCTGACCACGTTGTACAGCGTCATGTTCAGCACCAGGACCACCGAGCCGCCCAGCAGCACTACCGCGAAGCCGCCGATCCCGGGTTGCACGTACATCAGCATCAGGAAGACGGCCGGGACGGCCAGGGCACGCGTCCAGAGGAACCAGCGTGACATGGACTTGCCGTCCGTCAGCTTGCCGATCACCCAGCTCCCGATGACCAGGACGACGCCCAGCGCCGTCGTCAGGGCGAACACTGCCGTGGGATCTTCCTTGAAGTTGCTGCGCGCGGTGGCAGGCAGTCCGACGTTCCACGCGTAGTTGTAGGCCTGGGCGGCGCCGACCACGAAGATGATGGCGAGGACGCTGAGCCAGTGCTTGCGGACCCCGGTCCAGACCGTGCGGGTCGTGTTGTCCGACAGTTCTTCCGG
>JBCEBZ010000196.1:0-4973 GCA_039206675.1 Rhodococcus sp. (in: high G+C Gram-positive bacteria) | reverse complement strand
TACCGTGTGAACACAGGGCGCTTCGCGCCCTGTGCGTGGTTAACGAGTCCCTGGACTCGTCAAGCACGCACGGGTGGCGGAGCCGCCTCGAACCGGTCCGGACTGTCGACGACGCCTGCGCTACAGGCGGTCAGGCGGGGCTCGGCGCGGCTCGTACGGACCCGGACCCGGTCGGTGCCGTCCGGGTGCCGGACCAGGACGTCGGTATCGCCGTCCGGTCGTGGGCTCGCCGACAGTGGGATCACGTCGTCGAGGCCGAGCAGCGACCGCTCGACCCGAACGGTGTGCTCGGCGAATTGCAGTACCGGATCGTCGGTGCACCGGCCCCGGTAGTGCTCGAGCACGACCCGTCCTCGATCATGCTCGGCGACAATGCGTTCCGCGGCCTCCGCGGTAACCCGGCCGTAATAGATGCCGGAGGGCAGGCACACCATGGTCGCGGCGAATCGGTCGCCGCCGACGTGCGTCGACTCCCAGACCCGTCCGTCGCGATGGCCGAGACCCGTGACCACCGGACGTCCGAACGACGCGCAGCACGCGTCCTTCTTGCCGTGGGTGCAGACGAGGAACAGCGATTCGCCGGCGTCGAGTCGTTGCCCTCGGCCGGGCGGCAGGGTCAGGTCCAGGTCGAGCAGGTCCCGGTCCTCGCGCACCAGCAGTCGCTCCGCCCAGCCGTCGGCGCGACCCGGTCGGGCGAGGTAGACGTGCCGTCCGCCCGCGAGGTCGCGGCGCTGCCGGGTGCGGATCAGCACGGGACGCACCCCCGCATCGGCACACCGGGTGGCGAGAGCGTCGCCGAGGTCGGGGTCGAGGCGGCTCTGCCGGAGTCGGTCGCGGCCCCACGGCCCGGGTTGCTCGATCAGCAGCCAACCGCGCACCCGGGGCGCGGTGCCGCACAACGGCTCCTGGAGTGACCGCGACAGCGCCGCGCAGGCCGGTGGCGTCCACCCGTCGGGCGACCTCGTTGTCTGCACGCTCACCCAACAGACTGTATAAGGTTAGCTTCACCTATCTTTCACCCCCTTCGAGATCGAGGTCCAGGATGCGTTCCGCCACGTGCTCCCCGAATGTCACCGACGCCCAATGGCAGCAGATCGTCGACGCCCTGACGCGACGCGAATTCGGCGCCGGACTGGGAGCGGCCGCGCTGGCCGCGCTCACCGCCGCGTGCGCGCGACCCGACGCGGCGACGGGCGGCGACAGTGAGCAGCGCACCGTCACCCACGCCATGGGGACGACGACGGTGAGCACCCGGCCCAGTCGTATCGTCGCGCTCGACAGCCTGCCCATCGACACCGTCGTCACGCTCGGCAAGACTCCGGTCGGCGCGGCGCAGGCGGGATCCGCCGACGCACTGCCCGCATACCTGGGCGGCGGACTCGACGGCACCACCGTCGTCGGTTCGATCGCCGAACCGAACCTCGAGGCGATCGCCGCGTTGCAGCCCGACCTCATCCTCAGCAGCAAGCAGCGGCACGGCGACCTGTACGACGCGCTGTCCGCGATCGCGCCCACCGTCTTCGCCGTGTCGCCGGCGGTCGACTGGCAGGGGACGGTTCGCCTGTTCGCCGAGGCCATGGGAGAGACGGAGGCGGCCGAGGCCAGGCTGTCGGCGTTCCACGCCCGCGCCGCCGCACTGGGCGACACCAACCGGGGCCGCACCGCGCACGTCATCCGCGTCATGGACGACGGTCTGCGCCTGCACGGTCCCGGCACGTTCTCGGGGTCGGTCCTGACCGCGGCCGGCTACACGATCACCGGGCAGCCGTGGGACGCGAAGAACGACATGTCCGAGATCTCGCTCGAGAACGTCGCCACGATCGACTCCGACATCGCGTTCGTCGCCAACACGTCCGCACCGGGTGACCTGGGAATCGACCCCGCACTCGTCGGGCAGATGGGACCGTCCCGACGCGAGGGCGTCCACCAGACCGACTACCGCGTGTGGATCACCGGCATCGGGCTCACCGGCGCAAACCTGATCCTCGACGACCTGGGGCGCTTCGCGCCCGTGCGTGGTTAGCGAGTGCCAGGACTCGTTAACCACGCACGGGCGATAGCCTGCCCTGGTGAGTTCCGACAAGATGCTGACCCGCATCGGTGGGCTCCTCCGGCAGGCGGAATCCACCGACAACCCGCACGAGGGCGAGGCGTTCATGGCGGCCGCCCAGCGGCTCGCCACCGCGTCCTCGATCGACCTCGCGGTGGCGCGCGCCCACGCGGCGGGCCGGGAGAAGCGGGCGACGCCCACGCAGCGGCTGGTCACGATCGGCGAACCGGGCAAGAAGGGCCTGCGGACGTACGCGCAGCTGTTCCTGGTGATCGCCGCCGCCAACGACGTGCAATGCGACATCGCTCAGACGTCGGCGGTCATCTACGCGTACGGGTTCGCCGGCGACATCGACGTCTGTGAGGCCCTGTATGCGAGCCTGCTGATCCAGATGGTCCGGGCGTCGGACGCCTACATCAAGTCCGGCGAATACCGCGACGAGACGACGGTGCGGACGCAGGTCGAGACGCGTGGACGCCGCCGGGTCGCGACCCGGGTGCGACGCCCCGTCGCCGGCGTCACCGCCCGGTTGAACTTCCAGCTCGCCTACGCCGCGCGGATCGGGCAACGCCTCGCCGACGCCAAGAAGGAGGCCGAGGAGCAGGCGGTGTCGGTGCCGGAGTCGTCGGCGGAGACGGCGCTGGTCCTGCGCGACAAGCAGCTCGAGCTGAAGGACTACTACTCGGAGAACTCACAGGCTCGCGGCACCTGGCGGGGTGGCCGGGCGTCCGCCGGACATTCGTCGAGTGCACAGCGGGCCGGGGACCGCGCCGCCCGGACCGCCCGGCTGGGCAACTCCCCCGAACTGCCGGGCGCCCGCAGGCAGATCCCGTCGTGAAGCGGCCCCGCGACACTCAGCGCACCGCCGTGTACGACGCGGAAGCGTTGGTGCGCACCATGTTCGACCGCGCCGACGAACGGGGCCTGCGGGTCGTCGACGTCCTGGGATCGCAGGTGACGCTGCCGGTGGAGCGCAAATTCGCGTCCCTCGATTCGGTGCAGGACTACGTCGACCGGGTGCTCGCCCTGAACTGGGTGCGGTCGACGTGGACGCGGGCGGCGACCCCGATCCACGTCCGGGCGAGGTCCGGCAACAAGGCCGCGCACTACGAAAGCGATTGCGCGACAATCGCGGTACCCGAACACCGGAACGGGAGCGCCTGGGCGTTCCGCGAACTGGTGGTGCTGCACGAGATCGCCCACCACCTCGACCCGTCCGATCCCGATTACCCGACCGTCGCGCCGCACGGGCCGGAGTACGTGGACCGCTACCTCACCCTGGTCGGGGAGATCATCGGCCCCGAGGCGGCGTTCGTCCTGCGGACCATGCTCCTGGCCGGTGGGGTGCGGCTGAACTGACGCCCGGACAGCCGAGCGAACGTACCCTTCGGCGCATCCGGGGCGACGGACGGTACATTCGCCCGCTCGAGTCCGGTCGGCGGGGCGGCGGAACTGGGAACCGTCAGACGCGGGATCGTAGCCTGACGAAACGGATCTCACGGCCCGCGGCCCGGAAGTCGGATGCGCTGCCGTCGACGTCGAAGCCCATGACTCCGGCGAGCCGGGTCCCGAGTTTCGGATGCTCCGCGCCGTAGTGCGCCATGAAGTCCGCGCCGGTGTCGGCATCGAGGAATTCGGCTGTCACGGACAGTCGCCGGCGGCCCACCTGGATTGTCGCGTTCGGCTGCGCCCGCAGGTTCCGGTACCAGTCGGACTTGGGACCGAACCCGGCGGCCAGCACGTACCCGTCGGCGACGTCGTCGTGGTTGACCACCTCGAGCACGACCTGCCGGCGAGCGCCCGTCTTGCGACCGACGTGTTCGAGGAGCAGGAACCGGCCGCCGAGCAGAAACCCGAGGTGGCAGCGGTAGAGGTAGATCGGCGCGCGGAAGAACGCCCGCCGGAAGCCGGTGGGCGGGTCAGGCCGCTGGGTGACCTTCACACGCCCAGTCTTGCACGGCAACCGGGTGACCGTACCGCTCGGCGCATCCGAGGCGACCGGCGGTACATTCGCCCGCTCGGCCCGTCCGTTCGGCGGTTCGTTGTGCGCCCGGCCGTCGCGCGAGCAGTATGGATCGAGAGGGCCCACCGTCTAACTCCGAGGAGCTACGAATGACTCGTCCAGTTCGCATCGGCGTCCAACTTCAGCCGCAGCACGCGCCCGAGTACGGGCTGATCCGCGACGCGGTACTGCGGGCCGAGGACGCCGGCGTCGACATCGTCTTCAACTGGGATCATTTCTATCCGCTGTACGGCGACCCGGCCGGCGCCCACTTCGAATGCTGGACGATGCTCGGGGCGTTCGCCGAGCAGACGGAGCGGGTGGAGATCGGCGCGCTCGTCACGTGCGCCGGCTACCGGAACCCCGACCTCCTGGCGGACATGGCCCGCACCGTCGACCACATCAGCGGCGGACGGCTCATCCTGGGCATCGGCGGCGGCTGGTTCGAGCGCGACTACGACGAGTACGGCTACGAATTCGGCACCGCCGGGTCGCGGCTGAACCTGCTCGGCGAGTACCTGCCGCGGATCACCGCGCGGTTCGCGAAGCTGGAACCCGCACCCACCCGCCACATTCCGATCCTCATCGGCGGTGGCGGCGAGAAGAAGACGCTGCCGCTGGTCGGCCGGTACGGCGACATCTGGCACAGCTTCAGCGACATGGACACGTACAAACGTAAGTCGGGGATCCTCGCGGGGTACGCACACGACGCCGGACGCAGCCCCGACAGCATCCAGCACTCCACGTCGTGGCCGGGCGCCGACGACGCGGCAGCCCACGTCGACGCCGGCGTCACCCTCTTCACGGTGGGCGTGGGCGGTCCCGACTACGACCTCACGACGCTGAAGGAGGCCATCGCCTGGCGCGACGAGAACACCCCGCCGCCGCTGTCGGGCCTGGCGTAGGCGCTTCGCGCCCGTG
>JBCEBZ010000195.1:16932-19622 GCA_039206675.1 Rhodococcus sp. (in: high G+C Gram-positive bacteria) | reverse complement strand
GTGTGCTCCAACGGCTTCTTCTCCGACCCGATCATGGTGCTCGGCACCGAGGAGCAGAAGAAGCAGTGGCTCGGACCTCTCACCGGGCCGAACGCCCCGATGACCTCACTGGCCACCACCGAACCGGGATCCGGCTCGGATGCGGCGTCGATCGTCACCACGGCCGCGCGCGTCGACGGCGGCTACCGGATCAACGGGCAGAAGGCGTGGATCTCCAACGCCGGCGCCGCCAAGTTCTACGTCGTGTTCGCGAAGACCGACCGCACGCAGCGGTCCGGCGGCGTCTCGGCGTTCGTGATCGAGAAGGGCGCCGAGGGAATGACGTTCGGTGAGCCGATGAAGAAGATGGGACAGCGCGCCATCGTGTGCCGCGAAATCTTCTTCGACAACGTGTTCGTCCCCGAGGAGAACCGTCTCGGCGAGGAGGGACAGGGCTTCTACGGGCTGATGGGCACGTTCGACATCTCCCGTGTGGTGCTCGGGGCGGCCGCCGTCGGCGCTGCCCGCGCCGCATACGAGTACGCCCTCGACTACGCCAAGTCGCGGAAGCAGTTCGGGGTGCCGATCATCGAGCACCAGGCGGTCGCGTTCCGGCTGGCCGACATGGCGACGAGGATCGAATCCGCCCGGCTTCTCGTCCACCACGCCGCCCGCATCATCGACAGCGGCGGAAACGCCCGCGGCATCGCCGCCATGGCCAAGTTGACCGCATCCGAGACCGCGATGTTCGTCACCCATGCGGCCGTGCAGACGCTCGGTGGGTGGGGGTATTCCCGCGAGTACCCCGTCGAGCAGTGGATGCGCGACGTCAAACTGGAGGAGATCGAGGAAGGCACGTCCGACATCATGAAGCTCGTCATTTCCCGAAACCTGGACTGACGGGCGCGAGTGTGGGGCGGGGACAACCCTCCGCCCCACACTCGTTCGGGCACCCTGCCCACGATCCCGGCACCGATACTGCACAGCCCATGGGAGGGCATCGATGACAAGCCACAACGGCGGCCAGGCACTCGTCGCGGCTCTCGCCGCACACGGAGTCGACACGGTCTTCGGAATACCCGGCACCCACAACCTTTCCGTCTACGCCGCCCTGACGGATTCGCCGATCCGCTCCGTCCTGACACGGCACGAGCAGGGCGCCGGCTACGCCGCGGACGCGTATGCCCGGGTGACGGGCAGACCGGGCGTCTGCCTGACCACCACCGGTCCCGCCATCCTCAACGCGGCCGCCGCGGCGGCGCAGGCGTGGTCGGACTCGGTCCCGGTCCTGTTCCTCTCACCGGCCCTGCCGCTCACCCACCCCGGCCGTGGAAACGGCTACCTCCACGAGGTGAAGAATCAGCAGGCCGCGCTCGAGGCGATCGTCTCGTACAGCCACCGGGTGACGAGCGTCGCCGAGATTCCCCGGGCGATCGCCTATGCCTTCGCCGCCATGAACTCGGGCAGACCGCGACCGGTGCACATCGAGATTCCCGTGGACATCCTCGACGCGGAAGCGGACGTCCGGATCGTCGCGCCGGTCGAGGCCGCTGCGGTCGCCGCGCCGTCGCACACGGTCACCGAGGCCGCGCGGTTCCTCACCGATTCGACGGCACCCGTGCTGATCGTCGGCGGCGGTGCCCGATCGGCCGCGTCGCCGGTCCGTGCGCTCGCCGAACGTCTGTCTGCGCCCGTCCTCACGACGACCAACGGCAAGGGTGTTCTCGACGAGGACCATCCGCTGTCGGTCGGGGCCGGGGTCCACCACCCGTCCGTGCGTGCGGCGCTCGAGTCCGCCGACTGCGTCGTCGCGATCGGCACCGAACTCGCGCCCTCCGATTTCTGGTACGGCCCGGTCGACCTGGACCGCAAGCTGATTCGCATCGACGTCGATCCGACCTCGATGACCACGAACGCGGATCCCGCGATCCGCCTGCTCGGGGACGCCGCAGCGACCGTGGCGCAGCTACTCGACGTCGCGAAGCTGCGCGAGGACTGCGATGCCCACGAGCGGGCCGCCGGACTCCGTCGCGATCTGCGCGCCGACGCCGCCGCCGAAGGAGCTCCGTGGCTGGACATGATGGCAGCAATCGCACCCGTCGTCGACGAATCCACGGTGATCGCCGGTGACAGCACCATGGCGTGCTATTACGGTGCGCTGTCGAACCTCACGGTGCACCGCCCCGGCGGGTTTCTCTATCCGACCGGTCAGGGAACGCTGGGATACGGTCTGCCCGCGGCCATCGGCGCGTCCGTCGCCGACCCGGACGCGCGGGTGCTGGCGATCCTGGGCGACGGCGGGGTGATGTTCACGCTGCCCGAACTCGCGACCGCCGCGCAGCTCCGATTGCCACTGCCGATCCTCGTCGTCGACAACGGCGGCTACGGGGAGATCCGCAACGAGATGGCGGACCGCGGCGACACCGTCCACTCCGTGACGCTCGGCGGCATCGACTTCCCCGCGGTGGCGCGGGCGATGGGTTGTCACGGGCGAGCCGTGGAATCGCCGGCAGAGCTGACGGAGGCGATCACCGTGGCATTCGACGCCGATCGCCCGACTCTCCTGCACATCCGTGAGAACAGCCGGGCAACGCAGCAGGTGTGACGGCTGTCCCGGTTCGGCGCGGTGGCCCCCGCGGGGGGGGGCCCCCCCCCCGACCCCCGCACCGCTGGGGGCCCCCCGCACGCCGCAGGGTTGCGGATACCGGCCG
>JBCEBZ010000195.1:0-16922 GCA_039206675.1 Rhodococcus sp. (in: high G+C Gram-positive bacteria) | reverse complement strand
GTAGATCGCCGAGTCGTCCCGGTCGACCACCAACCGCCGTGCGCCCGACTCGCCTCCACATCGTTGACAACCGCGGGGAACCGCAGCTGGTGGGAGGGGTGGCCGGTTGGGGCGGTTTGCCGCCCGCTCGGGGGGGCACCGCGCCGAACCCGCGAACCGATGGGCGCCGCACTCTCGACTACGGTTTCCGTAGACGAGCCGTCACATCCAAGGAGTTGAGAGCGCGATGCCACGCCCCAGCGTTGAAGCGGAACGTCGAGAACAGATCCTTCAGGCGACGTGTGAAGCCATCGCCGAACTCGGCTTCCGCGCGGTCCGGATCGCCGACGTCGCGGCGCGGGCCGGGGTGAGCAACGGGACGATTCACTACTACTTCGAGTCCAAGGATGCGCTGCTGCATGCGGCGTTCCAGTTCAACTTCGAGCACTCGCTGGAACGGCGTCGATGGATCATGGAAAAGAGCGACGTTCCGCTCGTGCGGCTCCACCGGCTGGTGGAGTCCTACCTTCCCGCCGGGCCGGAAACGATTACGGCGTGGCGAGTGTGGGTGGAGCTGTGGGCGTCCGCACTCGGCAACGTCGAATTGCAGGAGCTGAACGACACCGTCTACGGCGAATGGCGCGGGGTGGTCCGGGAGACCGTCGAGGCCGGTGTGGCGCAGGGCGCTCTCCGGGTGAACGATCCCGGGGCCGCCACCGACATGCTCCTCGGCCTTCTCGACGGCCTCGCCATCCAGGTGCTCACCGGTTCCACCCTGATGACGCCGACGCGGATGCGGGCGGTGTGCGACGACTTCATCGACGCCATCACCGTCGACAAACACCGGGTTCCGTCGACCACCGCCAAACGCTCCGCGAAGTAGCTCACGGATCGCCGATGCGGCGGTGAGCCGGGTGGCCGAGCGGAATCGAATTGCTTCCGCCCGGCCCAGTCCGGAAGTCACCTTCCGAGGTCGGCGCCGGACCGGCTGTCGTAACCGCCGAGGCCGAGCGGCTGCACGAATGTCCTCGTCAGCACGAAGTGGAGCGTGCCCGCGACCAGGAACGCCGGAATCGATGCGGTGGTGTAGGGAAAGACCGCGGAGGGAATGTACGTGACCGGATTGAGCAGCAGCGCGTAGGTCGCCGCGCCTGCCGCCACGGAGGCGAACGCGAAGGCGTTCACACCGCGCCAGTAGCCGTAGCAGGAGCGCGCACTGGGCAGGTAGAGGTCGCGAATCCGCAACACCCCCCGGCGCAACAGGAAGAAGTCGACGATCTGGACGCCGCACAGCGGTGCCACGAGGATCGCACCCCAGGACAGGAATCGGCCGTAGTTGTCGTAGACGGCCGAGGGAAAGAAGACGAGGATCGCCGCCGGTCCGAGGATGAACGCCACCAGCACCGGCCAGGGTGTGCCGCGCAGAAGTTTCCCGCCACCGCCTTTGAGCGCCACCATCGACGCGTAGCCCTGGGAGAGGATGGCAGTGACGTTGGCGAAGCCGATGACGATCAAGGCCAGGACGCCCAGCACCACTCCGGCGAGGGGGATCATCCACTCCGTCGGATCCTCGATGTTCAGGGCCAGCGCGGCGAAGACACCGACCACCGCGGCGGCCACGGACGCGGCGAACAGTCCGAGCCAGTTCGGCCAGAACGCTGCTCGTGGGCTGCGGGTGAGCCGGGCGAGATTTCCGACGTTCGGCCACCACGCGAACCCGCCGGCGATGTTCAGTTCGATCGCGACCATGAAGCTGGTGTGCGGATCGGTTTCCGGGTCGAGCGGTGGCAGGCTCGCCAGTTCGGACCAGGACCGCTTGGTGAACACCATGACCAGGACCCCGACGATGATGACGACGAGGATGGGCGCGATCACCCGGCACACGGACTCCACCGACACCGGCCCCCGGGCCAGGACGAGCCACGACATGGCCACCGCCACCAGCCCCAGCAGGCTCACCGCCGCACCGGTCCGGGAGATCTCGACCCCGAAGACGTTGTCGATGACGGTCACCAGGCCGTGCCCGAACATGATGGCCAGCACAGCCGACCAGGCCGCCGCGAAGAGCGTGGACATCACGACCATCACGATTCGGGCGCCGTTGCTGCCGAACACACTTCGCAGTCCGACGAACTGCTCGATCCCGTACTTCGCCGACGGCAGGCACGGTGCGAGCGACACGAGGAAGACGCTGATCGCGTAGCCGATGACGATGCTCGCGATCGCCTGTACCGCACCGACGTAGTACGCCACGGCGGCGCCCTGCAGAAATGCCCAGGTGGCCACCGCCAACCCGATGTTCACCGCCGAGTAGTCCCAGAAGCCCCAGATCCGTTCCCCGGGCACCAGCGGCAGTTCGTTGAGTGTGGCGTCCGCGCCGTCGCCGGTGCCGCCGGCACTTCCCACGGACGTTCTGCGGTCCTGCCGCTGCCCCTCCAGCATCAGTACCCCCACCACAGCATGACGGTGATCGTGACGACGATCCCCGCGATCGCCACCGCGACGTCGCGCCACGGGAGGTCGGGCAGGATCATTCCGCCTCCGCCGGGGGATTCCAGTAGGAGCAGTCGCCTCTCGAGTTCCTGTTCGAATGCGTCGTCCATGCGATTCCCATTTCTGATTGACGGGCCAGTTATAATGAGTCTGTGGCACGGCTCACACCATGTCAACCCTCGAATTCCGGCGCAGCAAAAGCGAATTGAGTATTGACTGGCGAGCCAATCAGGAACAGGATGCTGGTCATGAAGCACACGAAGGAACACCTGCCCCCGCTCCCGTCCCGCGTCCACACCGTCGTGGTCGGCGCAGGGTACGCCGGACTGTCCGCCGCACTCGCGCTGCACGACGACGGGATCGACATCGTGGTCCTCGAGGGTTCCACCCGGGTCGGCGGGAGAGTGTGTTCCGAGCGGCGGCACGACGGTGTCGTCGTCGACCACGGCGGGCAATGGGTCGGTCCCACCCAGAAGCATCTGCTCGCCCTCGCGGACCGCTTCGGTTGCCCCACCTTCCCCACGTACAACACGGGCGAGCACATCGAACTGTGGCCCGACGGCACACAACGGCCGTACACCGGCGCGGGTCCCGACGGCGGCCCCGGCATGACCGAATATCTGGCCGCCGCAGATCGCATCGACGAACTCGCGAGAACCATCGACCTCGACGACCCCACGTCCACCCCTCACCTCGAGATGTGGGACAGCGAAACCGTCCACTCCTACTTCGAGCGGACCGTCGCGAACGAAGACGCCCGTCGCCGCCTCGCACTCGCGGTCGAGGGCGTGTGGTCGATCGAACCCCGCGATCTGTCGCTGTTCCACCTGCTGTTCTACGTCGCGTCGGCGGGCGGATTCGACCAGCTGATGGAAACCGAGGGTTGCGCGCAGGAGCGCAGGTTCCGGGACGGCGCGCAGTCGACGGCGCTGGCCGTCGCCGACCATCTCGGCGATCGGGTCCACCTGGATACGGCCGTGCGCCACATCGAGCAGACACCCGACGGCGTTCGGATCGAGACCACCCGGGGGACGGTGCTCGCCGACTCCGTCGTCATGGCGCTACCGCCGTCGGCCACCCGAGGCGTCACCTTCACTCCCCCGCTGCCGGTCTCTCGGACACGATGGGTCGAACGCAGCCCGATGGGCGACGTGGCGAAGGTGCACGCGGTCTTCGACACCCCGTTCTGGCGCGCCGACGGATTGTCCGGCCAGGCCACGATCTACGGTGACCGCCACGTCGGAGTCGTGTTCGACAACTCGCCCGAAGACGCCGGGACAGGCGTGCTCGTGTGCTTCGTCTACGGTGACCGCCAGCGGTCCTGGTCGGCGCTCTCCGAGAGCGACCGCCGGGCGGCGATCATCGGCACCCTGGTCGAACTGTTCGGCGACCGCGCCGCGTCCCCGATCGACTACACCGAGAAGATCTGGCCCCAGGACCCCTGGGTGCGAGGAGGATACGCGGCCAGCCCCACCCCCGGCACCTGGTTCGCACACGGCCGCAACGGCTGGCGTGCGCCCACGGACCGCATCCATTGGGCCGGTTCGGAGACCGCGAGCATCTGGAACGGCTACATCGACGGGGCCATCTCCTCCGGAAAGCGTGCGGCCGAGGACATCCGGAAGCAGCTCTCCCACTGAACCAACGGGACGCTCGTTCGATCCGACGCAACGAGCGTCCCGTTCGTCCGAGGGGAGACCGGCCGCCGCGGACCCTATGATGTAGCGAACCGCGACCGGCCGGCGAAGGAGCTGCGTATGTGCTCGCCCCGCATCATGACTCACGTCTACGGAACCATCGAAAGTCGCGGCGCCCCGATCGGTCGACGATCCTTGTTCGGCGCCGTCGGCGCGGCGGCCCTGGCGGCGGCGGTCGCGCCGGCGAACGCAACCGCGGCCCCAGCCCCTGCGCCGGGGGCATCGCTCGTCGATCTCACTCACACGCTCACACCGAACTTTCCGGTGTGGCCCGGCGCCCAGCAGTTCGCGATGCGGCCGGTGGCGCGGATCGGTGACGCCCCGACCCCGCTCGGTTCCCTCGGGATCGGCGCTCCCAGCGTGTTCTCCAAGAACGAACTCCGGTACGACGAGCACACCGGAACCCACGTCGACGCCCCGGCGCACGCGAGCGTGAACGGCCTCACCGTCGAGCAGATTCCACCCCACGACCTGGTGGTTCCTCTCGCCGTCGTGGACATCTCGGGCCGGGCGCGCGACGACAGCGACACCCTCCTCACCCGGCAGGACATCCTCGACTGGGAATCCGATCACGGGCCGCTCCCCGACCGCTGCCTGGTGGCGATGAACTCGGGATGGGACATCCGCGCCGCACAGCCCGCGAGGTTCACCAACCGGGACGTCGCGGGTGTGCAGCACACTCCCGGATTCGATCCGGACGCCGTGGAGTTCCTCGTCCGCGAACGCGACATCGTGGCGCTGGGATCGGACACCCTCAGCATCGACGCGGGACGGAGCACCACGTACGGAGCGCACCTCGCGGCGCTCGGCGCCGGGAAGTACGCGGTGGAGGCACTCGCGAATCTGTCGCGGATGCCCCCGTCCGGGGCAACCGTGATGGTCGGCGCCCCCACCCACGCGGGAGGGTCCGGCGGACCGTGCCGGACCCTCGGGTGGTTCTGACGGACCCGCGTCAGCCCTGGGGCGTGACCCGCAGCACCTGGTCGGTGGAACCGTTGTCGGTGGTGACGAGCAGCGAGCCGTCGGCGGTCGGGGTGACGGACCGGAGGCGGCCGTACTGATTCTGCAGGCCGAACGTCTGCGCCGTCACCGTCTGCCCGTCCGCGGACAGGCGCAGGAAGATCAGTTGCTGCGACTTGAGTCCGCCCATGACGAGGGCGCCGTCCCACGGTCCCCATCCGGCGCCGGTCACGAACGCACCACTTCCCGTCGCCAGGGTGCTGCTGCCCGAACTCCACGCCGCGGCAACGGCTCCGGGCACCCGCACCGGGTCCGTCATCGGCACGGTTTCGTCGTAGATGCCGGGAATCCGGTCGGGCCTGTATCCGTAGTTGCCGCCGGCGACCAGGAGATTCACCTCGTCGTCCCGTGACGTTCCCTGATCCACGGCGTAGACGCGGCCCGTTCCCGGCTGTTGGGCGAGACCCTGCGCGTTCCGGTGCCCGAGGGTGTACACGGGGCTCGCCGGGTCCGGATTTCCGGCGGCGGGGGTGCCGTCGGCGTTGATGTGGAGGGTCTTTCCGCCCAGCGAGTTCGGGTCCTGCGACACGGTCGGCTGCGCCGTGTCGCCGGTGCCGACGAACAGGGTGCCGTCGGCGGCCACCAGGATCCGGCAGCCGCCGTGGCGGCCCTCGTCGACGGGGATGCCGGTCAGGATCGCGTCGCCGCGGGTCAGCGCCGTCCAGCCGGCGTCGACGGTCCACGACTGAATTCGGATATCGGTGACATCGCCGCCCTGGAAGCCCTGGCACGTGTACAGAATGCGGGACTGCGCGAAGTTGCTCGCGAGTGCGATCCCCATCAGCCCGGTCTCGGACTGTGCGTAGAGGTCGGAGAGATCGGCGGTGACCGGTCCGGTGCTTCCGTCGGCGCGCCGGACGAAGAAGCCGCCCGACCGCTGACCGGTGAGAACCGCGCCGTCCGGAGCCTGCACTGCGTCCCACGGATGGTCGAGCCCGTCGAGAACCGGCGTGACAGTCAGAGCCGGAAGGGTGTCTTCCGTAGGCACTCCCGGGCCGTCGCTCCCCGAGCCGAGACTTCCCGTGTCGAACGGAAAGGACAGCGGCTGAGCGGATGCCTGTGCGGCGGGGAGGCCGATCACCGCGGTGGTGGCGAGAGCGAGGACAGCGAGCTTCGGTTGACGCACAAGTTCTCCTCGGGTCGTTGACACGCTACGCGGCAACTATAGGCGCGCCGACGCCCGAAGTTGATCTTGTCGGTCACCTCCGCGCGGCGCACACCAGCGCGAAGCGCCCGTCGGGGTCGGTCCAGACGCGGTCGACGCCGAATCCCGCCTCCGCCAACTCCCGTCGGACGCCGTCGAGGGTGAACTTGGCGGAGATCTCCGTCCTCAGCTGCTCTCCCGCGGTGAACTCGACGTCCAGATCCAGCTCCCCGATGCGGATCGACATCGCACGCTCCGCCTCGAGCCGCATCTCGATCCACTCGTTGCCGGCGTCCCACAGCGCGACGTGCCGGAACTCGTCCACCGGGAAATCCGCGTCCAGCTGCGAGTTGAGTACCTGCAGCACATTGCGGTTGAACTGTGCCGTCACCCCGGCGGCGTCGTCGTAGGCGGGGACGAGAACGGCGGGATCGACGACCAGCCCGACCCCGAGGAGGAGATGCTCCCCGGATTCGAGGACGTCGGCGATCCCGGAGAGGAACTCCGCACGCTCGGCGGGAACCATGTTTCCGAGCGTGCCCCCGAGGAACGCGATCGTGCGGCGGCCGCCGCGCGGAAGGTGATGCAGCGACTCGGTGAAGTCGCTGACGACGCCGCGCACGGTCAGATTCGGGAACTCCGTGCCGATCTGCTCCGCCGCACCCTCGAGCGCGGACACCGATACGTCCTGCGGCACATACGTGTGGAGGGTTCCGTGCCGGGTGCCGGCGTCGAGCAGCAGCCGGGTCTTCTCCGAGGACCCGGATCCGAGTTCCACGAGAATCTCCGGCGCCGCGACCTCGGCGATCTCCCCCGAATAGCGTCGCAGCAGTTCCCGTTCCGTCCGCGTCGGGAAGTATTCGGGCAACGCGGTGATCTGCTCGAACAGCTCGCTTCCGCGGGCGTCGTAGAAGTATTTGGGCGGCAGCCACTTCGGGTTCGACGTGAGCCCGACGGTGGCGTCCTTGCGGAGTGCGGCCTTGAGCTGTTCGGGCTGCAGGTACACCTCGAGGGTCGGTGTGGTGGTCATCGTGCTCCCATCTCGAGCGGGGTGACGATCAGGTGTCCGGGGCGTGCGCTGACGAAGTGACGGTCCGGAATCGATTGCCATGCGGGGTCGTCGTCGTAGGGTTCGGACATCACGATGGCCCGTTCGTCGTCGACGAGCGCCGACAGCGAGTGATGCCAGGTGGTGGCCCACAGTTCCGTGCCGTTGCCCAGCAGCAGATTCAGGCGCGAGTTCGGGGCCGCCGCGACGACGGACCGGACCAGCGAACTCATCGCCTTCTCGGGGTCCTGCTCGCCGAGCGCCCGGCGCAGGAGCAGCCACAACGCGGCCGAATCGGTCGGCGCCTCGAGTTGCAGCAGATCGCTCACGGGTAGTTCCGCGGCGAGCCCGGCGAGCGACTCGGGCCAGCCGCGCACCACCCCGTTGTGGCTGAAGGCCCAGGTGTCGTCGGAGAACGGAGCGCAGGCCGTGTGCTGCACGGGCATACCGACCGTCGCCGACCGGGTGGCGGCCACCACCGCGTGAGAGCGGATGTTCGGCAACGTCTCTCGTACCACGGGATCCGACCACAGCGGCGCGGCACTACGGTAGCGGGAGAATCCGTCCGCACCCCACCACCCGACGCCGAACCCGTCGGCGTTGATGGTTCCGCCGCCCCGCATGTCGCGCGGCGCATAGGACTGGCGCAGCAGCGAGTTCTCGCCGCAACCGACGAGTTCGGCCACTGATCGTTCCGGTCCCAGATAGCCCAGGTGTCGGCACATCTCAGCGGTCGTCCCCCGGAAGATCACGGGCACAGCGGAATCCGGAGAAGATCTGCCTGCGGATCGGGTGGTCCCAGTTGCGGAACGTCCCGCGGCAGGCCACCGGATCGGTGCCGAACGAACCGCCGCGCAGCACGCGGTAGTCGCCGCCGTAGAACACCTCCGAGTACTCGCGGTACGGGAACGCCGAGAAACCGGGATACGGCTCGAAGAGCGACGACGTCCACTCCCACACGTCGCCGATCAGCTGATGCACGCCGAGCGGGGACGCCCCCGACGGATAGGCCCCGACCACCGCGGGTCCGAGGTGCCGCTGCCCGAGGTTGGCCAGCGACGCGTCGGGTTCACCGTCACCCCAGGGGAATCGGCGTGAGCGGCCGGTGAACGGGTCCCACCGCGCCGCCTTCTCCCATTCGGCTTCCGTCGGCAGCCTCTTGCCGTCCCAGCGCGCGAACGCCTCGGCCTCGAAGAAGCAGACGTGCACGACCGGTTCCTGGGGATGAATCGGCTCGGTGACCCCGAACCTGCGACGCCACCAGGTTCCGCAGCCGTCGTTCTCCCAGAACTGGGGTGCTTCCAGCCCCGCGTCGAGGCGATGGGCCCATCCCCGCTCGCTCCACAACTCGGGGCGGGCGTACCCACCGTCGTCGACGAACTCGAGGTAGCGGGCGTTGGTGACGGGGACGGCGTCGATCACGAAGGCCGGAACGTGCACCGGATGTGCGGATCTCTCGTTGTCGAGCGCCCACGGATCGTCCGACGTTCCCATCGTGAATTCGCCGGAGGGAACGACCACTTCGTCCTCGGCGATCGCCCCGCCGACACGGGGTGCGCTCTCCGCGGTCAATACCGCTGCACCGGAACGCAGTTGATGGGTGGCGAGCATGGTTTCGGCGTGCTGCTGCTCGTGTTGCGCGATCATGCCGAACGCGAATCCGTTCTCCTCGAGCGGGCGGCCCCGGAACGTGCTGCGGTCGAGGACGTCCCACGCCTTGTCGCGAACGGTGCGGACGTATTCCCTGGCCTCGTCCGGGTTCAGCAGCGGCAGCGAGGGCCGGGAGTTCCTCGAATGCTTGAATGCGTCGTACAACTCGTCGATGTCGCGGCGGACGGGTTCACGGCCGCCGACGTCCCGCACGAGCCACAATTCTTCCTGATTGCCGATGTGCGCGAGATCCCACACGAGCGGGCTCATCAGGGGCGAATGCTGCGCGACGAGGTCGTCCCCGTCGACACAGTCCGTCAACCCGGCCGTCCGCTCCCGCGCCCGTGTCAGCACCGTCTCGATCTTCTCGCGGGTACCCATCAGCGTTCCTCGCTCGGGGCCTGGCCCCGGCAACATCGTTCGGCGGCGGTGTCGAGCAGACGGACGAATTCGGGGTCGGGCGAGTACGCTGCCGCCAGCGACAGCAGAGCTGTTGCCGCAGCACGCAGTTCGAGGTCGGCCAGGCCGAACTCGGCCGCGTCCCGCCAGCGTTCCGCGGTGGGCAGCGCCGCGGCGAGCGCCTCGGCCATGGCTCCCGGACCCGACAGCAGTGCGTCGATCGCCGCGATCGGGACCCGCCACCGGTCGCCCGGTTGCGCGTCGAGGTAGCGCACCTCGAGATGCCCGGCAGCGCGAACGGGCGGAAACAGTGTGGTGAGGTGATAGTCGAGGTCGGCGGACGTCGGACGCCCGATCACGTCGTCCAGCGCCCCCTCCACCCAGTCCGCGAAAGTTGCGCCGTCGGGTGCCGTCCAGTCCGGTCCGTCGTTGCGGATGCACAGCAACGGCACGTCCAGCACCCACGCCGCGTAGTCCGCGCTGTGCGGGGTTCCGGTGGTCCGCGGCGAATCGAGTTCGAGCCACGTCCGCATCCGCTGCGACGCCCACTGCCCGTCGGGTACCCCGTAGAGCCGCGGTGAACACGCGAATGCCGCGATCAACGCGGGTCCGACCGCATGGAGCAGGTGCCACCGCTTCTCCACCGCAACCGGATCGGCTCCGGCGTCCACGCTGATCTGGGTGGCGGCGGTATTGCACATCATGAGCTTCCCGAAGGGCCCGATCCCGGTGAAGCGGGATTCCATGGCGCAGTATCGCGGCGACTGGAGGAGTCGCTGGGCGGGCCTGCGCGTGTCTGCTGCTTCGGCAGACATGAGGATCGAGTTGGACGACAACAGATCCGCGAGAACCGCCTGATCGGCGGCGAGATAGTCGCACAACTCGCGTGCGGAGTGATATGGAGCGCTGGACAGTTCGATCTGTCCGCCGGGTTCGACGGTGACGGCGCTGCCGCCGGGGAGGAGCTGGGCGGGGGAAGCGGGATCGATGGTTCGGGGAGTGTGCGGGCCGAGAGCTTCGGCGAGAGCGGCGAGGTCGGGACGCGTGCAGTCCGGCAGTTGCGCGGTGAGCCACTCCAATTCCGCGCCGATCAGCTGCGGTGGCCCCAGTTTGAAGCACACACCACCCAGATATGCCTCCGCCGCCGGCCGCGACGTGAGACACGTTGCTTCGACGGACTGAACTGCAGTAGCCATTCGACCCTCCCCTTCGGGCGCCGCCTGAACGTCGTTATCGACATTAGAGCGCCCCGGCCGTCGATGCACGCCCCATCGGCATACTTTTCGAGGAACCTCACGGGTACGTTCGAGTCCATTCACGGAGAAACGGGAGGTATCGGACATGCTCGACCTCGAGCAGGCGCGACGGGACACCCCCGGGTGCCTCGACAAGGTATTCCTGGACAGCGCGGGCTCCTCGCTTCCCCCGGCCCCGGTCCTGGACGCGGTGTTCGCGCACCTGCGCCGGGAAGCCGACGTCGGCGGCTACGTCGCGGCTGCGGAACGAGCCGACGATCTCGCTGCCGTGAAGTCGTCGCTCGGCCGGCTGATCGGGGCGAGCGCCGACAGCATCGCCCTCGTGGACAGCGCCACCACCGCCTGGAACGATTTCTTCCACGCCGTCCCGCTCGAGGCGGGTGACCGCGTGCTGATCTCGGAGGTCGAGTACGCCAGCAACGCCATCGCCGTCCTGCAGCGGGCCCGGTCCGTCGGCGCGACGGTCGACGTCATCCCCAGCGACCCCACCGGCCAGATCGACGTCGCCGCCCTCGGGACGCTCCTCGACGACCGGGTCCGTCTCGTGTCCCTCGTGCACGTGCCCACCAACGGCGGCCTGGTCAATCCCGTCCGCGAGGTGACGGAACTGGCACACGCGCACGGCGCGCTCGTGCTGCTCGACGCGTGCCAGTCCGTCGGCCAGATCGCGCTCGACGTGGGC
Source organism: Rhodococcus sp. (in: high G+C Gram-positive bacteria) (assembly GCA_039206675.1). GTDB lineage: Bacteria > Actinomycetota > Actinomycetes > Mycobacteriales > Mycobacteriaceae > Rhodococcus_F. Next base: position 5,554 of record JBCEBZ010000195.1, on the reverse strand, counting down.
GAACTGGGCGTCGACGCCCTCTCGGCCACGGGACGCAAGTGGCTGCGTGCACCGCGGGGCACCGGCTTCCTGTACGTCCGGCCGGATCTGGCCACGACGCTCGAGCCGGCCGCCCTGGACCTGCACAGCGCGCAGTGGACCGCGGCGGATGCGTACCGCCTCGCGACCGATGCCAGCCGGTTCGAGTTCTGGGAATGCGACGTCGCCGCCCGGCTCGGACTGGGGGTGGCGGCCGACTATCTCCTCGCCCTCGGAGTGGACGAGGTCGAGGCGGCGGTGGCGACCGGGGCGGAGCACCTCCGGTCGGGGCTCGCGGCGATCCCCGGCGTCACCGTGCGCGACCTCGGCGCCCGCCGGTGTGGAATCGTGTCGTTCACCGTCGACGGGTTCGACCCCGGCGACGTCCGGAAACAGCTGGCCGCCCGGAACGTCACGGTCACCGCCAGCCTGCGCGGTTCGACTCTGCTGGACATGAGCGCCCGCGGACTGGACGCCGTGGTGCGCGCGTCGCCGCACTATTTCTGCTCCCCGGACGATCTCGACCGGTTCCTCGCCGAGGTCCGGACACTCGCGAACTAGCGCAGTACGCTGGAATGCACCCGAGATTCAGGACTTCGAGATGACCGACCAGGGATCACCGGCGCTGCGACGGTTCGCCGCGGAGAAGGTCGTGCAATTGCAGACGCGCAAACGCGACGGGTCGTGGGTGGACACCCCGGTCAACATCGCCGTGAAGGGTGATCGGGCGTACTTCCGCACGCCGGGCCGGGCGTCCAAGAACAAGCGGCTGCGCAATTTCCCCGACGTCCGAATCCGCCCGTGCACGTGGTCCGGGAAGCCGACGGGTCCACCCGCGCAGGCCACGGCGCGACTGCTGTCGGGCCGCGAAGCAGAGGCGGCCGGCGCTCTGATCGACGAGAAGTACCCCGTGGTGCAGCGGATCGGGGTTCATCTCGCGCATCGGCTGATGCGCACGAAGACACTGCACTACGAACTCACCGGCGTCACGGACCTGCCTGCGTAGCGGGCGTCCGGCACCACGTCCCACTGACCGGGAGATCCACCGAATCGGGTTTTGCAACAGGTTACAGTTTGGGGTAATCCACGTCACATTTCCCCGTGACCGCCCGAGAGGACTCCACCCATGGCCGACGCCACACCGATCCGCCCCCGGTCCGCAGCCACGGTCACCGAATGGAACTACGAGGCCGACGTCGTGGTCGCGGGTTACGGCATCGCCGGTGTGTCCGCCGCCATCGAGGCGGCGCGCGCCGGCGCCGACGTCCTGGTCCTCGAGCGCACCAGCGGGTGGGGCGGTGCCGCCGCACTCGCCGGCGGCTTCATCTACCTCGGCGGCGGGACGCCGCTGCAGAAGGCGTGCGGGTTCGACGACTCCGCCGAGAACATGAAGACGTTCATGATGGCGGCGCTCGGCCCCGGCGCCGACGAGGAGAAGATCACCGACTACTGCGAGGGCAGCGTCGAGCACTACAACTGGCTGGTCGACTGCGGGGTGCCGTTCAAGGAGAGCTTCTGGGCCGAACCCGGCTGGGAGCCGCCGTTCGACGACGGCCTCATGTACTCCGGCGGCGAGAACGCGGCACCCTTCAACGAGATCGCCACCCCCGCGCCGCGCGGGCACGTTCCGCAGATGGACGGCAAGCGGACCGGCGAGAAGGGCGGCGGCTACATGCTCATGAAGCCGCTCGTCGAGACCGCCGAAAAGCTCGGGGTCCGAGCCGAATACGACATGCGGGTCCAGACCCTGATCACCGACGACACGGGACGCGTGGTCGGGATCCTCGCCAAACAGTACGGCAAAGAGGTCGCCGTCCGGGCGCGCCGGGGCGTCGTCCTCGCGACCGGCAGCTTCGCCTACAACGACAAGATGATCGAGGCCCACGCGCCGCGACTCATCGGGCGACCCGGCGCCGCCATCGAGGAACACGACGGCCGGTCGATCCTCATGGCGCAGGCGCTCGGCGCCGACCTCGCGCACATGGACGCCACGGAAGTGGCCTTCGTCTGCGACCCTCAGCTGATCGTGCGCGGCATCCTCGTCAACGGGCGGGGCCAGCGGTACGTCCCCGAGGACACCTACTCCGGCCGCATCGGCCAGATGACGCTGTTCCACCAGGACAACCAGGCGTTCCTCGTCATCGACGAGGCCGCGTACGAGGAGGGGTCGGCGGCGACCACCGCCACCCCGTTCCTGCGGGTGCAGCCGAAGTGGGTGGCCGAGACCGTCGAGGAACTCGAGTCCGACATGGGCCTGCCCGCAGGCGCACTCCAATCGACCGTCGAGGTGTACAACAAGCACGCCGCCGAAGGGTCGGATCCGCTGCTGCACAAGAAGTCCGAGTGGGTGAAGCCGATCGGCACCCCCGTCGCCGCCCTCGACCTGCGCGGGTTCACGCTGGGCTTCACCCTCGGCGGCCTGCGGACGACCGTGCACTCCGAGGTCCTGCACGTCTCCGGCGAACCCATTCCCGGGCTCTTCGCCGCGGGACGGTGCACGTCCGGTGTCTGCGCGGGCGGCTACGCCAGCGGCACGTCCCTCGGCGACGGCAGCTTCTACGGCCGCCGCGCCGGCATCAGCGCGGCGAAGCAGGGCTGACCGGACCTACCTAGCCCACGCGCCGGACCGTCACACCGGGGGCGAAGCGGTACGGCTGGGTGCTCAGGACCGCGCCGAGACTCTTGCGCAGACGCGAGACCTCGGCGCGGACCGCCACCACGTGGTCGCGGTCACCGAACAGCGCTTCGCTGAGCGAGGCTGCGTCGATGCCCGCCGGCCCCGCCGCCGACAGCACCCGCAGGATCTGGGCGTGCCGCGGAGAGAGCGCCCGCGTCCAGTTGACGTCGCCCCGGACCGTCACCTGCGGCGCGTCGCCGAGGTCGAGTTCCAGTTCGATGGCCGCCCCTTCGACGCGTCGGCGCACCAGCCAGCCGTCGCCGAGCGGTTCGGGCACGCACAACCCGAGCCCCGGGACGAGCAGCGGCTTGTCCAGGCTCGGCGGCGCGACCCGCTCCGGCGCCGCGATGCCACTGGCCTCCGCCACCCACCCGTGCTTGTCGACGACCAGCGCCGGACCTCCCGCCGACGCGAGCAGCGGTGCCGCCCGGCCGCGCAGCCTGTCCAGTTGCGCCGTGTGCTCACGCCACAACGTCGCCTCGGCCAGACGCACCGCGGTGCGGACGAGCGCGACGGTGGTCGGGTGGACGGACATCGCCGACCCGCTGATGTCGACCACGCCGAGGATCTCCCCGGTGCGCGGATCGTGCACCGGCGACCCGGTACAGGACCAGCCGTGGTGCGTGGGCGCGTAGTGTTCGGCCGAGAACAGTTGCACCGCAGCATCTTCGATCAGCGCCGTGCCGATCGCGTTGGTCCCGACGGCCTGTTCGGCCCAGCGCGCACCCTCCGTGAACCCGAGCGCGTCGGCTGCTTTCCGGACCCCGCGGGATCCCTCCCGCCACAGCAGGACACCATCGGCGTCCGCGACGACGACGATGAAATTCGCGTCCTCCGCGACCTGCGTCAACGTGCTGCGCAACTCCGGGAGCACGGTGCGCAGCGCCGTGCGGGTGCGCCGCGCCTCGATCTCGGAGAAGTCGGCGGGCTCCACGTCGGCGCAGTGGTCCGGGCTCACACCGCCCGCCTGCAGACGGGACCACGACCGCGCCACCACGTCCCGCGGCAACGCCGGCGGCCGCTGTCCGGACAGCACGGCGTCGTGCACCCGGCTCAGGAGCCGCGCATGACGCGGCAGGTCCACTCCGGTGGCCACTGCGGTCAGCCGGTCGGCGGTCGGACGTTCAGCGCTCACACGGGCGAGGCTACCTCGGCGTTGTGAGCCACACCACTGTCCGTCGCCGCGGCGGCGCGTCGATGCCCGACCGGCCGTCCGAGGGCACCCGATTAGCAGGTCAGCGGGCCATCCGGTAGAGTTCCATAAGTTGTCTCGGCGAGGGTGAACCAGAAGTTCCGATTGGCTGGCTCACCGTGATCGACGCGGCTACGGCTCTGCTCGAGCGTTTCGCTCCTGGCCGTCGCGCGTTCGTCCCTCGCCGACTCGAACCGCCCGCCAGTTACCACCGTGAGTTGTAGGAGCCGTTTCACCATGTCTGACGAAAATCGCCTCGTAGCCGCCGTGCGCACCGAGTTCGGCAAGGGCGCCGCCCGCCGCGCACGCCGCGACGGCCAGGTCCCCGCGGTCCTGTACGGCCATGGTGAGGACCCCCGCCACCTGAACGTGCCCTCCCGCGACTTCGCCGCCATCCTGCGCGCGCACGGCACCAACGCCGTCCTGACCCTCGACATCGAGGGCAAGGAGCAGGTCGCGCTCACCAAGTCGGTCGTGGTTCACCCGATCCGCAACTACATCGAGCACGCCGACCTCCTCGTCATCAAGAAGGGCGAGAAGGTCACCGTCGACGTCCCCGTCGTCGTCACCGGTGAGGCCGCTTCCGGCACCCTGGTCACGCAGGACGCCACCACCGTCTCCGTCGAGGCGGACGCGCTGCACATCCCCGAGCAGATCGAGGTTTCGGTCGAGGGCCTCGAGATCGGCACCCAGATCCTGGCCAACCAGCTCGAGCTGCCCAAGGGTTCGACCCTGCAGGCCGACGAGGAACTGCTCGTCGTGAACGTCGTCGCGGCCCCGACCGCTGCCGACCTCGAAGAGGAGACCGGCGAAGCCGCGGCCGAGACCGCCGAGGCTCCGGCCGAAGAGGGCGCCGAGAGCTGATCCTCTCGCAACCGCACTGATGTCGGCGGCGCGTCGTCCCGGATTGTCCCGGGGTGACGCGCCGCTGTCGTCTGACACGACCCCCTCACGCACGGAAGGACCCTGTCGGTGAGTGAAGACACCGCCCTGGTGGTGGGTCTGGGCAACCCCGGACCGCAGTACGAGAAGACCCGGCACAACGTCGGCTTCATGGTGGCCGGCGTGCTGTCCGCGCGCATGGGTGGCAAGTTCAGCGCGCACAAGAAGAGCGGCGCCGAGATCGTCCAGGGACGGCTCGAGGGCCGCCCGACGATCCTCGCCAAGCCGCGGTCGTTCATGAACCTGTCCGGGTCCGCCGTCGCCGGGCTGGCCCGGTTCTTCTCCGTCGACCCGGGCAACATCGTCGTCATCCACGACGAACTCGACCTCGACTTCGGGACCATCCGCCTCAAGCAGGGCGGCGGCGAGGGCGGGCACAACGGACTGCGATCCATCTCGCAGTCGCTCGGCACCAAGGACTATCTGCGCACCCGCGTCGGTATCGGCCGTCCCCCCGGACGGATGGATCCGGCGTCGTACGTGCTCAAGCCGTTCTCGTCGGTCGAACGCAAGGAACTCGACCTCGTCTGCGAGGAATCTGCCGACGCCGTCGAACTGGTCCTGCGCGTGGGGCTCGAGGCCGCGCAGAACCGCCTGCACTAGGCGGCTTCGCCGCCCGTGCGTGGTTAAGGAGTCTCTAGACTCCTCAACCACGCACGGGCGCTACGCGCCTAATGGGAGTCGATCAGCGAGCCTCCGACAGGTAATTGCCCGTTCACGGCAGG
>JBCEBZ010000194.1:0-4995 GCA_039206675.1 Rhodococcus sp. (in: high G+C Gram-positive bacteria) | reverse complement strand
ATCCGGGGCTGCGGCCCGCAACGGCGGACGTCGCCGTACGCGTCGTCGATGCGATTCCGCTCACCCGCTGGTACCGGCCGGACCGCGCACTCCTCGCGACGCAGAATTCGTGAAGCCTCACCTCGAGATGCACGCGAAGTCTGATTCGTTGACTCGTTCGGGCCGGGCCGGGCCGGGCCGGGCCGGCCCGGGCGGTGCGCGGAGAGCTTCTACTGATGGCGGGGGGAGGGGCGCCATTCCTCGAGCTGCTGGACGGCGGCGTTCGCGACCGCGACGGCCTCGTCGCGGTCGACCCGCGACAGCAGGAGGGCGCTGACGGACAGTGACGTCAGGAGCCGGGCCCGGTGCTGCAGGGTGGCGATCGAGGCGTCGGGGTCGTGGGCCCGGAGGGCGTGGGTGAGGGCTCCGGAGAGTTCGCGCTGGTAGCTCTCGACGACGGACCGTTGCGCGTCGTCGTGTGCGGCGAAACCGGCGGCGCTGTTGAGGAGCAGGCATCCGCGACCGTGGGTGTCGTCGGGGAGGGCGGCGAGGGCGCCCGCGAGGCTGCGGTAGTAGCGTGCGGCGGCGTCGGGGCGGGTCGGCTCGTCGGTCAGGAGGCGGAGCCGGGGGCGCACCACCTGGTCCAGGTAGTCGTGGACGGCGGCGTCGAAGAGCCCGCGTTTACTGGTGAACGCGTTGTACAGGCTCGACCGATTCAAGCCGGTGACGCGCTCGAGATCGGGTATCGACGTTGCTTCGAAGCCCTTGTCCCAGAACAGGTCGCGGGCCCGGCCGACCACTTCGGCCGTGTCGAAGTCCTGCGTGCGCGGCATGACGATCCTCACTCGTGGTTGTGAAACGACCATTTCAGTATATATTGAAATGGTCAGTTCAGAACGAGGAGGAGTTTCGTATGGTCGCCGCGGGTCTTGTTCTTGCCGCACTCGCCAGTGCGCTGCACGTGTACATCTTCGTGCTCGAGTCCGTCCTCTGGACCGCTCCGCGCACCCGCGCAACGTTCGGAACCACCGCCGAAGAGGCCGCCGCCACCAAGGAGCTTGCCTTCAACCAGGGCTTCTACAACCTCTTCCTGGCGATTGTGACGGCGGTCGGCATCGTGGCCGTGATCCTCGGCGCGACCGCGGTCGGATCGGCACTCGTGTTCGCCGGCGCGGGCTCCATGCTGCTCGCGGCTCTCGTGCTCCTGCTGTCGTCGCCCGACAAGGCCCGGGCGGCGATCACCCAGGGGACGTTGCCGCTGCTCGCCGTCATCCTTCTCGCGCTCGGACTGGCGCTGTGACCGCAGAAGTATCGAAAGGAACACCGTGACCTCCAGCACCCAGATCCAGCTGATCAACCGGCCGGTGGGTTGGCCCACCCAGGACGACTTCCGCACCGCCACCGTCGAATTGCCCGCACTCGGACCCGATCAGGTCCGCGTGGCCAACGAGTTCGTCTCGGTCGACCCCTACATGCGCGGCCGGATGAACGACGTGAAGTCGTACATCCCGCCGTTCGCACTGGGCGAGACGATGACCGGTGGCGCCGTCGGGCGCGTCGTCGAATCCACCGCCGCCACCCACCCGGTCGGCTCGGTAGTGGTCCACGACCTCGGGTGGCGCGACGTCGCGCAGGGCGACGCCCCGGCATTCCGCGTCGTCGACGAGATCCCGGGAGTGCCGATCTCGGCCTACCTCGGGATCCTCGGCCTGACCGGACTCACCGCCTACGTCGGACTCGTGCACATCGCCCACCTGAAGGCCGGCGACGCCGTCTTCATCTCCGGAGCCGCCGGAGCGGTCGGGACCGCCGCCGGGCAGATCGCCCGACTCGAGGGCGCGTCCCGCGTCATCGGATCCGCCGGATCCGCGGAGAAGGTCGCCCTGCTGACCGACAAGTACGGATACGACGCCGCCTTCGACTACAAGCAGGCACCGGTGCGCGAGCAACTGCGCGGGCCCGCCGGCGACGGCATCGACGTCTACTTCGACAACGTCGGCGGCGACCACCTCGAGGCGGCACTCGACGTGATGCGCCCCGGTGGGCGGGCCGCACTGTGTGGCGCGATCGCGGCGTACAACGCCACCGAGCGGACGCCCGGCCCCGACAACCTGGTGAACATCATCAGCCGCGGGCTCACCCTCGAGGGCTTCACGCTCGGCAACTACACCCACGTGTTCCCCGAGTTCGCCGCCAAGATGGGGCCGTGGCTCGCGTCCGGCGACGTGGTGCACGACGAGACCGTCGTCGACGGCATCGAGAACTCGGTCGACGCCTTCCTCCAGCTCATGCGCGGCGCAAATGTCGGGAAGATGCTGGTGAAGGTGTAGCCACCCGTGAGTGGTCAAGGAGTCCAGAGACTCGTTAACCACTCACGGGCGCGAAGCGCCTGTACCGTTCGCGGACTTCGGGTACCGGGTCGGCCTCGAAGCGCCGGGTGGACGTCCGGCTCCACTGTGGCGGCTCCGGGGTCCCGGCCAGTGTCCACGCCGCCTGACGGCATGCCCCGATCGCGACGTACTCCGCCGGCCGCGGCACGAGGACCGGCGCCCCGAAGATCGCGGGCGCGAGTTCGCACAGCGCCTGCGAGCGGGCGCCGCCGCCGACGAGGAGGATCCGACGCACCGTGACGCCCTGGGCGATCAGGTGGTCGATGCCGTCCGCCAGGCCGCACAGCAGCCCCTCGACGGCCGCGCGAGCGAGGTGCGCGGGCGTCGAATTGGCCAGCCGCAGACCGGAAACGGAGCCGGTGGCGTCGGGCCGGTTGGGGGTGCGCTCGCCCTCGAAGTACGGCACCATCACCAGGCCGCCGCTGCCGGACGGCGCCGACAGCGCCAGCCGCGACAGCTCGTCGTGATCGACTCCCAGCAGCGAGGCGGTCGCGTCGAGGACCCGGGCGGCGTTCAGCGTGCACACGAGCGGCAGTTGGCGTCCGGTGGCGTCGGCGAAGCCGGCGACGAAACCGCCCGGGTCGTTCGCCGGTGTCACGGATACCGCGGACACGACACCCGACGTTCCCACGGAGACGACGACATCGCCTTCGCGGGCGTCGAGGGCGAGTGCGGCGGCGGCGTTGTCGCCGGTACCGGGTCCGACGGCGGCACCCCAGCGGGTCTCGCCGATCGTCTCGGCCGGTGCGGCGACCCGCGGCACGGTGGCCGTGCGGCCGTGCAATGCCAGCGACAGCAGGTCGGGTCGGTAGGAATCCGTTGCGGCGGAGAAGTATCCGGTGCCGCTCGCATCGCCGCGGTCGGTGGTCAGGGTGCCGAGGTCGGATCGGCCGGTGAGTTGCCAGGCGAGCCAGTCGTGGGGCAGGCACACGGCGGACGTCCGGTCGGCGTTCGTCGGTTCGGAATCGGCGAGCCAGCGCAGCTTGCTGACGGTGATCGCGGCGAGCGGCACGACACCCACGGCGTCGGCCCACGCGTCCGGACCGCCGAGGTCCTCCACCAGTTGCGCGGCGGCGTCGGCGGAGCGAGTGTCGTTCCACAACAACGCCGGACGCACGACCGCTCCGGAGTCGTCGAGGCACACCATGCCGTGCTGCTGCGCCCCGACCGACACCGCCGCGACGTCGTCGAGTCCGCCGGCGGCGGCGACGGCGCTGTCGAGCGCCGTCGCCCACGCCTGCGGGTCGATCTCGGTGCCGTCCGGGTGCGACGCCCGGCCCTCGCGGACGAGGTCGCCGGTGTCGGCGTCGCACACGATCACCTTGCACGACTGGGTGGACGAATCGATGCCCGCGACGAGGGTCATTGGCGGACCCCCGCGGCGCGGTCGAGCGTGTCGCGGGTGGGGAGGTCTGCCCCGGCGCGCGCGACCGTGAGACCCGACATCAACACGGCGTTGTCGAGGACGTTGCGCAGTTCGCCGGGCTCGATCGCGTGCAGCGCCGCCCGGCTCTCCGCGCCGAGGAGGCCGTGCGACCAGAATCCGTCGAGGAGACCGGCCATGAACGCGTCGCCCGCTCCGACGGTGTCGACGACCTCGACGTCACGGGCCGCGACCTCGACGAGTCCGGCCGCGCAGACCGCGAACGCACCCTCGGCGCCCCTCGTCACCGCGACCATCGCCGGTCCGCGGGCCAGCCAGTCACGGGCGATGGCGACCGGATCCCGGTCGGGGTCGTACCAGCGGAGGTCCTCGTCGCTGACCTTCACGATGTCCGAGATCGACACGAGGTGCTCGATCCGCTGCCGGGCGCGGGCCCGGTCGGTGATCAGCACCGGTCGCACGTTGGGGTCGTAGCTGATGGTCGCCGCGGCGCGGCGGCGGTCGAGCATGTCTGCGACGACATCGCATCCGGGTTCCAGCACGGCGGCAATGGAACCGGTGTGCACGAGTGACGGGGCCGACGCACCGCTGGGGGAGGGGAGGTCCCAGTCGATGTCGAACTCGTAGGTGGCGGATCCCGCCGCGTCGAGGGTGGCGTGCGCGGTCGCCGTCCGCTCGGCGGTGACGCTGCCGGGTGCAAGGCTCACTCCCGACTCCGCGAGGTGCCGGACGATCGCAGCACCCCTCGGGTCGTCGCCGATCCGGGTGACGAATTCGACCGGACGACCGAGCCGGCCGAGACCGACCGCGACGTTCAGCGGGCTGCCGCCGACGTATTCGGTGGTGGTGCCGTCGCTCGCCGTGACGATGTCGACGAGGGCTTCACCGATGATCAGACTCATGACTGCACCTTCTCACGCAGGGCTTCGAGTGTCTTCCGGGCGCCGGCAGCGTGCAGTGAGTCGAGCGCCCAGAGATACGCCGTGACGAACCGCGGATTGTCGGCCAGATCGCCGAAGACGGACCGGTTCTCGATGAATGCCGTGCGGTTCTCGTGCTGGCTGCGCGCGATCGGCACGAGGGAGTCCTTCAACTGGTCGACGACGTCGATGGGTTCGCCGTCCTCGTCGACGCCCTCGGCGTACCGGGCCCAGCTCGCCACGATCGCGGCCGGCAGGCGGACAGGGCGGTCGGCCACCAGGTTCTCGCGGATCACCGGGAGCAGCCATTTCGGGATGCGGT
>JBCEBZ010000193.1:0-5000 GCA_039206675.1 Rhodococcus sp. (in: high G+C Gram-positive bacteria) | reverse complement strand
TTTCAAAGGCGGCCCGGACAAGATCCTTCACATCGAGACCGAGGGCTGCAAGATCAACGTGATCATCGGGACCCACGACCTGAGCAACGAGGTCTTCACGACCGTCGAAATTCTGCCCGCCGAACCCGACGACGACGGAAGAAACTGGATGGCAATCGGTCCCACCGCCGTTCTGGTCGTTCCTGCCACGGGCTCCGATCCCGACAGTTGGCTCTTCCGAGACCTCGCCGCAGCCAACCCGACACCTCATCAGAACGGATCATCCTCATGACCGCAGAGCAATTCATCATCGACGACCGCGAGAACAACCTCTTCCGGGTCAACCGTGAAGCCTTCACCTCTGACGACGTGTTGCAGCGCGAGCGTAAAGAGATCTTCGGCAAGACGTGGCTCTACGTCGGCCACGAGTCCGAAATTCCCGGCAAGAACGACTTCCAGACCCGGGACGTCGGCGGCCGGCCGGTGATCTTCAACCGCGACCGCCACGGTGACGTCCGGGTGCTGCTCAACACCTGCCTGCACCGCGGGTCGTCCGTCTGCCGGCACAGCTCCGGCAACGCCAAGATCTTCACCTGCTTCTACCATGGCTGGGCGTACCGGAACTCGGGCGAACTGGTCAACGTGCCCGGCAACGAGGACTACAAGAGCGAACCGGCAGCGGTGTACAAGGGTCTGCAGTCTCCCGCACAGGTCGACTCCTACCGCGGGCTCTACTTCGTGAACTTCGATCCCGACGCACCGGATCTGCTGACGTTCCTCGGTGAGGCCCGCTACTTCATCGATCTGGCGGCCGATCAGTCCCCTGAAGGCGTCGCTATCCTGGAGGGAACGCACAAGTATGCGCTGAAGGCCAACTGGAAGCTCCTCGTCGAGAACAGCATCGACGGATACCACGCCAAGTCCGTCCACCACACCTACTTCGAGATGATGATGGAACTCGGCGCCACACCCCCGATGCTCGGTAAGGAAACCGTCAACGGTGTGGCACCGGCCGGTATGGGCACCGAGTTCCCGAACGGGCATGCCACACTGATGTATCCGGCCAACGGGCTCCCGCTGGCGACCGACAGTGTCAAGCAGACCCTCGCCGGCCTTCGATCACAGGCAGAGCAGGCCTTCGGTGAGAACTACGCCAACGCGATGTTCGGTCTCGCACGAAACTCGGTGTTCTTCCCCAGCCTCATCCTCATCGACCTCAGCTTCGGACTGACGCTGCGCACGTTCTACCCGGTCAGCGCATCGGAAACCCTCGTCACCGGCTGGCAGATCATCCCCAAGGGTGTCGACGAAGAGTTCGTCAAGTATCGCATCAACAACGCGCTCACGTTCTGGGGACCGGCGGGGCTCGCCACCCCGGACGACGTCGAGGCGCTCGAGCAGGCCCAGAAGGGGTTCGGCGCACGCGGCGAGGTCGGCTGGTCCGACGTGTCGAAGGGAATGGGCAAGCCGGTCCCGGCGGCCAACGACGAACTGCAGATGCGGTCGTGGTGGCGAGAATGGAACCGGCGCATCACCGGAGAACAGCTCCCCACCGAGGGAACGTCCTTCGTCCCCTTCGACAAACAGGGTGTCGATGCCTGACCTGGCTGGATCACACCGAATCATCCACAACGCAGCTCGTCATCCCAGAAGGACATCCCTATGACTTCCGTGTCGGAGACACCGTCCATCACCACTCGTAGTGCAGTCGAGGAGTTCCTCTTCCACGAAGCCGGCCTGATCGATCGATGGCGACTCGAGGAGTGGCTCGACCTGTTCACACTCGATTGCACGTACGAAGTGCCCGCCACGGACCGTCCGGACGCAGACCCCGGTCTCACGTGGTCGCTCATCCACGACGGTCGCACCATGCTCGAACAGCGCGTGATCCGGCTCAAGAAGCCCGAAGCGCACGCCGAGTTTCCGCATTCTCAGACGAGCCGGATCGTCGGCAACGTGCAGATTCTCGACGAAACCGACAAATCGATCTCCGTCACCGCCAATTTCATCATCAACCGGGCAAAGGCCGGCAAGTTCGACACGTACGTCGGCCGGTACGAGTACGAGCTCGTCCCCCGCAATTCGTCATTCCTGATCCGTCGAAAGCGTGCCGTTCTGGCTCACGACATGCTCGATCCCCAGGGCAAGATCAGCTTCATCATCTGAACGCATCCGCGCTTTACGAGAGGGCCGACCATGGCACCGGAAATGTCCACCGAAGCACTGATCTTCGCGTGCAACGAGGACGATCTGACCGACGGTGAAAACCTTCGGTTGGACGCGGACGGCGGGATAGCCGTCTTTCGCGTCGACGGCGAGTTCTTCGCCACGTCCGACTCCTGCAGTCACGAGAAGTGGTCGCTGGGCGAGGAGGGCGAACTCGAGGGGCACGAGGTGCTCTGCACACTCCACATGGCCCGCTTCGACGTCCGCACCGGAGCGCCCCTGTGCTTTCCCGCCGTGCTGGCGCTGAAGAAGTACCGCACCGTCGTGACCGACGGTCGGGTGTACGTAGCACCGAACGAAGACTGAACACCCTCGCGTCCAGCGCATTCCATCGGAAGGTAGTACCACTACATGAACAGGTTCAAAGGCCGGACCGTGGTTGTCACCGGGGCCGGCAGCGGTATCGGACGCGCCATCGCCGTGCGGCTTGCAGACGAGGGTGCGGATCTCGTCCTCGGAGATCTCAGTGCGGACGCGGTGGAGGCGGTGGCCGAACACCTCCGGCCCGGCAACGCGGCGTCGGTGACCACCCTCGTCGGAGACCTCTCGCGACGAGAGGACGCCGCCGATCTCATCCGAAAGGCGGTCACCGACCGCGGTGCGGTGGACGTGCTGGTGAACTGCGCGGGCGGCGGTGTCATCCTTCCGACGTTCGATCACACCGAGGAGACGCTGCGGGCCACCATCGACCGCAACCTCTGGACGACCCTGTACACCACGCTCGAAGCACTTCCCCACATGGTCGACGCCGGGTACGGCCGGATCGTCCACATCGGTGCGGAATCCGTGCGCAACGGGCTGTACCGTCACGCGATCTACAACGCCGCGAAGGGCGGAGTCCATGCGTTCGGGACCGGGCTCGCGCGGGAGTTCGCGGATTCCGGAATCACCGTGAACACGGTCGCACCGGCGTGGATCGAGACCCCGGAGGCCGCGACGAAATTGGCCTCCGCAGCCCCCGAGGTGAAAGAGGACATGGCGGTCTTCGGCGCCCAGATGCGCAACCTCATCCCGATGGATCGACCGGGAACAGTCGAGGAGGTCGCTGCCGCGGTTGCCTTCGTCGCTTCGGAGGAGGCCTCCTACGTGACCGGTCAGGTGATCAGCGTGAACGGCGGCAGCTCGATGCTGTGATTCTCGAGACGACGTCGAGGCGACGAAACTCCGCCACCTCGACGTCGTAATCTCTAACGTCTACAGCGTTTCGACCAGTCCGCCGTCCACCGGCAGGGTCACGGCGTGAATGAAGTCGGCGTCGTCGCTGACGAGGAACAACGCGGCGTTTGCGATGTCCTCCGGCTTTCCGAGCCGCCCGGCAGGTTGCTGCAGCAAACCGGCGAGAGTGTCCTCATCCTTCGAGAAGGACGCGACCATCGGCGTGTCGATCAGACCCGGCGCGATGGCGTTGACGCGAATGCCCTGATTGCCGTAGCCGGCGGACAGCTGACGCGTATATCCCACCACCGCATGTTTCGTACTGGTGTACGCGGCGCCTCCTCCCCCACCGCGCAGTCCTGCTCCGGATGCGATGTTCACGATCACGCCCCGGCCTGCGGCGATCATGTGCGGCAATACCGCATTGGTGACGGTGTAGATGCCCGTCAGATTCACCGCCAGCATCGCGTCCCACAGCTTGCGGTCGGTGTCTAGGGTTTGCGCGAAGTTGTCGAACATTCCTGCGGTATTGCTGAGAATGTCGATCCGTTCGTAGGCGTCCACTGCGACCGACACCGCCGCCGTCACGCTGTCCTCGTCGGTGACATCCATGACGACTCCGACTGCTTTTCCTCCGCCGCCCTCGATCTCGGCGGCCACCTCATGCGCGCCCGCCGCGTCCCGGTCTGCGACGACCAGCGTCGCCCCCTCCCGGGCGAAGAGCACCGCCTGCGCCCTTCCGATTCCCGAGGCGCCACCCGTCACCAGCGCGACACGTCCGTCGAGCTTGCCCATTTCCGATCCTTCCCGAGTGCTCACGGCACCCGTCCCTCCGAAGTACTTCATTCTGCCGGTGTGGAGTACGGGCCCCCTCTGGGCGCGTACTTCGGCCCTCAGTCGAACAATGCGACGAGCCGCTGCCCACCGACTTCACCGCGGGCCAACTGCTCCAGGCCGGAACCGATGTCAGCGAAACCGATCGACTTCGTCGAGATCGTCAGATCTCCGGACGAGATGAACTTCAGGACCTCGACCGTATCGGCGGGCGTTCCCCCGATCGACCCCCGCAACTCCACCTCTTTCATGGTCAGAAGATGCGTGTTGATGGTTGCCTCCGACCGTCCGAGGCCGACCTGGACCACGCGTCCACCATTGTTGACAACCTCGATTGCACCGGCAGTTGTCGTGCCGAATCCTGCGAAGTCGACAATCAGATCGAGTTCGAACTCGGCAAGTTCCTTGACATCGCCGACAACCTGCTTGACGCCGCGTTCTATTCCGGCCGCGTGGACGCGGGGATTGATCTCGGCTGCGTACACCTCGCCGCCGCCGAGCACTGCCAACCGTGCGGCAGTCATCCCGAGTCCGCCGAGGCCGATGATCCCCACCTTCGTTCCGGGTCGCAGTCCACCGCGAACGAATACCGCGTGGTAGGAGGTCATCCCGGCGTCGGTTGCCGCGGCCGCCTGTTCGAAGGGAACCTCGTCGGGAAGGGCGATGATCTCGCTTGCAGGCGCCAGAGTCTTTTCGGCGTACGCGCCGTGGCGGCCGACTCCGATGTTCTTCTGTCCGAGAACTCCGCTCTTCCCGTCTCCCATGGCGCTGACTGCGACACGGTCGCCGACCGAAACGTTGTCGAC
>JBCEBZ010000192.1:0-5001 GCA_039206675.1 Rhodococcus sp. (in: high G+C Gram-positive bacteria) | reverse complement strand
GCCGCGCCCTGCCGACATTCACCCCGGGCAGCCACGTCGCAGTGAACTGGGCCGAGGGCCGGCACAACTCGTATTCACTGACGGGGCCCTCGATCGAGCCGGACCACTACGCGATCTCGGTCCGGCTCGACGAGAACGGCCACGGCGGTTCGCGCTGGGTCCACGACCTCCAGCCGTGACAGACCGTCCGGGTGAGCCGTCCGCGGAGCGCGTTCGCGCCGATCCTCAACGCCCGGCACCACATCCTGGTCGCGGGCGGGATCGGCGTGACGCCCATCCTGTCGCACGTGCGGGCCGCCCTCGAATGGGGTCGTTCGTTCGAGGTGATCTACTCCTTCCGCGACCGTCAGGGGGCGCATGCCGACGAGCTGGCGGCGCTGTGCGGCAACCGGCTCGTCACGGTGTCGTCGCCCGACGACCTGCGCGAGACCCTGATTCCCACGCTGGCGGACCAACCACTCGGAACCCACGTCTACACGTGTGGACCCGCGCCGATGATCGCCGCGGTCGCGGAGTGGGCCCGCGAATGCGGCTGGCCTCCGGGCCGCGTGCACTCGGAGGCGTTCGGCGCCGGCCCGCTGCCCGACGGAAACCCGTTCGCCGCCAAGCTCGGACGCACCGGGATGATCGTCCCCGTCCCGTCGGGCACCAGCCTTCTCGAAGCCTTGCTGGACAAGGGAATCACCGTCCCGAACCTGTGCCGCCAAGGAGTGTGCGGCGAGTGCCGGCTGTCGGTCCGCGGCGGCGAGGTCGAGCACCGCGACATGTTCCTCACCGACGAGGAGAAGGCGTCCGGAGATTCGATCATGCCGTGCGTGTCACGGGCCGTAGGAGACCGATTGGAGCTGGAACTGTGACATCGACCGACTTCCGCGCCGACCGCATCGCGCGTTTTCCCTTTCCCTTCCCCCGCGACCAGTACCGCTACAGCACCAACGTCGAGCCCGCCGGGAACCCCACCGACACCGTGGCCGGCAGCTGGGGCGACACCCGCATCACCATCGACGACCACTACCACCGGGAACTCGCCGAGCGCGAACGAATCCTCACCGCGGACCCGTCGCGGCACCAGTGCCTGCCGCACATGGTCCCGGCGGCCTGGGACGCGATGCTCACCCTGATGCGCATCCTCGCCACCGAATACCCCGACACCATGGCTCTCGAACGTCGCGCCGACAGCTGGTTCTGGCGGAACGACCTCCTCGGGATCGAGCAGAGCTTCACGTTCGGCGACGTCGCCACCTTGCCGGCGCCGCCGCTGAGGTACATCTGCGGCCAGATCCAGGAAGACGTCGTGCTGCTCGATCAGCGCGAGGGTCAGCTGTGGGGTGACGCCGGACTGGTGACGTTCGCGGCGGACTGGTCCTTCGGATTCGACGTGGGCATGAGCTTCCTCGAGATCCACGGCCCCGTCCCGCGTGTCCACAGCGAGAAGATCATCACCCGGGCCCACAACTTCCTGATGCGCCTCGAACCCGGCCAGAGCTACCGGCGCACCAACTGGACGCTGACCGTCGACGGCAAACTCGACACGTCGACCGAAACGTATCCGGAGTGGGGGAAGGACCGCCGCACCCTCGCCGACGGGCCGCTCGACGAGATCGGCGACCGGCTGTTCCTGAGAACCGAAGTGCAGCACCTGATCCGGCTCGCCCACTCCGGCGCCGTCATGTTCCTGATCCGGTCGTACCTGCTGTCGCTCCGGGACGTCGCGTCCGTTCCGGAGTGGGGTGCACGGCTGTACAAGGTCCTCGAGGACCTGCCGGTGGACATGGCCGAATACAAGGGCATCAGCCGCACCCGCGAGCCCGGCATGAGATGGCTCGCGGCTCACGGGAACGTCGAGCCGTGACGCTCGCCGACCGGCGACCGCGCACCGCGGCGCTCCCAGCCGATCCGGGGCTCGACACGGTCCTCGCGACCGTCTCCGTGATCGCCCGCGAGGGTCTGCGCGGTCTGACGGTCCGGGCCGTTGCCCGCGAGGCCGACGTCTCGGAGGAGGCAGTGCTCCGCGGCGTCGGATCGACGGACGCCCTCGTCGACGCCGCCCTCCGGTACGCGCTGGACAAGAGCGCGAGCGTCTTCGCCGACATCGCCGACGGGTCGTCACTCGACCACTTCGTCGAGCACCTCACGGACCTCGTCGCCCGCGACCCCGACCTGCAGGTCTTCCAATACGAGCTGATGCTCGAATCCCGGCGGACCCCGCGCCTCGACCCACACGTGAAACTGTTGTACGCCACGTACATCGAGGCGACGTCACAGGCCCTGACCCGGTTGGGCATCACCGCCGACGAAGACCTGACCCTGCTGGTGTACTCCGCGATCGAGGGATTCATCATGCACCAGCTCATCGCCAAGGACCGTCCCGCAACCGAACGCGCCATCGAACGCCTGCGCCGGATCCTGTCGACCGCGAGGTGATGGCGTCAGGTCAGTGACACAGGGTCAGCGGACCTCCACGGCGCTCCGCAGGCCTGTGTATGCTCTGGCGATCCGTTCTGCGGGTGTGAGTCCCCGATGAGCGGCCACTGGCGCCTCGATGGAGACCGGTACGTCCGGCGGCAGCTGCGCGAGCAGCCGAACGAGCGGGAACTCGCCTCGCCCGGGCAGGTGCCGGTCGGTGCGCGCCTCGGCCATCAATGCTTGCGGAGAGCTGTCCTCCACGGTGAGCGGACCGTCACACAACTGCGCATACGCCAGGCGCTCCGCTGGTATGTCGGCGAGTGCCTCCGGTGTCGTTCCTGACCTGTGCAGGTGCAGGGCATCGATCACTATCCCGGCGGTGGGACTGCCGACTTTGTCGAGGATTCGTTGGGCATCCCAGATGGTCTTGATCTCGCTGAAGATCATGAACTCGAGCGCTATTTTCAGGCCGCGTGCGTCGGCTTCCTCGCAGATTCCGGCGAGGCGGTCTGCCGTTCTGCCTTCGTCGGGATCGTTGCCGTTGACGAGGACGTAGCGGGCGCCGAGGGCGGCGGCCGCGTCGAGGATTCGCAGCGCCTCGGTTTCCTTCTTCGCCGGATGGATCCGCAGCACCTCGACGTCGAGGACGTGCAGTCCAGTGTCCTCGAGTCGGCGCCGGGTCTCCTGGAGCATCGTCGAGGTGGGGTCGAGCAGTCCCCAGTCGGTGTCGTTCGCGGCGGGACACACCCGGATTCCGGTGGCGTCGAACCCGGCCACCGCGGCGGCGGCGACCAGTTCCGGCGGTGATGCGTCGATCGCGGTCAATGGCGAGAGAGACAGTGTGCGCATCGGATTCGTTCTCATACCGTCGGAGGCAGCTGGGAGCCGGCGCAGACGTGAACGACTTCGCCGGTGATGTTGCGGGCGCGTTCGGAGGCGAGGAAGGCCACCGCGTAGGCGACGTCGATGGGATCGATCAGGCGACGCAGCGGAGTGAACGCGGCGTACTGCCCGATCATCGTCTCCAGGTGTTCGACGTCGGTGCGCTGCTCGTTGAGCGGGGTGCGGACGAAGCTCGGGGCGACGGCATTGGCGCGCACGCCGATGGGGCCGAGTTCGGCGGCCATCGAGCGGGTGAACCCCACGATCGCGGCCTTGGAGCTGGCGTAGGCGGTGTTCTTCGAACCGCCGATCCAGGCGCGGGAGCTGATGTTGACGACGCTGCCCGACCCCTGGCGCTTCCACAGTGGAACAGCATGCTTGCACAACAGCATCGGGCCCCTGACGTTGACGTCCATGGTCTGGGCCCAGGCGTCTTCGGGCATGTCGGCGAGAGTGCTGAAGCGTTCGATGCCGGCGTTGTTGACGATGACATCGAGGCGGCCGAAGCGCTGGTCGATCTCGTCGATCATCGTGTGGACTGCGGAGCCGTCGGTGATGTCGACAGCGTGCGCGATCGGGCGCAGGCCACCGTCCTGGTGGATCTGCTTGGCGACGGTCTCGGCGGCTTCGTGATCGCGGTCGGCGAGGACGACCTGGAATCCGTCGCGGGTGAGTTCGGTGGCGATGACGGATCCGAGTCCGCCGGCGCCACCGGTGACGACGGCGACCTGGGGTGTGGTGTTCATGGGAGTCCTTCTTCGGAGTGTTGCCGGACGGGAGTGTCAGCGATCGCCGAGCTGCGCCATGGGTGTGCGGTACGTTTCCTTCCCGGCGCCGACGGCGAGGGCGGACACCGCGCAGATCACGGCGGCGTAGATCGCGACCGGAATCCAGCCGTCGGGGGAATGGGTGGCGAGGGCGGCAGCGGCGAGCGGGGCGAGGCCTGCTGTCGCGAAGCCGAACTGGGTGCCGATCGCGGTACCGGACAGACGAACCTTGGTCGGGAACATCTCCGCATAGGTGGACGGCCACACCGCGAGAGTTGCCGCATAGGCCACACCGATGAGGACCGTGCCGGCGATCACCACGAGCGCGGTGTTCTGGATCGAGATGGACCACAGGAAGACGGTGGTCATGATGGCGCAGCCGAGGATGCCGGCGAGGAAGACGGGTTTGCGGCCGACACGGTCCGACAACACTGCCAGCAACGGGATGGTGAGGATGGCGAGTCCGTTGCCCGCGGCCGAGGTCCACAGCAATACCGACTTGTCCATGTTGATCGCGTATTCGGGATTGGTGCCGAAGGACAGTGCGAAGACCGCGAAGATCGTCCCGACGTTGGAGATGGTCGCGGCGAAGAAGACACGCAGGACCTGGGTGGAATGGCTACGGAACAGCGCCTTGAGCGGGACGTCGGGGATCTCGTCGTGGGCGGCCTCCGCCGCGAATACCGGCGTCTCGTCCAGCGTGCGGCGCACGACGAACCCCACAACGAGCATTGCCGCGCTCAGCCAGAACGGGATCCGCCAACCCCAGGTGTGCAAGGCGTCGTCGGAAAGGAGCGCGGCGAGGGGAAGGAAGACCGCGCTGGCGATCAGCTGCCCGGCCTGTGTGCCGCCGAGGGTCCAGCTGGTCACGAAGGCCCGCCGATTCTCGGGGGCGTGCTCGAAGGACATCGAATTCGCCCCGGCCTGCTCACCGGCAGCGGAGAAT
>JBCEBZ010000191.1:0-19683 GCA_039206675.1 Rhodococcus sp. (in: high G+C Gram-positive bacteria) | reverse complement strand
TCCGGGAACGGGCTCTTGAAACTCACGTGGGTCACTCCCTCGAAGATTGCGGCGGCAGTTGTGACACCAGTCACAGGTTCGCCGCAACTCTACCCGCGCGCAATCCCCGTCCGCGGGAAGTCAACCCGCACTCAGGGCTGCGAGTCCTCGATGAGATGTTCGAACGGTTTCAGGTTCGCCAGCGACTCGCCGCGCGAGACGCGCCACTCCCACTCCCGCTTGATGGACCCCGCGAATCCGAGTTCGAGAAGAGTGTTGAAGTCGCCGTCGGCCGCCTCGAGCACCTGCCCGAGAATGCGGTCCAGTTCGTCCGCGGTCACCGCGTGCCCGGCGATCTGACCGACCAGGTAGATGTCGCCGATCTTGTCGATCGTGTACGCCACCGAGTACAGCCGGCGGTTGCGTCGCAGCAGGTACTTGTAGACACCTTCGAAGTTCTCGTCGGGCTTGCGGCAGACGAACGCCTCGACGCGCAGGCCGTGCTTGCCGACGGTCAGGAGCGTGGTGGTCTTGAGCTTGCGCTCGCCGGGCAACTCGACGACGAAGTGCGTCGAGTCCTTCTTCGTGAAGTCCAACTCCCGTTCGGTCAGGGCGGACTCGATGACGTCGGTCAGGTCGTTCATGCGCGCACTCCCCCGGCCCGGCGCAACTTCCACAGTCCGCGTCCGCGACGCGGGGAGAACTCGCTCGGGCCGTGTCCGTAGTTGTAGTTGACGGTCGCCATCCGATAGCTCTCGAGGAGGCCGTCGGCGGTGTGTTCCCAGGAGAAGTTCTCGGCGTGCCGCGGAGCCTCGGCGGCCAGCGCGGCGAGGCGGGCAGGCTCGGAGACCAGCGACTGCAACGCCGTCGCCCAGTCCTCGGTGCGGTGCCCGTCCACGAGGAGTCCGGTTTCGCCGGAACGGACCGCGACGCCGAGTCCGCCCACGTTCGCGGCGATCACCGGAGTGCCGCACGCCTGCGCCTCGATGGCGACCAGACCGAACGATTCCGAATAACTGGGCACGGCAACGAGATCCGAAGCCCGGTACACGTCGGCGAGCCGATCGGGCGCCTGCGGCGGGAGGAACGTGACCCGCGCGGCGATGCCGAGCGAGGACGCGAGTTCGATCAGCGCGTCCGGCCGGGCCAGTCCGGATCCGGACGGCCCCCCGACCACGAGCACCCGCAGCGGCGACCCGGGATCCCGGGCGATCAGTTCGGCGGCCGCGCGGAGCAGGACGTCGGGGGCCTTGAGCGGCTGGATGCGTCCGACGAACGTCACGACGGTCTCACGGGGGTCGAGCCCCAGCGTCGCCCGCGCGGCGTCCCGGTCGCCCGGGCGGTACCGCGTCAGGTCGGCGCCCGGTGCCACCACGTCGATCCGGTTCGGGTCGGCGCCGTAATGACGGACCAGCTGATCGGATTCCTCGGTCGTGTTGGCCACGAGCCGGTCGGATTCGGCCACCACCTGCTGCTCGCCGATCTGACGTGCTGCCGGTTCGGGGGTGTCGCCCTCGGCGAGCGCCAGATTCTTGACCGCGGCGAGCGTGTGCGCGGTGTGCACGAGCGGCACACCCCACCGGTCGCGGGCGAGCCAGCCGACCTGCCCCGACAACCAGTAGTGCGAGTGCACCAGGTTGTAGTAGCCCGGTTCGTGCCGGGCCTCCTCGCGGAGCACCCCGGCCACGAACGCGCAGAGCTGTGTGGGCAGATCCTGCTTGTCGAGCCCCTCGAACGGCCCGGCCACGACGTTGCGGACGAGGACGCCCGGCGCCGCTTCCTGGACCGGGGCGTCGGCGGACGACGTGGCCCGGGTGAAGATCTCCACCTCCACGCCACGACGTGCCATCTGGATGGCGGACTGCAGCACGTAGACGTTCATGCCGCCCGCGTCTCCGGTACCGGGCTGCGCCAGCGGTGAGGTGTGGACCGAGAGGACGGCCACCCTGCGGGGGCGCGAGTTGTGCAAGGGCGTCACCACTCCATAGTGCTCCCCCACCGATCGGCGCCTTTAACCGAGGTTGTCGACGAACTCGCCGACCTCTTTCACGAACCGGTCGGGATCCTCGACGAACGGTCCGTGGTCGCAGCCTTCCCAGAACGACGCGCGCGCCTGCGGGATCAGTTCTGCGGCGTGCCTACCAGCCGAGACGTCGACGACGGAGTCCTCGGTGCCGTGCAGGACGAGCGCTGGGATATCGAGCGACCGGAGCAGGTCGTCGTGGCTCGCGGAGCGGTTGAACAGGGCAGCCCGCACGCGCGGCGGCGTGGCGAGGCTGGCGCCGAACAACGCCTGCGACTGCGCGCCCTTGCCTTCCGGCGGTCCGGTGAGCGCGTTGCCGAACGCGCCCAGCGCGCGGATCGCCTCGCGCGGCTCCTCGGACATCGCGCCGGGGATCGCGGCGCGCATCGCCGCACCGACCTTGCCGCCGGCCTCCCCGCGACCGATGCTGGTGATGGCCCCGACGAGGACGACGCCGTCGACGGCGGACGTGCCGTGGGACGCCAGGTAGTCGCAGATCACGAGGCCGCCGTAGGACCAGCCGAGGAGCACCGCGCCGGAGGTGACCCCCTCGGCCGTGAGCACCGCGTCGACGTCCCCGGCCCACACGGCGGAGTCGTCGTAGCCGGCGGCCGGGGCACCCGAGTAACCGTGTCCACGAAGGTCGACGGCGATCACGCGGTAGCGGGCGCCGAGCTCGTCGAGCACGGTGGGGCCCCAGCATTTCGACGACTGCGCCCAACCGTGCAGGAGAACCAGGGCCCGCGCGTCGGGGTCACCGGTCACCGAGTAGACGAGGGGCGTTCCGTCGACGCCGACTGCTTCACGAATAGCCATGGGGTCACCATAGAGGCCAGCAGCGCGGCGACCGCCGCCACCGCGTACCCGGCGGTGGTGCCGAATTCGTCGATCATCCGGCCGGCGAGTGCCGATCCCACGGCGACGCCGACACCGAGTCCGGTGACGATCCAGGTGATGCCCTCGGTGAGCGCGGCCGCGGGCACGATCTGCTCGACGAGGCCGGTGGTGACGATCATGATCGGCGCCACCGTCATCCCCGCCACCGCGTAGGCGACGGCGAGCGCCGGGATGCTGCCGGCCACCATCAGCGGCACCGTCAGCACCGCCACCGCGAGGACCGCGACCATCAGCTGTTTCCGGAGCGACGCCGACACCCGGATCGCGCCGAACACGAGGCCTGCCATCGCGGACCCGGCCGCGAACAGGGCCAGCACCACGGTGGCGGACGCGGGTGCGTCGTGGCTCCGGGTGAAGGCGATGGCACCGACGTCGATGACGCCGAAGATCGTGCCCATCGACACCATGACCGCCACCAGGATCCACAGCGCGGGCGTCCGGACGACGGACGGGCGGCCCTCGTCCGGCGACGAGTGCACGGGCGGCTCGGTGCCACGCTGGGCGACGAGCGCGAGGGTGCCGACCACCAGTAGCACGAGTCCCGCGAGCGGGCCGGCCTCGGGGAACACCGTGACGGACAGTCCGACGGAGACAACCGGCCCCGCGATGAAGCACAGTTCGTCCACCACCGCCTCGAACGCGAACGCGGTCCGCAGCAGAGGCGTCCCGCGGTACAGCTCGGTCCAGCGGGCGCGCACCATCGCACCGATCGTGGGCATGCAGCCGGCGGGCACGGCCCACACGAACAGCACCCAGTCGGGGGTCCCGAACCGGACACACAGCAGCATCGCGGCGAGGGACGTCGCACTGATCCCCGACGCGACGGGCAGGACGCGGGACTGCCCGTAGCGGTCGACCGCCCGGGACACGACCGGCGTGATGAACGCGTACGTCAACGCGAACACCGCGGCCAGGGCGCCGGCGAGCGCGTAGTCGCCGCGCAGTTCGGACAGCATCGTGACGATGCCGATGCCGACCATGGCGATCGGTACGCGCGCGACGAATCCTGCTGCCGAGAACGCGGCGGCGCCGGGGGCGGCGAAGATCTGACGATAGGTACCGAGCACGCGTCGAGCCTCACAGATCGTGGCCGCGACTTCCAGCACGTGCAAGTATTGCGCTCATGAGTGTCCTGGTGTGTTTCCACGCCCATCCCGACGACGAAGTGTTCACCACCGGCGGCGTGATGCGTCAGGCCGCCGACGCCGGTCACCGTGTCGTCGTGGTCACCGCGACGGACGGGGCGCTCGGCGAGGCGCCCGAGGGGATCCTGATCGACGGCGAGTCGCTCGCCGAGCGCCGGCGCCGGGAACTCGAGGAGTCGACGTCGCTGCTCGGCGCCCAGCGTGTGGTGTTGCTGCACTACGCGGATTCCGGGATGGCGGGAACGCCGGAGAACGAGAACCCCGCGGCGTTCTGCAACGTCGACGTCGAGGAGGCCGCTGCCCGGCTGGCCGCGATCCTCGTCGAGGAATCCGCCGACGTGGTCACGATCTACGACCCCAACGGTGGATACGGGCACCCCGATCACGTCCAGGTGCACCACGTGGGCCTCCGGGCCGCCGAACTGGCCGGTGTGCCGCACGTCTACGAGGCCGCCGTCAGCCGGGACCACATCCGGCGACTGATGGCCGCGAATCCGGAATGGTCCGAGAACGCCCCGCAACCGGACCTCGACACGTTCGGTCTCCCGGATTCCGAGATCACCACGGTCGTGGACGTCACCTCGGCGATGGGCGCCAAACGCGCCGCGATGCACGCGCACGCCACCCAGATCGGGGACTTCGGCCCGTTCCTGCAGATGCCCGAGGAGCAGTTGCAGGCGGCGTTCGGTCAGGAATGGTTCCGCCGTCGCGGGGCGCCCGCGGGGCTCGCGGAGTCGTCGCTGCCGCTCTGAGCGGAACTGCCTGCGCGGGTTCGGGTCCGCGCCTAGCATCCACGGGTATGGATCCCGCTGATCTCGTCGCGACCATGCCGTTCGCCGTGCACACCGGGGTTCGCCTCACCAAGGCCGCACCCGAGGAGGTCGTCGGGCACCTCGAGTGGGACCAGCACCGCACCACTGCGGGAAACGGCATGCACGGTGGGGCGCTGATGACACTGGCCGACAGTGTCGGCGCCGTCTGCGCGTTCCTGAACCTTCCGGCGGGGGCGTCCACGTCGACCACGAGTTCGAGCACCGTGTTCACCCGCGGTGTCCGCAAGGGCACCGTCACCGCCACCGCGCGTCCGCTGCACGCCGGACGCACCACGGTCGCCGTCGTCACCGAACTGCGGGACGACGAGAACCGGCTGGTGGCGCAGGTGACACAGTCGCAGGCGGTGCTGTACCCCCAGCCGGGAAGCTGACCCCGTGTCGCGACTGCTGCGGGCGTACCGGTCCACGGGCGCGGACCTGCCGTTCGGCAACGTCCTCGCCGCGCACGACGTCGCGATGGAGGGCTATTTCTGGCGGTTCACCCAGCCCGCGACGGGTCACGTGGTCATCGCGCTGGCCGGAATCAACAGGGCCGCGGACGGCCACTGGGCGACGCTCGGTCTGGCCGGTCACCCCACCCGGTTCCTGCGCACCGCCGCGCATCCGGAGGGCTACGCCAACCCGGCCGGACTCGGCGCGTTCGCCGGCGACGCGTTCCGCGGGTCCGTCGACCGCGTGCGGGTGGATCTCGGGCCGGACGCCCGCCTCGACGTCCGGATCGGCGCCCAGGTCCCGTGGCCGCGGCGCAGGCTCGGTGGGTCGAGCGTGTTCCAGACCGTGCCCGCGCTGAACCAGTACTGGCATCCGTGGTTGCTCGGGGGACGGGCCGAGGGAACCGCGATGCTGGGCGGTACCGAGATCGATCTCGACGGCGCCCAGGTCTACGCCGAGAAGAACTGGGGCAAGGGCGGGTTCCCCGACTGCTGGTGGTGGGGCCAGGCCCAGGGTTTCGCCGACCGGCAGGCGTGTGTCGCGTTCGCCGGCGGCGAGGTCACCGCACGCGGGCTGCGCACGGAGGTCACGGCCGTGGTCGTCGCGCTGCCGGACGGCACGGTGTTCCGCCTGGGCAACCCGGTCACCTCCCCCGTCCGGGCGCACGTCACGGACGAGCGGTGGTCGCTGCGCGGCCGCGGCCGCACGTGGAGCGTCGAGATCGAGGGCGCCTCCCCGGTGGGCTCGGCCCATGTGCTGCCGGTTCCGCTTCCCGCCGAGCGTCGCAACATTCCCGGCGCCCTCGAGCACCTGGCCGGTTCGATGAGTGTCACGGTCCGCCGCCGTGGTGAGCTCGTCTGGGCGGACGAATCGCCGCTCGCCGCGTTGGAGCACGGCGGGATCGAGCGGGCGCACGCGGAACTGCGAAGGCGGGGTGCGCCGCCGGACGCGACGTCGGCGCCGCCCCTCAGCTGATCACCTCGAGTTCGGGTGGCTGCAACGCCTCGACGATCTCGTCGGTCTCCGCGTGCAGGACCCCGATCCGCCCGGCCTCCTCCAGGTGACGCGCATCGACGCCCGAGATCGCATCGGCCGCGACGAGCACCTTGTAGTCCCGTTCGCTGGCGTCGACGATCGTGGCGCGCGGACAGTTGGGGTAATTGCACCCCGCGATCACCACGGTGTCGACCCGGCACCGGCGCAGGTGCTCGTCGAGCCCGGTGCGGTAGAACGCACTCCACCGCGGCTTGAACACGATGTGCTCGGTGGGCGAGACGGCCTGGAGGTCGCCGGCCAGGAGCGATCCGGGGTCGAGGCCCGGCACTCCCAGCGCGGGCGCCACCTGGGATCCGGCGGTGCCCGGCCTGGCGAGGTCCAGCCCCGCCGCGATCACGCGGCGCCGGCACAGGTCCACGTCGTCGCCCTCGTACAGCCGGACGACGTGCACGATCGGGGCCGCGGACTCCCGGTAGGCGTCCACGAGACGCGCGATCGCGGGCAGCACCGCCGAGGTTCCCGGGACGGGGGCCGTCCCGCCGTCCACGAAGTCCACCTGTATGTCGACGACGAGCAGCGCGGACCGGCCGAGATCGGGAGCGAGGAACGGATCCGAGTTCTGCCGCCAATGGGTCACGCAGCAAATCTAACGCTCACACGGTCCCTGTAGCCGGAATCACAGGGACCGGACCATCGGCATGAAAGCCGGGTTTGGGACCATGGAACGGGTGGGGTAGTGCGAGAAGGGTCCCGACCGATGACAGTGAGCGATGAGAACTGGCCGATGATCGGCGCGACAGGGGCGCGCTTCGGTTCGGCCGGCCGGCGCCGAAGCGGCAGGAAAGAGCAGTCGCCGACGGCAGAGCCGAGCCCGTCGCAGGCGGTCGAGTGGGTGGAGCCCGGCCGGGTCGACGCCGTTCCCGAGCAGGACGAGGTCGTGTCCGAGCACGCGCCCGCGACCGCCGAGTCCACCGAGTGGGCGGAAGCCGAGGAGACCGTGTCCATCGTCCGGCCGTTCATTCTCACGGGCGGGCGGACCGAGTCCGGGGTCGATCTGCCGTTGGAGGCGGTCATCGTCGCCCGCGCGGACGGGGACGCCGTCGTGGATGCGATGCCGGCGCCGGACGAGCCGCGCCGCGTCTTCGCGCTGTGCTCCGAACCGCGGTCGGTGGCCGAGATCGCCTCGCTCGCGTCGATCCCACTCGGGGTCGCGCGGGTGCTCGTCGGCGACCTCGCGGCGGCCGGGGCGGTCACCGTCAACGAGACGGCCGGGTCCACCGGCCCGGATCGGAAGCTGATGGAACGCGTCCTCGACGGGCTGCGCAAACTCTGAAGTCCCGGTCGCCGGGACAGATGCACACCAATTCGTCAGCCGCACAGGCTATTGCCGGTGCGGCTGACGAATTGGTGTGACGCTACGGCGATGTCCGGCGCATTGCCCCGACCGGGTCGGAGTAGATGGTGCTCAGCGACACCACCGTCGAGGCGTACTCCTGCACCCGGTTCCCGAATCCGGAAATGCGAATGTCCCTGCGCTCCAGCGACGATGCCTGCGCGAATGCCTCCGCGACGTGCGGGATTCCGGCCGGGTACTCGGTGAACGCCTGACCGCCGAGGATCACACGGTCCGGGTTGAACAGGTCCCGCAGCATTGCGACCGTCTTCCCGAGCACCTGCGCGCGTTCCACCAGAATCTCGTGCGCGGGAGCGGAACCCGAGGACGCCGCCTTGTAGAGGGCGCTCATCGTCGGACGCTGATTCGACTCGGGGAGGATGCCGGCGTCGAGCGCGGCGGAGATGACCGCGCGATCGCTGATCGTCGCCTCGAGGCATCCGCGTGAACCGCACGAGCACTGCGCCGACGATCCGGTCGGCAGGTGCGCGATCGAGCCGGGGCCGCTCGACGGCGTGTGGACGCGGCCGTCGATGGTGATCGCGATTCCGGCCGTCTCACGGGCATAGAAGTACAGTCCCGTTTCGCCTTGCGTGACACCGTCTTCGCTGTCCGGGGTCAGCAGCAGCTCGGACGCGGCCATCGCCTCGACGTGCGCCGCGACGGAGACGGGCAACCCGAGTCCGGTCGCGATGATGGCGCCGACCTGAGCGGACTTCCACCCGAGCCTGGGGTGGTCGACGACACCGGTCTGCGCATCGACGCGCCCGCCGAGCGCGACACCCGCCCACAGCGGGCGACGCCGGTGCCAGCGGGACGCGAAGGCCCTTGCGCTGCGGGCGATGCCGGTCAGCGCGTCAGCGGAGGCACCCTGCGGGGTGGGCACCTCGACCGCGCCGAGGACCTTCCCGCGGAGGTCGCTGGCGATGATGCTGGTCACGACCGCACCGATGTGGATGCCCACGGTCAGGTACGGCTCGTGGTTGACCTCGAACGGAACACGCGGACGACCGATCGCGCCGGACGGCGTGAGATCGCCGCGTTCGCGCAGCAATCCGAGGTCGAGCAGCGCCGACACCTGACGGTTGACGGTGGCGATGCTCAGTCCGGTCGCCTTCGCGGCGACGTCCCGAGACAGCGGCCCGCGTGACCGGGCGACCCGCAGAACGCCGGCGGCGGGGCCGTCGCTGATCCGCAGTTCGGGGGGAACGATGTGAAGACGGGGTCGGGACACGGGCCGCTGGAATCGAGATGCGGATCCGGTCCGGGTGGGGCTGGAAAGGGTGGGGGTAGACACGTGGCAGTCCTTGCATGCGGAGGCGGTGCGCACCTTCGTCCGAACGCTGCATCGGTCCCGGGTGGAGACGGGGACGACCGAGGACGATCGATCAGGAGAAGACTGCGCGGATTAGCTGCAGATGCTGAGACAGCGACAACACAGTTCCCGCGCCAAGGGCAGCCGCGAACCCAGCGCGGAGGTCACGTAGGTGACCCGCGGAGCGGTCGACTGGCCTGAGGACATGTCACGAAAGTAGCAGCTTCGGTCTGTTTCACCAATCCGAGCGCGACGGCGTGCACCGCCGCGCCGCCACGCTTGCGCAGCTCACCCCGGTGCGGGCCACCGGCACCGGCGTGGGGCCGGAGACCGTCACCACTCTTGACGGCGATCGTGTTTCACGACACAATACGCCGGGATACCAACCGAACGTACGGTTACAGGAGTGAGATGTCTCGACGTGATCACCACAGGTCCACAGACCCGGGCCCGGGGCTCGTTGCCGAGGAAAGCACGACCGAACAATCGGTTGATGCGACCGAGCCCGGCGAGGTGACGGTGAACTAGCGGGTCCGGCAGCTCGGAAGGCATTCCTCATCCCCGTCGGGCGGCACGTCCGCCGCCCCGGCACCCTCGAAGGACATCGACATGACCTCCACCCAGACCTCCGTGACACCGCAGGCGCCCGTTCGGCCGCTGAAGGTGGCCGGCGCCAGCCTCATCGGGACCGCCATCGAGTGGTACGACTACTTCATCTACGGCATGGCCGCCGCGATCGTGTTCGGCCCGCTGTTCTTCCCGTCCTTCTCCTCGATCGCGGGCACCCTGGCCGCGTTCGCGACGTTCTCCGTCGGCTTCGTCGCGCGGCCGATCGGCGGCGTCGTGATGGGCCACTTCGGTGACCGCATCGGACGCAAGTCCATGCTCGTCCTGTCGCTGATGCTGATGGGCGGCGCGACCGTCGGCATCGGACTCCTGCCCACCTACGCCACCATCGGTGTCTGGGCGCCGATTCTGCTGGTCACCCTGCGTTTCATTCAGGGAATCGGGGTCGGCGGGGAGTGGGGCGGCGCGGTGCTGATGGCGGTGGAGCACGCACCCGCCAACAGGAAGGGCTTCTACGGCAGCTTCCCCCAGATGGGTGTGCCCGGCGGTCTGATCCTGGCGAATCTCGTGTTCCTGGGCGTGTCGACGAGCCTCAGCGAGGAAGCATTCCTGGCCTGGGGCTGGCGGATCCCGTTCCTGGCCAGCGCGGTCATGGTGCTGATGGGGCTCGTCATCCGGTTCACCATCACCGAGAGCCCCGACTTCGAGAAGGTCAAGGACACCCACCGCGATCAGCGACTGCCGATCGTCACCGTCCTGAGGGAGAACCTGCGCGAAGTGCTGCTGTCCGCAGGCGCGTTCATCGGTATCAACACCGTCGGATACATCTTCATGGCGTACCTGCTGTCCTATTCGACGAAGGTCCTGGGCATGAGCAAGACGCTCGTGCTCGTCTTCACGCTGGTCGCGTCGTTCGTGTGGCTGATCGTCATCCCCGTCGCGTCGATGCTGTCGGACAGGTACGGCCGGCGGCGACTGCTCGTCACCGGCTCGGTCGGGCTGACGGTCTGGGCGGCAGCGCTGTTCCCGCTGATCGATCTCGGGAACCCCGCGGTGATGATGCTCGCGCTCCTCGGCACGGCAGTGTTCATGGGCATCGTCTACGGGCCGATCGCCGCACTGTTCACCGAATTGTTCAGCGCCGAGGTCCGGTACAGCGGTGCGTCGCTCGGCTATCAGATCGGCTCGGTTCTCGGTGGTGGGCTCGCCCCGACGGTGGCCGCCGCGCTGTACGCGAGCTGGGGTTCGTCGGCACCGATCTCCGTGTACCTCACCGCGGTCACGCTGCTCAGCCTGCTCTGCGTCGTCGCGATCACCCGTAAGGTCCGTGCCCACCCGTTGTGATCAGGGTGACGCAAATCCTTCCGGCGACACACTCCCGATGGTTCGGTTACAGGACTCCACACCGTCTCCGGTATCCGAAAGGCCCACCATGTCCATCGATTTCGCGCCCGAGCACGTGACCGCCGAGGGTTCCCAGAACGCGGCGAGCGTCGTCAAGCTGGGCGCCCACATCGGCGCCCGGATCGACGGCGTCCGGCTCGGCGGCCAGCTCGAGCCCGCCACCGTGTCGCTCATCCGTCAGGCCCTGCTCGAGCACAAAGTGATCTTCTTCCGCGGCCAGGAACATCTCACCGACGACTCGCAGTACGAGTTCGCGGAGCTTCTGGGCTCCCCCACCACGGCGCACCCGACCGTCACCTCGCGCGGCACCAAGGTGCTGCCCATCGACTCCGACTACGGCAAGGCCAACAGCTGGCACACCGACGTCACGTTCGTCGATCGCATCCCGAAGGCGTCGATCCTGCGCGCCGTGGAACTCCCCACGTACGGCGGGACCACCACCTGGGCGTCGGGTGTCGCCGCCTACAACGCACTGCCCGAGCCGCTGAAGGTCCTCGCCGACAACCTGTGGGCGACGCACACCAACGTGTACGACTACGCGGCGACCAGCGCCGAACGCGCGCAGGACGAGAAGTCGCAGGAATACCGCGCCGAGTTCCAGTCCACCTACTTCGAGACGGAGCACCCGGTGGTGCGGGTCCACCCCGAGACCGGCGAGCGCACACTGCTGCTGGGTCACTTCGTCAAGAAGCTGGTCGGCCTGAGCAGCACCCAGTCGCAGGCGCTCTTCAAGGTTCTGCAGGATCACGCCATTTCGCTCGAGTTCACCACCCGGTGGAACTGGCAGTCGGGCGATGTCGCGATCTGGGACAACCGTGCCACCCAGCACTACGCGGTTGCCGACTACGACGACCAGTACCGGCGCCTCAACCGCATCACGCTGGCCGGCGACGTCCCCGTCGACGTCCGGGGCGAGCGCAGCCGCAGCGTCGCGGGCGACGCGAGTGACTACTCCGTCATCGACGAGCCCTAACATGTCGGCATGACCTTTTCACCTGACACCCGCATCGCCGTCGTCACCGGAGCGAGCTCCGGAATCGGCGAAGCCACCGCCCGCACCCTGGCCGAGCAGGGATTT
This sequence comes from Rhodococcus sp. (in: high G+C Gram-positive bacteria), assembly GCA_039206675.1. Classification (GTDB taxonomy): domain Bacteria; phylum Actinomycetota; class Actinomycetes; order Mycobacteriales; family Mycobacteriaceae; genus Rhodococcus_F. The sequence goes on along the minus strand of JBCEBZ010000191.1, from coordinate 7,621 downwards.
CATGTGGTGATCGGGGCTCGGCGGCTGGATCGTCTGGAGAAGATCGCCGGAGACATCGGCGGTACCGCGCTCGAACTCGACGTCACGGACCAGGATTCCGTGGACGCGTTCGCCGCGGTACTGCCGAGGGTCGACGTGCTCGTGAACAACGCGGGCGGCGCCAAGGGCCTGGCCACCGTGGCCGAGGCCGATCTCGACGACTGGCGGTGGATGTGGGAGACCAATGTCCTGGGCACCCTTCGGATCACCAAGGCGCTGTTGCCGAAGTTGATCGAGTCGGGCGACGGTCTGGTCGTCACCGTCACGTCCGTGGCCGCGCTCGAGGCGTACGACAACGGCTCCGGGTACACGACGGCCAAGCACGCGGAGGCCGTCCTGCACCGCACTCTGCGCGGGGAACTGCTCGGCAAGCCGGTCCGTCTCACCGAGATCGCCCCGGGCGCAGTGGAAACCGAGTTCTCACTGGTGCGATTCGAGGGCGACCAGGAACGCGCCGACAAGGTCTACGAGGGCATCACCCCGCTGATGGCCACGGACGTCGCCGACGTCATCGGCTTCGTCGCCTCCCGGCCGTCGCATGTGAACATCGACCAGATCGTCGTCAAGCCACGAGATCAGGCGTCGTCCGGACGTTTTCACCGTACGACGTAGGCGACTTCGCGGCGCTCCGCCTGTCCTGGTGCTCGAGGAACAGGACCACCGCCCACAGTCCCGCGACGATCGACACCAACCCCAGCAATATCCATCCCATCCCACAGCCCCCTGCCGATCAGCGATTTTCGACCGAAACGGACTGTCGGGGTCGTCCGTCGACCCCTCGACAGCGGACGACTCCCCACAGTTGTGTCACCCGAGAACGCGGCGCCGTTGACGCGTCCTCATTGAGGTAGACGCAACGGACCCGCGTTCGGTTCCACCGAGTGTGAAGAAAGTTCCGCCGACCCGACCCGCATGTGAGCGGCAAAGCGTGCCCGGGCACACTTTGCCGCTCACCTATGCGAGGGCCGACATGGACTGCCATTCGGGCCAGCTGACGGCCCAGTCGTAGATGTCGCCGTCGGCGGCCGAGAGGTCGATGGACGTCCCGGTCACCTCGACGGGGTCGCCGTACAGCGCGGTGCCGAAGTACTGCTGGGCGTCCTCGAGCGACAGGTTGATGCAGCCGTTGGTGACGTTCGACGAACCCTGGACGCCGATGGTCTCGGGGTTGGCGTGGATGAACTCGCCGTTGTTGGAGATGCGGACCGCCCAGCGTTCGCGGACGTTCTCGTAGAACGGCGGGTTGGACATGAGGAAGTCCTCGTGCTTCTCGGTCACCATGTGGATGCCGCTGCGGGTGACGTTGCGGGCCTCGTTGCCCTCGCCGTAGCTGACGGGGATGTCCATGATGGTTTCGCCGCCGCGCACCACCTGCATGCGGTGGCTGGGGGCGTTCGCGATCACGATCTGACTGCGCCCGACGGTGAAGTTCAGCGACAGGTCCTGCTCGCCGTACGCTCCCCCGCCGAAGTCCACGCCGTACAGCTTCGCGTCCAGGGCGACGGTGGTGCCGGGCGCCCAGTAGTTCTGGGGACGCCAGTGCGCGCGCGACCCGTTGTCGTCGGGCAGCCACGCCCACGAGCCGGGGGTGGGCGGGTTCGTCGTGACGGTCATCGCCTTCTCGACCGCCGCCTTGTCCTCGACGGACTCGTGGAACTGCACGATGATCGGGGCGGCGATCCCGACTTCCTGGCCGTCGCCGATGTTGAGGGTGGCGCCGATCGTCTCGTCGGGTTCGAGTGTGGTGAAGCTGCCGTCGACGGCGACGGACTTGCCGTCCGTGCCCAGGGCCGTGCCCTTCCACGTGTAGGTGGCGCCGTAGCCCAGCGCCTCCCCGACGGTGAACGTGGTGCGGTCCGGTGACAGCACACCCTGCACGGCGCGCCCCTCGGCGTTGACGAGGGCGATGTCGGTGAACGTGCCCTGCGACGCGGTCGCGGTGATCGGCGCCACCGGACTGACGTCCTCGGTGCCCGACGCCGGATTCTGGGTGACCTCGACCGCCGGTTCGGGCGGCGCGGTGGCGGTTCCCGACTCGGAGCCGACCGTGCATCCGGTCAGCACAACGAGAAACGCGATCAGCGCCGCCGCGATCAGCGCGACGCGCGACCGACTTGTCCGAGAGCCCAGTTCATGCACAGCTAACAGGTTACCTGTGCTACGGACCTGTCTCAGATCGCGCAGCCGACCGTCACGGGTTCGGGTTCGAGCCGGACACCGAACGCCGACTGGACGCCGTCCCGGACGTCGCGGGCCAGTGCCAGCAGGTCCTCGCTCTTCGCGGAGCCGCGATTGGTCAACGCGAGGGTGTGCTTGGTCGACAGTCGCGCGACGGCGTTCTCGCCGGGATACCCCTTCGAGAAGCCGGACCGCTCGATCAGCCAACCGGCAGACAACTTGGTTCCGCCGTCGGCGGGGTACTGCGGAACGGGGACGTCGCCGAGGCGGGTCTCGATCGCGGCGAGGACACCCGTCAGCTCGCCGTCGGACACGACGGGGTTGGTGAAGAACGAGCCCGCGCTCCAGGTGTCGTGGTCGTCGGGATCCAGCACCATGCCCTTGCCCCGGCGGAGATCCAGCACGGCGCCCCGGACCTGCGCCGACGGCAACCGGTCGCCCTCGGAACCGTCGAGTGCCGAGACGAGTTCGCGGTAGCGCAGCGGCTCGGACAGCCCGTCGGGATGCACGGTCAGTTCCACGGCCAGCACCAGGGCCGCGTCGGAGTGCTTGAGGACGCTCGTGCGGTACCCGAGGCCGAGCGCGCCGGGTTCGACCCAGTGCGCCTCACCGGTGCGCCGATCGAGAAGCTGCACCCGTCTCAGCATCGACCCGATCTCGACGCCGTATGCGCCCACGTTCTGCACCGGGGTGGCCCCGGTCGACCCGGGGATCCCCGAGAGGCATTCGAGCCCGCCCAGTTCGGCGGCGACGGTCTGCGCGACCACCTGATCCCACTCGGCGCCCGCTTCCGCAGTGACGAATCCCTCGTCCAGACCGACAGTGGTGTTGCACACACGCACCACCACACCGTCGAATCCGTCGTCCCCGACGACGAGATTGGAGCCGCCGGCGAGAATCAGCGTCGGGATGTGCGCGGCGTCGAGAAGACGCACCACGTCGACGAGGACCTGAGTGGTCGGGCACTCCGCCACGATCCGCGCCGGCCCGCCGACCCGCAGCGTGGTCATCCCCGACAGTTCGAGGTTTTCCGACACGAACGCGCCCGAATCGACGAGTTGACTGACAATGCTCACATCCCACACAACCGCAAACGGTAGCGTGGCCGATCGTGAGCCGCCGCATCGAGCATTCGTCGTCCTATGCGTTTCCCGTCGCCCAGGTCCACGCGGGCCTGATCACCGAGCAGTACTGGCGCGACCGTCTCGACAAGGTCGGAGGACCGGGGGCCACCCTGGACCAGGTCACGACGGGGCCGGGCACCATCTCGGTGGCCATGTCGCAGTCGATTCCCGCCGAGCACCTGCCCAGCATCGTCTCGAAGGTCCGGCCGGGCGACCTCGTGATCAAGCGCACGGAGACGTGGGGCACGCTCGACGGCGATCACGCCGAGGGCACGTTCACGGCCGAGGTGGTGGGTGCGCCCGCGACGATCTCCGGAACCCAGACGCTGAAGGGAGACGGCTCCCGGGCGAACGTGCAGGTCGAAGGCAAGGCCGAGGTCAGGATCCCGCTGATCGGCGGCAAGATCGAGAACGCGATCGCGGACGAGGTCCTCCGGCTGATCGCGAAGGAGCAGGAGTTCACGGAGCAGTGGCTCGGGGGCTGACCTGGGGCGGGTGTCCGTTGCGTCGGGTCCCAGCCGGTAACCTTGGCGATCATGGCTCGCCGCATCGACTACTCAGCCCGTTACAAGCACACCCCCAAAGAGGTGTACACCGCGTTCACCAACCGTGACTACTGGGATGCGCGCATCGAGGAGATGCGGAAGTACTCCGAGAACCACATCGAGCACTTCGACGTGACCGACGACGGGATCGACATCGTCCTGCATCACATCCTGCCGCGGTCGGAACTCCCCGAGATCGCGCAGACCGTGATGAAGAAGGACATGGTCATCACGCGCAAGGAGTCGTACACGCCCTTCGGTGAGCCGACCACGGGCACGTACGAGGCGTCGATCCCGGCGGGCCCGGGCAGCCTCACGGGCACCATGAAGCTGTTCGCCACCGAGACGGGGTGCACGTTCCGCACCTCGTCCGAGGCGAAGGTGTACCTGCCGTTCATCGGCGGGAAGCTCGAGCAACTGATGCTCGTCAATCTGATCGACCTGTTCCGCGCCGAGGCCGAGATCACCGAAACCTGGCTGTCGCAGCACTAGCCCCCACCGCACGGATTTCCCATGACTTCAGCGACGCTGAGGCGGCCCCACGGTGTCATCACCCGGGGTACGACAGGCATCAACAGGCTGCGCCGCAGCGACCGCTGGCTCGTCCACGACGCGCTGGTGCGCCGGACGCTGCACGCGTCCGCTGACCCGCTCGTCGTCGACCTGGGGTACGGCGCGCGGCCGCACACCACGTTCGAGCTCGCCGACCGGTTGACCGCCGTGCGCGGCGACCGCCGGGTGGTCGGGCTCGAGATCGACCCCGAGCGTGTGGTCGAGAGCAGGAACGGAGTGAGTTTCGCCCGCGGCGGGTTCGAGCTCTCCGGACTGCGCCCCGTCCTCGTCCGGGCGTTCAACGTGTTGCGGCAGTACCCCGAGGATGCGGTCGGGCCTGCCTGGGAGCGGATGCAGTCCGGGCTCGCACCGGGCGGGTTGATCCTCGACGGCACGTGTGACGAGCTGGGCCGCCGCTGCGCGTGGGTGCTGCTCGACGCCACCCGCCCGCTGTCGCTGACGCTGGCGTGGGATCCGTTCGCCGTGGAGAAGCCGTCGGACATCGCCGAACGGCTGCCCAAGGCGCTGATCCACCGCAACGTCCCGGGTGAGCCGGTCCACGCCCTCCTCGCGGCGGCGGATCGCGCCTGGGCCACCGCGGCGCCGCACGGCTCGTTCGGGCCGCGGGTGCGGTGGCGGGCCGCCCTCGAACTGCTGCGCGCGCAGGGTCTTCCCGTGCAACCGCAGCGCCGCCGGATCCGCGACAACATCCTCACCGTTCCGTGGGCTCTGGTCGCGCCCGGTTCCGGCACGAATTAATTCACGCGACATCCCCCGAAGCGCCCCGTAGAGTCGGTTTCCGAAACATGTTGTGCCGGTGCGCAGGCGAGGGCTACTTCGATTGTGGATCGCGTGGTCGCCGGTTCGAATCCGGTCAGGGGCGCAGGTCCCTGTAGCTCAGTGGTAGAGCGCGTCCGTGCCTCCGCCGACTTCGATCTCGGCACGACATGTGTGCGCGCCACCCGGTGCGCAGACGACGGATACTTCTCCGGCGAAGTGCGCGAGCACGCGGTTCGACTCCGCATCCCGTCGTCGCCTCGACCTCGGGTGGCGCGCACCCACGAGCACCGACGCCTCCCGGAAGGAGGAACCATGAGTAAGTTCAACCCGAAGATGCTGCGCCGCAACAAGGTACGGAGCCCCGTCACGTCGGAGCCGGTGGCCGCCGGCCGCACCTTCGAGGGCGGCAGCGGCTATGCCCGCGACGCGAAGAGCGAGCTGTTCCTCCTCGCGGTCACGAACATGGTCGGTGAGCACACCTTCTACGAGTCGGCGCAGGACCGCGACGGACGGTTCGTCGCGCTGATCCACGAGGTCACGCTGTCGGATCCGGAGTGGACCGCCCGGCTGATCGGGTGGCTGCGCCGCGAGGCGCATCTGCGTTCGGCGTCGGTGGTGGCCGCGGCCGAGTTCGTCCGGGTCCGGCTGGGTGCCGGTCTGCACGGCGGCAACCGCGCCGTCATCTCCTCGGCGCTGGAGCGGGCCGACGAGCCGGGCGAGATCCTCGCGTACTGGATGTCCCGGCACGGCCGTTCGATCCCGAAGCCGGTCAAGCGCGGTGTCGCCGACGCCGCCGTCCGGCTGTACTCGGAACGCTCACTGCTGAAGTGGGATTCCGAGGCCAGGGACGTCCGCTTCGGCGACGTTCTCGAGCTCACCCACGCGTCGCCGTCCGCGACGTGGCAGGGCGAGCTGTTCCGGCACGCGATCGACCGCCGGCAGGGCCGCGAGAACGCCGTGCCCACCGGTCTGCGCATGCTCACGGAACGGGCGTCGCTGACGGCACTCCCGCCGGAGGACCGGCGGGCCGTCCTCCGGACCCCGGAGCGGCTGTCGGCGGCCGGCATGACGTGGGAGTCGCTCGCGGGCTGGCTGCAGGGACCGATGGATGCCACGGCCTGGCAGGCGGTGATCCCGTCCATGGGTTACATGTCGCTTCTCCGCAACCTGAGGAATTTCGACGAGGCCGGGATCCCCGACCACGTCGCGGAGCAGGTGGCGGCCAGGATCGCCGATCCGGGCGAGGTCGCGAAGTCGCGGCAGCTTCCGATGCGGTTCCTCGCGGCGTACCGGAACGCGCCGAGCCTGCGGTGGGGACACGCGCTCGAGCGGGCGCTCGGGGCGTCGCTGTCCGCGGTCCCGTCGCTGCCCGGTCGCACCCTGGTTCTCGTCGACCGGTCCGGATCGATGTTCTACAGCCGCGTCTCGGCGCGGTCGGAACTGACGAGGGCGGACGCGGCCGCCGTGTTCGGCACCGTGCTGGCGGCACGCGCCGAGCGGGCGGACCTCGTCGAGTTCGGCACGGACAGCCGGATCGTGCTATTCGAGCATCGGGCGGTGCTGCGGGTGGTCGACGGTTTCGGCGACCTGGGCGGCACGGACACGGCGGCGGCGGTGCGGAAGCATTACCGCGGCCACGATCGCGTCGTCATCGTCACCGACGAACAGGCGGCGTGGGGCGATCCGACCCGGCACGTCCCGGCGGACGTCCCCGTCTACACGTGGAACGTGGCGGGCTACCGGCACGGTCACGGGCCGGCGGGGTCCGGGAACCGGCACACGTTCGGCGGACTGTCGGACGCGGGGTTCTCGATGATCCCGCTGCTGGAGGGCGCACGGGACGGCGAGTGGCCGTTCTGATCCCGAGACCGTGACGGTCAGGTGCAGGTGGCCAGTGCGTGTTCGACGCGCTGCGCCACCTGCGCCGGCAGGGATCCGCATTCGCCGTGCAGTGCGCGCGCGTTCAGTCGCCCGATCGCGACGCCGTCGGCGACCACCTCGTCGAGCAGTTCCTGCGAGATTCCGCTGGCGGCGAGGTCGAGTGCCGTGCACAGCGGCGTGGTGATGCGCAGCGGGCCGACCTGCTCGCAGTCCTCCGGGCGGAGTGACCGCCGGTGCAGCGCCAACTGCTGGGTCGGCGAGGGCGGCGACAGCACCGTCGAGAGGTGGATGAACCGCGGATAGAGGTGTCCGAGACCGTGGAGTTCGGCGGCACTCTGGTGGGAGACCGCGGCGGCGGCACCGAACCAGGTGCACCACTTCGCGAACTCCTCGAGATCGGAGTGCGGACAATCCTTCAAGCGGAACAGGTCTCGCTCTATCTTGACCCACGAGCCGTCGGCGAGTCGCTCGCCGATCTCGTCGGCAGCGATACCGAGGCGCAGCACCTGCGCAGTAGTGAAG
>JBCEBZ010000190.1:16812-19779 GCA_039206675.1 Rhodococcus sp. (in: high G+C Gram-positive bacteria) | reverse complement strand
AACTTCCTGCACCGCGAGATCGGCGTCGCGATGGCCGAGGCGGGCAAGCACATCTGGATCGAGAAGCCGGTCGGGTTGTCGTCGGAGGACGCGAAGGCTGTTGCGGCCGCCGTCGAGAAGGCCGGCGTCCAGTCGACCGTCGGGTTCAACTACCGGCACGCACCCGCCGTCGCGATGGCACACGATCTCATCGCCTCGGGCGAACTGGGCACCATCACGCATTCGCGGTTCCGCTTTCTCAGCGACTACGCCGCACACCCCGACGGCGCGCTGAGCTGGCGTTACGAGAATGCGCGCGGTGGGTCGGGCGTGCTGGGCGACCTCGCCTCGCACGGCGTCGACCTGGTCAGGTACCTGCTCGGCGACATCGACGCCGTTGTCGCCGACACTGCCGTCTTCATCCCGCAGCGCGCCGTCCCGACGGGGGCCACCAGCGGGCACGCACGCGCGACCGGCGGCGAGTTGGGCGCGGTGGAGAACGACGACTTCGTCAGCGCGCTGGTCCGGCTGGCATCGGGCGGGCGGGTGACGCTGGACGCCAGCCGCGTGGCCGTCGGCGAGCAGAACAACTACGGGTTCGAGATCCACGGCACGAAAGGTGCGGTGTACTGGGACTTCCGCCGGATGAACGAACTGGGGACGAGTCTCGGAAGCAGGTATCAGGACCAGCCGATCACGACGGTCTGGGTGGGCCCCGACGCCGGGGCGTACGCCCGCTTCCAGCCGGGGTCCGCGTCCTCGATGAGCTACGACGACCTCAAGGTCATCGAAGGAAACAACTTCATCACGTCGATCGTCGACGGAAAGCCCCAGGGCGCAACGATCGCCGACGCCGTCGCCGCGGCCGAAACCCTCGACGCCATCACCGCATCCGTCGCATCGGGTGCGTGGGTCGGGGTGCGCTGATCCGATCCGCGCCGCCTGGTCGCGGGGTTACGCTTGATCGGTTGGCGGGTCGTTCCCGTACGCGCCCTTCTCCGCGGAGGTTCGTATGAATACCAAACCGTTCGGCACAGGCATTGCGATTCTCGCGTTGACGATTTCGGTGGTTTCGTGTTCGTCGGACACGTCCTCCGACAGCGAGGACAGTTGCGTCCGCGCCAGCGACAGTGAGCTGGACGCGCTCTTCACCAGTTGGAACGATGCACTGGTCTCCGGCGACGCGAGCAGGGTGGCCGCGCTGTACCGGCCCGACGCGATACTGCTGCCGACTCTGTCGGTGCCCATCGCCGACACCCCGGAGGAGATAACGGAGTATTTCGTCAACCTGATCAAGGCCGATCCCACGGCCCGGATGGAAGAAAGCTTCAAGTACTCGGACTGCAACCTCGCCTACAACGTGGGCCGCTGGGTCATCAACGCCAACGGCCAGGACGTGGCGGCGAGGGTCACGTGGGTGTACCGGTACGAAGACGGAAAGTGGTTGATCGCCAACCATCATTCGTCGGTGAACCCCAGCTGAGGCGACACGGGGTGGCCGGCCCCGACGTCGGCCACCCCCGTCGGTCTAGGACGATCTGGCGCGTTTACCCGCGACGTACACCTCGGTGATCGACGTCTCGCGGATCCCCATCAGCAGCGCGAACAGGGTCTGGTCGCGGGCGAGTTCGGGATCAGGAGAGCGAAAGGCGTTGCGCAGCAACCCGTCGAGCGCCGGTGTGCCCGATTGGTCGACGACGACGAAGTCGGCTTCCTTCCCGACGTCGAAGTTGCCGAACCGGTTCTCCATGTCCAGTGCCCGGGCGCCGCCGAGGGTGCCGACGAACAGCATCTCGGCGGGATGCATCGACACCCCGTCGTCGCCGGCCTCGGTGATGTGCACCTTGAACGCATCGCTGAGCACCCGTGGAATCAGCCATTCGTCGCCGCCGCCGAAATCGGTTCCCACAGAGATGGTGACGCCCGATGCGACCGTGCGCTTCCACGGCATGGTTCCGGATCCCAGGAACAGCTGCGAGATCGGGCAGTGTGAGACCGACGTACCGGTCTCGGCCATCCGCTCGAGCTCGGCGTCCTGGCAGTGCACGCAGTGCGCGAGGATCGTGCGCCTGCCCAGCAGGCTCTTCCCGCCGACCGCCGAGCCGGGCAGGAACTTTCCGTCGTAGGTGTCCAGGTACGAGTTCACCTGGTACGTATCCTTGGTCGAGTCGACCTCGCCGGTGCCGGGACGGTTGTTCTCGTTGAGATGCGAGTGCACGTACACCCCGCGGTCCCGCACCTCGTCGTAGAGTTCCCCGAGGTTCTTCAGGGTCTCCGGCGTCACCGACAGCGAGAACCGCGGGATGATCGCCACATGCAGCAGCGCGGTGTCGACGTCGCCGGTGTCGGCGCCGTGCCACTTGTCGATCTCCTCGCGGGTGAGCCGGATGGCGTCCTCTTCGGACGTCATCAGCGGCTGAGCGGTTTCGTCGCCGACGGTCTGAATTCCGCGGCCACTGACGATGCGGAGACCGGCCTTCTGCGTCTCCGTGAACAATGCGTCCTGTGCATGCGGAAACGCCGAACCGAACACCATGGCGGCGGTCGTGCCCGCCGAGATGCGCCGGTTGGTGAACTCGACGGCCGCCTGCTGCGCGAACTCCGGGTCGGCGAACTTCGCCTCCGACGGGAACATGCACAGGGTCAGCCACTCCAGAAGTTGCCCGCCGCCGTAGGAGTCGCCGGCGTAGGTCTGGGGGAAATGGACGTGGGTGTCGACGAACCCGGGCAGCAGAAACCCGGGCCGGTGGTCGTGCACGGTGCCGGACTCGTATTCGGACGGGATCTCGGCGCGGTCACCGCAGAACGCGATTCGCCCACTGTCGTCCAGCACCAGGGCGCCGTCGGGTATCGACACGAGGGCGGCCGCGGCTTCGGTCACTTTCGGTGCGCCTGCGATGTGGAAGATGTGTCCGAGGTGGATGTGCGTGGCCATGCGATGAACTCCCGTCGAGTGGTAACGGATCATGCCTTCTGCAATGAACTTCG
>JBCEBZ010000190.1:0-16712 GCA_039206675.1 Rhodococcus sp. (in: high G+C Gram-positive bacteria) | reverse complement strand
CCGGATTCTGCGCGCCCGGCGGTCACAGCAGCGGTCAGCGGGCCTCGACGAATCGGCGGATGACCTTGTCCCATCCCAGCGACTCGAGGAGTTCCGCGGCGGCGGCCCGCGAGGTGAGCGGCCGCAGAGCGTCGATGTCGAGGTCGCCGCTGGTGCCCAGGACGTCGTCGAGGCGCAGGCAGTCGACGTATCCGTAGTCGGACCAGGGTTCCACGTGCCCGTCCCAATCCGCGATGTCGGCGTACGGACCGCCGAGTCGCAGCTTGCCGCTGCGGTGGATCATCACGTACCGGGGCACCACCTGCATCGTCTCGTCGGCGGTGGCGAGGGTCGTCGCGGGGTCGGCGGCGGGATCCGCGCACGCGAGCCGACGGTCGTAGGAGGCCGTCTTGACCGTTGCGACCTCGACGAGCGCCCGCACGTAGATCCACCGTGCCCGTTCGACCGAGCCCGCCCATGCCGATTCCTCGTCGGCGCAGGAGAACACGTTCTCGGCGGGGGTCCGGATCAGCAGTCGCGTCCCCACCCGCTCGTGGTCGACGACCAGGTCGCCGTCGACGACGAACCCGTCGTCGTATTCGCGCAGCCCGGTGATCGTCGCGACCGCGAGCACCTCGTCGTCGGGTGCGGTGACGAACAGTTCACGTTCGGAGAGGACACTTCCGGCGTCGCCGGGAAAAGGGCCCCGACCTCTGGTGAAGGCCTCCTCCTGGGTCAAGCCGGCCCGGAACCCTGCCTCGGTCATCCCCAACGGATGATCGCGCAACTCTCGCAGGTCGCCGAGTCGAACCCTCAACGTCACAGGTCGTCCTCCCCGTTCATCTCCGGCGCACCGCAGGCCGACTTTATGATCATAGCCGTTGACCTGCGGTGATGCCTCACCTGCACAACCGCTGCTCGCCCAGTAGGGTCGCAGTGACTGTTCGACCGACCGAGGGGGACCGGTGACGGGTTCTGCGTCCGAAAAAATCATCTCGCCAGCCGCACGTGTGTTCTGGGACCGCGGCTTCGCGGACCGCCTCGCCCTGTTCGAGGGGCTTCGTCAGCGGTCGCCGATCGAGTTCCACACCGAAACAGACGGTCCGGGCTTCTGGTCGGTCGTCGGATACGACGACGTGGTGGCGGTGAGCCGGAACCCGGACGTCTTCTCCTCGGCCAAGGGCTTCACCATCGACGACGTCCCCGTCGAGATCCTCGAGTTCGCCATGTCGATGATCGCGATGGACAACCCCCGGCACCAGCATCTGCGGGGGATCGTGCAATCGGCGTTCACCGCCGCGTCGGTGCGGGGCATCGCCGAGCGGGTTCGCGGTCACGCCGCGCAGATCGCCGCCGACCTGCCCCGGGACGGGGTGTTCGACTTCGTCCCCGACGTCGCAACCCGGTTGCCGGTGCAGGTGATCTGCGAGCTGCTCGGGATCCCGGAGAGCGACCGGCCGATGATCCTGGCGGCGGCGGCCGACGTCATTTCCGGAGGCGGTGACCAGGAGTTCGTCACCGCTCCCGGCGGTGCGGCCGGTCTCGGTCAGATCTACGGGTACGCCCTCGAACTGGGCGAGCGGCGCAAGGCGGACCCCGGCGACGACCTGACGTCCCGGCTGGTGTCGACGATGGTCGACGGGGAGACCCTCACGCCGGCGGAGTTCGGGTCGTTCGTCATCCTGCTGATCACGGCGGGTTACGAGACCACCCGGCAAGCGCTGGCGTGGGCGCTGCATCTGCTCAGCGCGCACCCCGGCCAGAAGGAACTGCTGCTCGCCGATTTCAACGGCCGCATCGACAACACGATCGACGAGGTGATCCGCTTCGCCTCCCCGGTGCCCTACATGCGGCGCACCGCGACCGTCGACACCGAGCTCGGCGGCGCCCACATCGCGGCCGGGGACAAGGTCGTCATGTGGTACCTGTCCGCGAACCACGACGAACGCGTCTTCGACGATCCGGACCGGTTCGACATCACCCGCCCGAACGCGGGCAGGCAACTCGGTTTCGGTGCGAAAGACATTCACCACTGCCTGGGCGTGAACCTTGCCAAGCTGGAGCTGCGGGTCATGCTCGAGGAACTGTTCACCGCCCACCCCGGACTCCACGCCGTGGGGGAGCCGGAGCTGCTGCTCTCCGCGTTCATCAGCGGCATCGCGTCGCTGCCGGCCCGGGCAGGCGACCGGCCGTGACGGTCACGCAGGCCGGCGACCGGAAATCATGACGAGCGGCATGTCGGTGATGCGGGCCACGGTCGCGTCGTCGAGTTCGAGTCCGCTCGCGAGGTCACGCGCCTCGTCGAGACTGATCGAGCGCCCGGCGATCCAGGTGTGGAAGATCGCGAGGTTGACGGCACCGAGAATGCGCGGCGCCTTGTAGTTCCCGACGAACCTCTCGGCGTCCTCGAAACTCGTGCTGCGGTCCGCATCTGTGATCAGCAACGGTCCGCCCGGCTTCAGGACGCGCACGCACTCGGCGAGCCCGGCCTCGCGCGACGACCAGTGCTTGATCGAGCCGTAGCTGATCACGCCGTCGAACGTCTGATCGGCGAAGTCGAGCTTCGTGGCGTCACCCACGTCGAACCGCACCCGGTCGCCGTAGCTGCGCATGCGTTTGCCGGCGCGTTTGATCTGCGCCTCCGACAGATCGAGACCCAGAATGTGCACGTCGGGACGCTGGTCGGCCATGTACTTGGTGAACAGCGCCCCACCGGATCCCACGTCCAGAATTCGGGCGTTCGGTGGAAGATGCGGCAGGAAGTACTCGTCGATGACGCGGCGTGAGCGATAGACCGCCGGTGCCACGATGGTCTCGTACATCCAGGCGTGAGCCGGCGTGTAGATCGCGGTGATGGGGTCGAATGGTGCCAGCGGCATGGTCGCGCTCCTAGATGTCCCGGTTTCCCACGGCGTCCGAACCTGTGCGGTCGGCTTTCCGCGCCGTTGTCGCTCATAGAGTAAGGGTTACCGGGCGAACACGGCGGTCCATCTGTACGGGCGTCCACCTACACGTGGGCGGGTGTCCAGTCGGGGGTTTCGGTGAGCACGACCCGGTTCAGCAGTTCGGCGGCCCGGCCGACGCCCTCGATCGAATTGACGAGCGCGTCCTCGTGCTCGATGTTGAGCGTGCCGTCGTAGCCGACGGCACGGAGGTTGTAGACGAAGTCGGCCCAGAACTGCTGCCCGTCCGGGTGTCCCAGGCCGAGGGTGACGTAGTTCCATGCGCGCTCGTGCGGGGTGGTGATCGGGACGGTGTCGAGCAGGCCGTCGTTCTCGGCGTTCCACCGGTTGATCCGGATGTCCTTGGCGTGGACGTGGAATATGGACTCGCCGAGGGCTCGGATGACGGCGGGGATGTCCGCGCCCATCCACATGAGGTGCGAGGGGTCGAGATTGGCGCCGACGACGTCCGCCCCGGCGCTGTCGATCAGGCGGTGCAGGGTCGACACGTTGTGGACGAGTTGGGCGCCGCAGGCTTCGACGGCAAGGCGCACGTTCGCGTCGCGGGCGAAGGCGGCGAGTTCCTTCCAGTAGGGAATCGCCACCTCCTGCCACTGGTAGGCGAGGATGTCCAGGTTCTCCGGCGGCCAGGACGTGGTGATCCAGTTGGGCGACGAGTCACCCTCGGCGCCGGGCAGTCCCGACATGAGGACGACTGTCGGGACTCCGAGCGCACTGGCCGCCGTGATGGTGTCGCGGACGACTGCGGCTTGCCGGTCCCCGGTGACGGGGTGGAGTTGGTTGCCGTTGGCGGTGAGAGCACTGAGGGTCAGCCCGCGGGACGTGATCTTGCCGAGGAACTCCTCCCGTGCCCCCTCGGACGACACGAGGGCGGGCAGATCCGCGTGCGGACTCTCGGACCAGTTTCCCGTGGCAACCTCCACGGACGACAGTCCGTGCGTGCACGCCAGGTCCAGTGCAGCTTCGAAGGGCAGATGGCTGACCGAGTCAGTGAGTAGTCCGATTTTCACCGCGGTGCACTTCCTGTCGGGAGACGTCGTACACAACTAGTACGTTCTAGTCGGGTGCTTTGTCAAGACATATGCGGTGTCGTCGTCATCGCGAGGTGAGCCGGATGACCGGGTAGACCCGCTCGGACTTGCTCTGATACTTCGCGATGCGCGGCTGGGCGGCGGCGATGCGCTGCCAGGCCTGCTCACGATCGTCGCCGTCGAGTTGCTGCGCGACCACGGGGGTGGCGTCGCCGCCGGGCAGTTCGATCGACACCTCGCCGGGGTGCGCCATCAGGTTGGCGTGCCAGTCGGGATTCTGGCTCCCGCCGCCCGACGCGACGACCAGCCGGGCGTCGTCACCGTCGGCGAACCACGCCAGAGGTGATTGCCGCGCCTGACCGCTCCGGCGGCCCACCGTGTTCAGGATCAGCACGTCCATGCCCATGAACTGGCCGTGGCCGCGTCGGATCTTGCGGTTCATGCGGGCGTTCATCTTCCGCTGCATCCACCGCGAAAACGCACCGGGCGTACCGGGCTTGCGCTTGCCTGCTTGGCTGTTCGTCGTCATGAGCTCTCTCCCATCGGTCCAAGCCGTCGTGTTCTGTCAACGACGCTACGGGCGGTCCGGTGGGCGGCGCTTCTCGATTCCTGATCGGTTTCCTTCGAGCGACGACGAGTGACCGCGCGGCGGGAAATCGGCTCACAGAGACGGTGCACCCACCTGACAATGCGATCACCTCAGAACTGGCCATTGAGGACTTTCCGGAGGCGGATTAACGTAGAGGTTGCGGGCCGTATCCCGTCGGGTCGAGATTCTTGACATTCCGGGATACGACTCGCCGGGGGGGTCAGTTTCCCTGTTCAGTTCGTGCTTGGCTTGCGGGGATTCGTCGTCAGCTTGCCTGCAGCCCAGGATCGACGGCGATTGCTGCCCTCGACGCCGAGCCGCTTCTGTACGCGGTCGGCTCGGGGCCGTCATCGGGCACGCGGTTCCGTCGGTGGGACTATTCTGCTTGTGCCGGGGTAATGCTGTAGCAGCACGTACGGGGCGGATGATGAGAATAAGGCGTCATGGGGCCGATTCGGTTGTGTTTGGCTGCGGTGGTGATGACGATCGTGGTGTCCGCATGTGGGGGTGATCAATCCGGGTGCCGCGGGCCGATGATTCCGTTGGATGTCCGTGCCTGCCTGCGGTTCGGCGTCAGCACACCGGGCGGCCCCACAGCCGTCGAGGAATTCGAGGGTGTCGCGGACGTGGTCGGTGAACCACCGACCGTGGTCCTGTCGTACTCCGACTTCACCTCGCCGCCCCCGATCGACGGCCTGCGGGCCGTGCGGGATCTCGGCGCCGTGCCGGTGATCACCTGGGAACCCTGGCGGTGGCTCGACGAGGGGCGGTACGGGTCGCGCGAGTTCTCGTTGTCGTCGATAGCCGCCGGTGTCCACGACGACTATCTGTACCGGTGGGCGGACGAACTGATCGCGTGGAATGCACTGGTCTACCTCCGTTTCGCCCACGAGCCGAACGGAACCTGGTACCCGTGGAGCGTGGCCCAGGGAACTCAGCCGAGCAGTTATGTCGCCGCCTGGCGTCACATCCACGACCTGTTCGCGTCGAAGGGCGCCGGCAACGTGCACTGGGTATGGGCGCCCAACGTTCGGTTCGAGGGCAGCAGCCCGATGGCCGACCTGTATCCCGGCGATGACTACGTCGACGTTCTCGGTGTGGACGGATACAACTGGGGCACGACGCAGCCGTCGAGTTCGTGGGTGGAACCCGCCGAGCTCTTCGATCCGAGCCTGGACGAACTGCGGAACCTGGCGCCGCGTAAGCCGATCCTGGTCACCGAGGTGGGAAGCGCCGACGCCGGCGGGTCGAAGGCCGACTGGATCGGCGCGCTCGTCGACTTCCTCACAGCCCAGGACGACGTGTCCGGTTTCATCTGGTTCGATCACGACAAGGAGGCCGACTGGCGGCTGACGAGCACACCGGAATCGGCTGCCGCTCTGGCGGAAGCACTGGGGAGGAAGTACCGCTGACATGGACGTCCCGATCATCGCCGAAGACACCGAAACAGCACGGCTTCGTTCACTCGAACAGCTGGCCATCCTGGACACGCCGCCCGAGGCGCGTTTCGACCAGATCACCCGAATGGCGCGTCGCCTCTTGGGGGTTCCGATGTCGGCGGTGTCGCTGCTCGATCGGGATCGGCAGTGGGTCAAGTCGACGCAAGGCCTCGACATGCAGAACATTCCGCGATCGCAGACCGTGTGCCAGACGACGATCGCGCGGGCGTATCACCACCCGGAAGATCCGATGGTGATTCTCGAGGACGCGCGTCGCGATACGGCGTTCGCGGATCTGCCCGGAGTGGCCGCGGACGGCGGGGTGCGGTTCTATGCGGGCTATCCGCTGTACGGGCCCGGTGGCCACCCTGTCGGGACGTTCTGCATCTACGACACCGAGCCTCGGACACTGGACTCGACGCAGTTGGCCTCTTTCGTCGAACTCGCCGAGTGGGCGCAGCGGGAACTGGAGCACTCCGACGAGCTCGAGCGTGCCGCCAGGATTCAGCGTGAACTGCTCCCTCGACACGAGATCGATCTGCCGGGGTACGAGGTGGAGTCGTCGTGCGTGCAAGCCTTCGCCGTCGGTGGTGACTTCTACGACTACTACCGGGTCGGCCCCGGCGCGATGTTCAGCCTCGCGGATGTCATGGGAAAGGGCCTCGGCGCCGCGATCCTCACGGCGTCGGTCCGGTCGGCGTTGCGCGGTGTCACACACGCGCTGGCCGCGTACGGCGAGGACCGCCCCGACCTCGGACGCGCGGTGGCTGCTGTGGCGGCACAACTCGCCGAGGACTTCGACCGCACGGGCACGTTCGTGACGCTGTTCCACGCGCGGATCGACGTCGACTCCGGCGCACTGGACTACGTCGACGGCGGACACGGTCTCGCAATGATCGTCAGGCGGGACGGCACCGTGGAACAGCTCCGCAGCTCCGGACTCCCACTGGGAGTGATCGACAACGACTCCTGGGCGGCGCAACACAACACACTGCACCCCGGTGACATGCTCGTGGTCTGCTCCGACGGACTGCTCGACCACCTCGACGACGTCGACGGCGCATGGGAATCGGTGCCCGCGTTCGCCGCTGCGCACCCGTCGCCGACACGATTGCTGGCAGCCGTCCACGACCTCGCCGCCGTCACCGCGCCCCTCGACGACATCACCGTCGTCGCCCTTCGACGTCACGACTGCTGAGAGGAGGAGACACGTGTCACCCGTGCGGCTCGCCGGCCTCCGGATACTGATCGTCCTCACCGCCCTGCTCGGTCTCAATTACATCGTGTGGCGATGGCTGTTCTCGGTGAACTGGCCGGCGTGGTGGATCGCCGTGCCGCTGGTGATCGCCGAAACCTACAGTCTGCTCGACTCGCTGCTGTTCGGGCTGACGATGTGGCGCCTGCGGACGCGGCCCACGCCGTCGCCGCCGCCCCACGACCTCACCGTCGACGTCTTCATCACCACCTACAACGAACCGGACGACCTGGTGCTCGCGACCGCAACCGCGGCACAACGGATCCGGTACCCACACACCACGTGGATACTCGACGACGGGGATCGCCCCGAACTGGCCGCCGCCGCAGACGAGCTCGGCGTGCGCTACATGACCCGCGCGGCGTCCTGGACGAACAAACCCCGGCACGCCAAGGCCGGCAACCTGAACAACGCACTGATGCTCACCGAGGGCGAGTTCATCCTCATCCTCGACGCCGACCAGGTGCCCGATCCGGCCATCCTCGATCGCACTCTCGGATATTTCGCCGACGAGAAGATGGCACTCGTCCAGACACCGCAGTACTTCGTGAACGTGCCCGCGAGCGACCCGCTCGGCAGCCAGGCCCCGTTGTTCTACGGTCCCATTCAGCAGGGCAAGGACGGCTGGAACGCGGCCTTCTTCTGCGGGTCCAACGCGGTGCTGCGCCGCGACGCCCTGATGCAGCTCGGCATCGCCGGATACGTCGAGGCCGTCGAACGTGACGTGCAGCGGGCACTGCGGACGGCCGCAAAGGTTGTCACGAAGGCCCGGGCCGAGTTGAACGGTGACCAGGAGAAGATCGCCGACGTCCTCGACGAGGTCACCGAGGCCGTGCATTCGGCACGGGACGAGCTTCGCGGCGACCGATCACTCGCCGACGTCACCTACGACTTCCAGCATCGGGTCGACGCCGCCGCACGCAGGATCGTCGACGCAGACGTCGAGTCGATGCGCGAGGACCTGGCGGTCATCGCCGCGCTGGAAGCGGACCTGCACGACAGCGACGCCCCCGTGGCGGTACTCGACGATGCCGTGTTGACGCGGCTGGCCGAGCGCGAATGGTCGCCGCTCGGCGCCATCGAGTCCGTCCGCACGCTGATCCGGGCTGTCGACGTCGGCCGTGACGACGAGGCGCAGCCGGTGTTGCCGATGGCCACCATCTCGGTCACCGAAGACATGGCGACGTGCATGAAACTGCACGAATTGGGTTGGCACACCGCCTACCACCACGAGATCCTCGCCCACGGTCTGGCGCCGGAAGACGCAGGCACGATGCTGACCCAGCGACTGCGGTGGGCACAGGGCACCATCCAGGTGATGTTCCGGGACAACCCGCTGCTGCAGCGCGGTCTCACACTTGCGCAGCGGCTGATGTACTGGGCGACGATGTGGAGTTACCTCTCCGGCTTCGCCGCCGTCGTCTACATCGCCGCGCCGGTGGTGTACCTCGTCGTCGGCGTCATGCCCGTCCAGGCGTACAGCTGGGAGTTCTTCGGCCGTCTCGTCCCGTTCCTCGCCCTCAACCAGCTGGTGTTCTTCGTGGTCAGCCGCGGCACTCCCACCTGGCGCGGCCAGCAGTACAGTCTCGCTCTCTTCCCGGTGTGGATCACAGCGTGCTGGACGGCCGTCCTCAACGTGTACGCGGGGCGGCCGCTGGGCTTCGCGGTGACGCCCAAGACCCGGCAGGAACACGGTGCGACCCCGTGGTATCTGGTGCGGTACCAGCTGATCGCGATGGCGGCCCTCGTCCTCGCGTCGGTGATCGGCGTGATTCATCTGGTGCTCGGAAACATCTCCGTGCTCGGCGTCGGTGTGAACCTGTTCTGGGTCGCGTTCGACCTGGTCATCTTGAGTGTCGTCATCCCCGCGGTCCGATATCGCGGATTCCGACAGGAGGAAACTGCATGATCGAGTTCGAGAGCCGTACCACGGAAGAGGGTGTGGCTGTGGTGCGTCCGGTCGGCAGGTTGAACATGGTCGCTGCACCACGCCTGCGAGACCTGTTGCGCGACTGCGTCGACGGCGGAACGAACCGCGTGGTGGTCGATCTGAGCGTTACCGACTTCATCGACTCCTCGGGGCTGGGGGCACTCATCTCCGGTCTCAAGGCCGCCCGGCAGGCCGGAGGCGATCTCCGCATCGCCCGGCCCACCGCGCAGGTCGAGACCGTGCTCGCACTGACCAACCTCAATCGTGTACTCCGAACACACGACTCGGTCGATGCCGCATTCGATGGCCGCTGAACTCGACTCGTTCTCCCGACGGATTCGCACGACCGCCCGCCCGGAAAGCCTGAACGAGGTCCACGAACTTCTCGCGGACCTCTGGCTGCAGGACCCGCTGGACGGGCGCCGGCGCATCGAGTTCGAGTCTGCTGTCGCCGAGATCGCCGCGAACATCATCGAGCACACTTCCGGTGACACCGTGACCATGCAACTCGAAGTCCGGGCGCTGCCGGACCGGATCGAGGCCCGGTTCGAGGACGACGGCGATCCGGTGCCGGTGGACCTCACGACCGTCGAACTCCCGGACGAACTCGCCGAACGCGGCCGAGGACTGGCGATCGCCGCCACAGTCCTCGACCGGCTCGACTACCACCGGGACGGGAACGTCAACATCTGGATGCTGAGCCGCAACCGGGCGGGTTGACGTTCCCGCAGGGCACCTACCGCAGCGGCGGTGCGATCACGCCGTCGGGTGATCAGTCGAGGGAATTCCACTGCGGTGTCGCCTCGGGACCGCGGTGCGCCTCGTACCACGCGGCAACCTGGAGAACGGTCAGGTCCTGCCGGCGGTCTGCGGCGATCTGCAGGCCGATCGGCCTCCCGTCCTTCGAGAAGCCACAGTTGATCGACGCGGCGGGGGTGCCCGCGGCGTTGAACGCGGACGTGAAGTTCGCCGGGCCGGCGAACTCGGTCATCATCCGGCTCTCCGCGGGTCCGGCGAGGATGCCGGAGGTGGGGGACAGGACGGCGTCGTACCGTCCGAGCATGTTCACGGTCTCCTGCACGAACGGCCCGATCGAGTCGTACGCCTGGATGAGCTCGAGGGAGGACAGCGAGCCGACGCTCGAGACCGCGGCGACCATCTCCTGATCGGCGCGGCCGAGATCGTCGACGATGTTCTTGTCGTTCATCTGAGCCCACAGATGCGCGGTGAAGAACGGGATGAATCCGGTGCTCAGGTAGTCCCGGGACAGATACGGCTCGACGGTTTCCACCTGCGCGCCCGCGGCCTCGAACACGGCGACGGCCCGCCGTATCGCGGCGACGATCTCGGGGTCGGCGGTCTTACCCTCCACCGGGCCGAAATTGACGCCGAGGCGAAGCCCGCGGATGTCGACTGCCAGGTCGGTCCAGTCGATCGACTCGTCGGGGAGCGAACTGTGGTCGCGGAAATCGGGGCGGGCGATGAGCGCCATCGTGTGGGCGGCGTCGCGAACGGTGCGGGTGATCGGGCCCGCGCAGCGACCGAGGTAGGTGTCGTTGATCGGGACGCGCCCGTAGGACGGCTTGAAACCGAACGCGGCGTTCATCGCCGAGGGTATGCGGATCGACCCGCCGATGTCGGTGCCGATGTTGACCGGGGCGTAGCCGAGTGCGGCGGCGACGGCCGCCCCGGAGGACGAGCCGCCCGTGTTCCACGCAGGATTCCACGCGTTCCGGGCGATGCCGTGCCGGGACGACACCCCGGAGCCGAGCCCACTGAAATCGGGCATGCTGGTGCTGGCGACGACCACCGCACCCGCCTCCTGCAGGCGGTCGACGACGGGCGAGTTCTCCGTCGCGATCACCGGTTCCCGCGCGGCGGTTCCGTACGACTGCGGCAGACCGACTTTCGCGGTGTTCTCCTTGATGGTCACCGGGATTCCGTCCAGCGGACCCAGTGCGGTGCCGCTGCGCCACCGCTCGCCGCTGCGCCCGGCGGACTCACGGGCCTCGTCGGCGTCGATCACATAGACCGCGCGGTGCGTGTCGTCCTTGGCGGCGATCCGCGCGATGGTCGACTCCAGTACGTCGAGCGGTGTCAACGATCCGCTCGCGAAGGCATCGTTCAGTTCGGCGACGCTGCGTCCGGCGATTGTCTGGTCGGGCATGGGTGTTTCCTCTCGTTCGGATGACATGACGTGGTCAGGCGGGTGCCGGCTCGTTCTCGCCGGCGGGCGGTGCAGGGGTCGCGGAAGGGGTTCGCGGGCGGCGCGAATCGAGGAACGGGGACAGGCCGGCGATGACGATGCAGAGGGCGGCGCAGATCGCCCAGACGGTGGCGTACGAGGTGAACGACGAGATCGAACTCGTCTTCCCGCCGACGGTCACCGACGTGACCAGTGACGACATCAGCAGGGCGAACATCGCGCCCGCGATCGATCCCGCCCCCGTCCGGGAACTGTTGTAGATGCCGGACGCGATTCCGACGGCGTCCTCGGGTGCGCGGGCGACGATGATCGCCGGCACGACCCCGGCGAGCGTTCCGATGCCGAAGCCCAACAGGAACAACCAGATCGAGAAGGCGAGCACGCCGTCGTGGGCGAAGATCATCGCCGTGTACGCCGCGCCGCTGACGAGGGCGCCGAACGCGACCGCGAAACGGGGTGTCAGTGCGCGCGCGATCCGGTCGCTGATCGTCGAGGCGATGAAGGCGCCGGTGGCGGTGATCGACAGGAGGAGACCCGCGATCGTGGCCGACACACCGAGGCCGTACCCGTACGCACTCGGATCGGCTCGCGAGAACAGCGAGATGGGCGCCTGGGAACCGAACGATTGGGCGCCGAGCAGTGCGGCGATGAGAATCGGGAGAACCAGCCTGCCCTTCGTCAGTACGCGAAAGTCGATGAGGGGATTGGCTGTTCGGTTCTCGACGACCACGAACGCGGTCAGGGTGGCCGCGCCTCCGGCGACGAGGACGATGATCAGCGGGCTTCCCCACCCGATGGCGTTGCCGTTGGATACCCCTCCCAGCACCATGAGCAGACCGGCGGACAGCAGCGCCGCGCCGGCCCAGTCGATGCGCCCCGCGCTGCGAACGGTCGTCTCCCGCACCAGGAAATGGGCGACGGGAACGCAGAGCGCCAGCATGATTCCGGGAACCAGCAGCACCACCGTCAGGTTGTCGATTCGGGTCATGAACCAGCCGGCGACGAATCCGCCGACGATCACACCGCCGGTGAGTGCTCCGATCAGGTGGCCGATGTTGCGCCCCGCCCGGTCGGGAGCACGGTGCCGGACGATGGCGAATTCCAAAGGCAGGAACGCGATCAGCGGGGCCTGCAGGGCGCGACCGACGAGAAGGACGGCGAACGACGGCGCGAATGCGACGACGAAGGATCCCACGGCCACCGCCGCTGCGGATGCCACGAGCATCCTGCGGTGACCGTACATGTCACCGAGCTTGGCGATGATCGGAACGCAGGCCACCGATGCGAGCAGGAAGATCGCATTCACCCAGTTCAGCGCTGCCGCCGACGTTCCGTGTGCTTGTCCGATGCTCGTGAGGAGCGGGGGATACCACCCCTGCAGCAGACCGCTGCCGAATTCCATGACGATGAGAAAACCGACGGCCGTCGACGTTCCGGTGGTCCGCCTCGTGCCGGTGTGTGGCGCAGTGCTCATATGTTCCTCCAGCAGAAACCGTGTGATGGCCGTATCCTCAGCTGGATTGAAATCCGATAGGTAAATTGTCAGGAAATGATGCAAAGTGACGTCACCGAATCAGGATTCTCTGCGCAGAGACGCCGATCTACGGCTGATTCATGCACTGCAACTCGAGCCGCGGGCGTCGTGGACCGAGCTGGGCAGGGCGCTGTCGACCGATCCGGTCGCGCTCGCCCGGCGCTGGGCCAGGATCACCGAAGAGGGGCTCGCGTGGATCAGCGGGCAGCGTCGTCACTTTCCGGCCGTGGCCGTCGTGGAGATCGAATGCGCTCAGGGAAAGGCTGCCGAGACCGCATTTCTGCTCGCCGACGAGGAGATCGTGCGCACAATCGATCACACGTCCGGTGGTCGTGATCTCGTCGCCGTGGTCGCGGCGTCGCACCTGGAGTCGCTGTCGGCGTTCGTCATCGACCGGCTGGGCGATCAGCGTCTGATCACCCGTGCCCGTACGCACCTGGTCACCGAGATTCTCGTGGAGGGCAGCGTGTGGAGGCTGAACGCACTCTCGGACGAGGAAGCGCAACGGGTCCCCGCGGCCAAGGCGCCGCGGCCGCGGGCGGCCCGGCAGGTTCCCACCGAGCTTCAGGAGTTCATCATCCGCGCGTTGTACCGCGACGGCAGGGCCCCGGCCGGCGACATCGCCGCGAAGGCAGGCGTCAGCACCCAGCGAGTCGCCGGCGCCATCGCGACGATGCGGCACTCGGGTGACCTCGTCCTGCGGACGGACGTCGCGCGCAGCTACACGGGGTGGCCGATCAACGCCTGGTACTTCGTGCAGGTGCCGGCGTCGTCCATCGACCGGCTTCGCTCGACGCTGTCCCGGCTCGCGGAAGTCCGGCTCGCGGTCACCACCGCGAGCCGGTACAACCTCGTCATGACGCTGTGGGTGCGAGACCTCGCCGACGTCAACCGTTTCGAGGCCCTACTCGAGAAAGTCCTCGCCGGCGCCCGCATCGCCGACCGCGCCGTCGTCGTCCGCGCCGCCGCGCACGCGGGGCGTTTGCTGGATGCGCGGGGATTCGTCACCGGGCTGTCGAAGCTGCACGACGACCCGGTGTAGCAATTCACCCGACCGGGCTGTCGAGTGCCTCGATGGCCTCGGTCACCTCGGGCACTGCGGCGGCCGCGACGTCGTCGAGGCCCGGCACGGATCGGTAGCTTGCGCGTACGACGCCATCGGTGCAGTCGTACTCGACGATGCCGAGCTGGTGGAGCGGGCCGGGGAGGGCGTCACCTTCGCCGGCCACGAACCCGGTGGACGGCGCCCACACCTCGAGTGCCCCGTCGCGGACGGTTTGCCGGTAGCAGTGCAGGTGCCCACTGCCGACGGCCGCGAGGGACACCTTCCCGAGGATCTCGAGCAACCGCGTCCGGGATTCCCCGATGTCGACGGCATGCCCCACGGGTTCGTCGACCGCGCTCCAGATCGGCTTGTGCAGAAAGACGATCACCCGTCGCGAGTCCGGGAGGTCCGCGACGACGTCTTCGATCCAGGCCCACTGCGCAGTTTCCCGGTCGAGACCGGAACCGAAGAGTTCGCTGTTCAACCCGAGCACCGTCCAGTCGCCGACGTCGCGGCGCCAATGCCCGGGACCCCACACCGCTTCGAACGCGGCGATCCGCTCGTCGGTCACGCCGATGCCCTTCCACGGCGCGGAGCCCGGTTCGCCGATGTCGTGATTGCCGGGCACGACGAGCACGGGAGCGGCGAATCGCTGCATCAGAGCGTGCGCGTGCGCACGGTCTTCCGCATCGTCGGGGTGGATGATGACGATGTCGCCGGAGTGCACGATCAGATCGGGACGGACCTGACTGTTCACGTAGTCGACGACGCGTTCGAAGTTCTGTTGCGTGCGTCCGCCGCGGGCGGACAGGTGTGTGTCGCTGATCTGGACGATCTTCATCGAAACTCCTTCGGGTTGTGGCCGGCCGAACGTCATTTCAGGCCCGACCGGACGAATGCGTCGCGCACGTAGCGCTGGAGGAACAGGTAGATCAGGAAGATGGGGAGGCAGGCGAGGCCGGATGCGGCCATCACCGCACCCCAGTTGTTGCCTTCGGCGCCGAGGAAGCTGCGGATTCCGATCTGGACGACCGCGTTGGACTGCCGCATGACCAGCGAAGGCCACAGGTACTCGTTCCACGCCGAGATGAACAACATGATGCCCAGTGCGGCGAGCGCCGGTCTCATGTTGGGCAGCACCACCTTCCACAGGGTCGCCCACGAGCTCTGGCCGTCGATCTGGGAGGCGTCCAGCAGCTCTCGCGGAAACGCCTCCATGTGCTGACGCATCAACAGAACCCCGAACGCCGAGCACAGGTTCGGGATCACGATCCCGGCCACGGTGTTCAGCAGACCCAGCTGCGAGATGAGGAGGTAGTTGGGGATCATCGTGACCTGGAACGGCACCAGCCACGACCCGACGAACAGCAGGAACAGAACCTGCTTCCCGAAGAACGTCCACCGCGCGAACGCGTAGGCGGCCAGAATCGCTACCAGCAGCTGGCTGACGGACATCGCCAATGCCATGACGAACGTGTTGACGAGCATCGACGCCATCGGAATGGTCTCCCACACATAGCGGAAGTTGTCGAGGCTGAACGGGGACGGCACGGGGCTGACGGACAGCGAATCCTCGGGACGACGGAACGCGGTGGCGAACATCCAGTACACCGGGAAGATGCTGAACACGGTGACAGCGGCGAGCACCACGTGCCCCGCCGCAACTCGGCCGCGGGAGCGGGTGGCGACCGGGGCGTCGCCGGGATCGCGGGCCGGGGCCGCCGCGGTGGCCGTGCGGGCCGGCGCGTCGACAAGTGCGAATGCCATGGTTGTCCTAGTTGTCGTAGAAGCTCAGTCGGTCCGATACACGGACGAACACGACGGCGATCAGTCCGAAACCCAGGAAGAACAGGGTCCCGGCCGCAGCCGACAGTCCGGCATCGAAATTCTGGAATCCGAACTCGTACAGCAGGTAGTAGATGTTGGTGGAGGCACCGCTCGGGCCGCCCTGGGTGACGATGTCGATGATCGGGTAGGCCCACTGCGCGCCCAGCAGGATCGTCATCAGCCCGAGGAACACCAGCGTCGGGGACAGCAGCGGCAGGGTGATCTTGCGGGTGATGGCCGATTGCGACGCGCCGTCGAGGGCCGCCGCCGACGCGTAGTCGGGGTTGATCCCGGCCAGCCCGGCGGAGACGACGAGCACGCCGAAGCCGAGCATCTGCCATCCGACGATCAGCACGACGCCGAGCATCGCGAGCGCGGGTTCCCGGAAGACGTTGCCCAGCTCGAATCCGAGGCTCGCGGTCACCCGGGGAATCGTGCCGCCCTCGGGATTGAACAACCACCGCCAGATCGCGCTTCCCGCTACCGGGGTGATGAGAAACGGCACGAAGATCAACGCCTGGTAGAGCGTCTTCCAACGGCCCGCGACGCGGTTCGACAGCAGCGCGACGACCATCGGCAACAGCAGCGAGAACACCATGAACGCGAGGACGTACAGGATCGTGTTCCGCAGTGCCTGATGGAGCTCGGGGAGCGACAGGACCCGAACGTAGTTGTCCATTCCCACAGGAACTTTTGGGCTGGTGGGCACCATGTTCCACTTGTAGAACGACAGCCCGACCGTCTCCCCGAGCGGCTTGTAGATCCACACGACGAGCAGGACGACGGCAGGCAGGAGGTAGAGGTACGGAGCGACACCGCGTCTTGCCCGCACGACCCGCGACGGGCGCGCCGCCGTCTCGGCGCCGCCGGGAGACGTGGTGGGCGGAACTTCGACGAACATCAGACGCCGGGCG
>JBCEBZ010000189.1:2989-5035 GCA_039206675.1 Rhodococcus sp. (in: high G+C Gram-positive bacteria) | reverse complement strand
GGTTCAGATCGCCAGGCAGAGGCGGTTGGCATCGAGGATGGCGGCGTGGATGTTGCGGCTGGAGACGGCGTCGCCGATGCGGAAGAGCTGAAAGGTGCTGTCCTCGTTGTGCACGAGGGTCTGCGGTTGCAGACGCAGCAGCGCGTCCTGGTCGACGGCCCCGTGGTTGCGGGAGGCGTGTTTGAGGTCGAAGTAGACGTCGTCGACGGGGACGGTGCCGTGCTCGACGACCACCTGGTCGACGGTGCGGGTGACGGTGGTGTGGGCGTACTCGTCTTCGAGGGTGACCGTCAGGCGGCGGTCGGCGTCCCGGGCGACCTTGGTGACCCTCGTGTTGAGGGTGGTGCGCACCGAGTGCTCGGCGAAGTTCTTCAGATACGCCGGGTAATTCGACCCCCCGACGAGAGGCGCCACGATGCGTTCGGGGGTGACGACCTCGACCTGCGCACCGGTGTCGGCGATGACCTCGGCGGCGCTCATCCCGGGATGATCCCCGTTGTCGTCGAACACCAGCACCGACTTACCGGGTTTCACTTCCCTCGTGAGGATCTGCCAGGTGTCGGTGATCAGATTCGGTGGTCCGTCGACGATCTCGGTGTTCGGGATGCCGCCGGTGGCGACGATGACCACGTCCGGGTTCTCGGCGAGGATGTCGGCGGCGTCGGCGTAGGTGTTGTACCGGATGCTCACGCCGAGCCGGGCGCATTCCTGCACCCGCCAGTCGACGATGCCGATCAGGTCGCGGCGGCGTTCGGGGGCGGCGGCGATGGCGATCTGCCCACCGGGTTTGCTGGCGGCCTCGAGGACGGTGACGGTGTGACCGCGCTCGCCGAGCACGCGGGCGGCTTCGAGGCCGGCCGGGCCGGCGCCGACCACCACGGCCGTCTTCTTCGCCGCTGCGGGGGGAACGAGGTGCGGCAGTTGGGCTTCGCGGCCGGTGGCCGGGTTGTGCAGGCACAGGGCCTCGCCGCCCTGGTAGATCCGGTCGATGCAGTACCCGGCGCCCACGCAGGGGCGGATGCGGTCCTCCTCGCCGTCGTGGACGCGTTGCATCAGGTGCGGGTCGGCGATGTGGGCGCGGGTCATGCCGACCATGTCGAGCAGGCCTTCGCTGATCGCGTACCGGGCGGTGGCCAGGTCCGCTATCCGGCCGGCGTGCATCACCGGGATGTCGAGTTGCCGTTTGACCTGACCGGCGAAGTCCAGATGCGCGGCGGCGGGGGTGCCCATCGGGGCGATGAGCCGGGACAGGTTGTCGTCGGTATCGAGGCTGCCGCGCAGCACGCTGAGGAAGTCGATTCCCTCGGCAGCGAGGCGACGAGCCACCTCGAGGCCGTCCTCTGCGGTCATCCCGCCGGGGCGGGCTTCGTCGACGGCCATGCGCAGGCCGATCACGAAGTCGTCGCCGACCCTGCCGCGGATGGCGCGGACCACCTCGGTCGGGAACCGCAGCCGGCGATCGAAGTCTCCACCCCACTCGTCGTCGCGGTGATTGGTTGCCGGAGACCAGAACTGGTCGAGCAGGTGCCCGTTGGCCATCAGCTCGATCCCGTCCATGCCGCCGGCGACGCAGCGTTCGGCGGCGTCGGCGTAGGCGACGAGGATGCGGTCGAGATCCCAGTCCTCGGCGACCTTCGGGAACGCCCGATGCTGCGGTTCCCGGTCGCCGGACGCGGAGACGATCGGCAGCCAATCACCCTCGTAATTGCTGGTGCGCCGCCCGGCGTGGGAGACCTGGCACATCACCAGGGCCCCGTGCTCGTGTACCGCGTCGGCGATCTTGACGAAGTACGGCACCACCTCGTCCCGATACAGGGCGATGTTGTTGACGAACGCCGGGCTCTCCGGTGCGACGCAGGCCGCGCCGCCCATCATCGTCAGCGCCAGCCCGCCCTTGGCCTTCTCCAGGTGGTAGCGCAGGTACCGGTCCTTGGGCAGACCGTTCTCTGCGTACGCCGGTTCGTGCGACGTGCTGACCACACGGTTCTTCAACCGCAGGTGCTTGAGATCGAACGGGGAGAGAAGCGGGTCGTTGGATGGCATGAC
>JBCEBZ010000189.1:1390-2889 GCA_039206675.1 Rhodococcus sp. (in: high G+C Gram-positive bacteria) | reverse complement strand
CCGGCCGGCTTGTCGTTGATCGCCACATACCCCGACGCATCCCGCAGGATGTCGAGGGCCTGGTTGATCGCCGCCCGCTCGGTCGCATACACCGACGCGGTCAACCCGTACGGGCTGGTCCGGTCCGCGACCTTCAACGTCTCGATCCAGTCGGCGTCCTCGTACACGAACACCGTCAGCAGCGGCCCGAAAAACTCGGTGGTCAGGGTGAACGCGGACGGGTCGGTGGTCTCGAACACGGTCGGGCGCACGAAGTACCCGGTCTCCTTGCTGGCGGTGCCACCGGCGATCAGGGTGTGCGAATCCAGGCCCTTGGCCCGGTCGATGGCGCCGGTGAGCCGGTCGTGCGCGGTCTCGTCGATCACCGCGCCGAGGAAGGTGCGGTGCTCGGCCACATCCCCGACCACCAGCGAATCGACCTGTGCGGCCAGGGGTTCCCTGATCGTGTTCCACAGGCTCCGCGGAATGTAGGCGCGGGAGGCGGCCGAGCACTTCTGCCCCTGGAACTCGAACGCACCGCGGGTCAGGCCGGTGATCAGGGCCTGCGGATCCGCCGACACGTGCGCGACGACGGCGTTCTTGCCGCCGGTCTCCCCCACCAGCCGCGGGTAGGTCTTATAGGTGTCGATGTGCGAGGCGGCGGTCTTCCACAGCTGCCGGAACACCTGCGTCGACCCGGTGAACGCCAACCCGGCCAGATTCGGGTCGGCGAGGGCGATGTCGGTGACCAGCTTGCCGTCACCGTGGACGGTGTTGATCACCCCCGGGGGCAGCCCGGCCTCGTCGAAGATGCGCCGCACCACATCGCTGCTCAGCGCCGACTTCTCCGACGGCTTCCACACCACCGTGTTGCCCATCATCGCCGCGGTCGAGGGCAGGTTGCCGGCGATGTTGGTGAAGTTGAACGGGGTCACCGCCAGCACGAACCCCTCCAGGCCACGCTGGTCGAGGTAATTGTTCTCGCCCTGCGTGGACTTCGGCTGGGTGGCGTAGATTTCCGACGCCCACTGGGCGTTGAACCGCAGCAGGTCCGCCAGCTCGCAGGCGGAGTCGATCTCCGCCTGGTGGTAGGTCTTGGACTGATTCAGCATGGTCGCGGCGTTGATCTCGTTGCGGTACTTGCCGGCGACGAGTTCGGCGGCGCGCAGGAACACCGAGATCCGGTCCCACCACGGCAACCGCGACCAGTCGTGGCGTGCGGTCAGCGCGGCATCCACGGCCTGGCGGACGTGTGACTCGTCGGCCATGCTCACCTCACCCAACACCCGGGCGTGATCGTGCGGGCACACCACCGGCTGGGTGTCGGCGGTTTCGATGATCTTCCCGCCGATCGACAGCGGAATCGACCGGGTGGTGCCGCCGATCCGCTTGATCTCCAGCGCCACCGCCTCCGCCTCCGGCGAGCCGGGCCGGTAATCGCGGACCGGTTCGTTCTCCGGGGTCGGGACGTGGAAGTTGCCGGCAATGTGATGGATTGCTCCGGACACAGATCTCTCCTT
>JBCEBZ010000189.1:0-1290 GCA_039206675.1 Rhodococcus sp. (in: high G+C Gram-positive bacteria) | reverse complement strand
AGAAGCGGGTCAGGCGGAACGGTTCGAGCAGCCGCTGCTGACCCTGGCGCGCGATTTCCTTGGCGGCCAGCGCCCCGGTGACGGGGCCGAGGGTCACCCCGAGGGTGCCGTGCCCGGTGGCCAGATACAGCCCGGACTGCCCCGGGACCGGTCCGATGATCGGCAGGTCGTCCGCCGAGGTGGGCCGGTGACCGACCCACCGGACCTCCACGTCCGTCGGGCGCCAGTCCTCGAGGAAACTGCAGCCCTGCCGCACCACCATGTCGAGGCGCTTCCGGTTCACCGTGAAGTCACGGTTACCGATGTCGAAGGTCCCCGACAACCGGACGGCGTTGCCGAACGGGGAGCAGGCCACCATGTTCTCGTACAACTTCAGCGGATGCGTCGGGGCGGTGCCCTCACCGAAGGCGGTCATGCTGGTGCCCTTCGCCGCCTCCAGCGGCACCGTCACCCCGAGCGGTGCAAGCAGGGTGCGGCTCGGGTAGCCGGCGGCAACGACGACGTTGTCGGCGACCATCTCCCGCCCGGACTCGGTGGTGACCATCCACTGGCCGCTGCTGCGGGCCGTGACACCGGTGACGGCATCGTGTTCGATCACCGCACCGCCGTTGGCCTGCACCCACTTCGCCAGACCCTGACACAGCGTCTCCGGCCGCACGTGCCGCTCACTCTCGAGGTGCAGCGCCCCGGCGAGGTCGCGGCGGAGCGCCGGATCGAAGCCGGCGGCATCCTCACCCCGATACACCGCGACGCTGCCGACGTACCCGAGGCCGCGCATCTTGCCGACGATCTGCTCGTAGTGGACGAGGTTCTCCTCCTGTTTGAACACCACCGCCAGCCCGTCGGTGTACTGCTCGAAGCTCACCCCCCGCTCCAGAAGGGAGTCGAAGTAGCTGTGCGCGGGACGGGCGAAGTCCTGCAGCGCGGCAGTGCTTGTCGCATTGCGTTTCTTGGTGCTCGCGCGCAGGAACTTCGTGATCCATGCGGCGAAGCCCGGTTCGAGGTGCGGGCGCATCCGGGCCGGGCCCTCGGTGCTGGTGAAGCTGCGGAACGCGTCCCGCACCGCGCCCGGTGCGGCGCGCGGGGTGGACAGGAACGGGGTCACCCAGCCGGCGTTTCCGGCCGAGGCCGCGGCACCGACGGCCCCGGAATCGACGACGGTGACCTGATGGCCGAGTTCGGAGAGTTCGTATGCGCACGAGAGTCCGATGACTCCCGCACCGACGACGATGGTTCTCACTGATTTCTTCCTGACTGTGTGTCGAGTAGCTGACGGACCGTCGCGCGGGC
>JBCEBZ010000188.1:0-5049 GCA_039206675.1 Rhodococcus sp. (in: high G+C Gram-positive bacteria) | reverse complement strand
GAGCGTTCGACGGTGTCGGCCTCGAGCGATCCGTCGCTCGCCGCCTCCAGCGTCCGCAGGTGCAGCAGTTGCCGCGGGAAGTCCCAGTCGTAGAGCGCCTGCGCGGCGTCGATGCCCTCGTGACACTGCAACCGGATCAGCGGCAGACCGAACGCCTCCGACAACGCGGCCGCGAGCGACGTCTTGCCGGTGCCGGGTTCACCCTCGCAGAACAGGGGCCGTCCCATACGTATGGCGAGGAACGCGGCCATCGCGACACCGTCGTCGGCGAGGTAACCCGTGGCGCCCAGCGCCCGCGCCAGTTCCGCGGGCGAACCGACCGTCGGCGTGGAATCACTCACGTCCGCGAGCCTAGATCAGTGCCCACGCCCCGGTACCCGACTCGGGCAACGGTGCACGCCGTCAACCGTCCGGCTCCACCCGGCCGCGGTCCTCGCTCAACCGCCGGAACATCGCGGTGGCGCCGAACCGCGCGGCCACCCGCTCGGCGAGTCCCGGCGCGACCTGGGCCAGGGCGAGCAGGGGGCGGATCGGTGCGCCGCTCTCGACGACCTCCGGCAGGTCCCGCCGAATCGCCCGGATCACGGTGGCGGCGACCCTGTCGGTGCTGGTCTCGCCCGCCAACCGGCCGGCCCGGATTCCGCGTTCGGTCATCCGCTGGTACATGCCGTCGCCCGCGATGAAGCCGGGGCACACCACGGAGAAGCCGACCGGCGCGCCCGCGTACTCCGCGCGCAGCGACTGGGTGAGACCGATCAGACCGGCCTTCGTCGCGGCGTACGGCGCGCAGTACGCCGGACCGATCTTCGCGGCCAGCGACGACACGAACACCACGTGCCCCCGGCCGCGGTCGAGCATCCCGGGCAGCGCCCGGCGGGTGAGAAGCAGTGGTGCGGTGAGATTTACGTCGACCATGGCGGTGAGCTCGGCGGGGTCGAGCCGGGTGAAGGCCGAGACGTTCTCCACGCCGGCGTTGTTCACCAGGAGGTCGAGGGGGCCGACCGCCGCCTCGGCGCGCTCGATCAGCGAGTCGAGCAGGTCCAGTCGATTCAGGTCTCCGGGCACGGCCTCGGCGCGCACACCGAGCGCCCGCAGTTCCACCACGAGTTCCGCGAGCAGGTCCTCACGCCGGCCGGACACCGCGACGGCGACCCCCTCGCGCGCCAGGGCCCGGGCGACGACGCGGCCGAGACCTCCGGAGGCGCCGGTCACCAGAGCCGCGCGTCCGTGCAGGTGCTTCATTCCTTCGAGCTTTCGCGCCCCGCGGAGGGGAGTCAACGCCGTGACGCCGCGCATACGGCACGATGGACCAGTGGTTCACGTCATCGACATAACAGATCCGGCCGACACCAGGCTGGACGACTTCCGCGATCTCAACTCCTCGGACCGGCGTCCCGACCTCCCCGAGGGCAAGGGCCTGGTGATCGCGGAGGGCGTGCTGGTGGCGCAGCGACTGCTGGCGTCCCGGTTCGACCCGATCGCGCTGCTCGGCGTCGATCGGCGGCTCGAGGAACTGGCCGGCGACCTCGACGGCGTGGACGTGCCGTACTACCGGACGACGGCGGACGTCATGGCCGAGGTCGTCGGGTTCCACCTCAACCGGGGTGTGCTCGCGGCGGCGCGTCGCCCCGCGCCCCTCGAACTGTCGGACGTGCTCGAGCACTCCCAGACGGTCGCGGTGCTCGAGGGTGTCAACGATCACGAGAACCTGGGCTCGATGTTCCGCAACGCCGCGGGGCTCGGCGTCGACGCCGTCGTGTTCGGCAAGGGATGCGCCGACCCGCTGTACCGCCGGGCGGTCCGGGTGTCGATGGGGCATGTTCTGCGGGTTCCGTTCGCGCACGTGACGAAATGGCCGCACGATCTGGACGCGTTGCGGGAGCGGGGGTTCCAGCTGATCTCGCTGACCCCGAACTCCGAGGCGGTGACGCTGGCCGAAGCGATGACAGGGGAGAAGGTGGCGTTGCTGTTGGGCGCGGAAGGGCCCGGCCTCACCGAACACGCCATGCGGGCCACGGACATTCGTGCCCGCATCCCGATGGCGCCCGGAACGGACTCGCTCAACGTCGCGACGGCGGCGGCGATGGCGTTCTACGAGCGCGTCCGAACTGGCCGGTGATAATGCTGCCTCCTCATTCCCCGTATCCGCCGCCGACGACGGAAACACCGTGGTTCACCGGACTTCTCGTGGCGGGTTTCGCCGCGGCGGTGGTGGCCGTCGCGGTGATGGCCTTCGGTTCGCAGCTCGCCCGGATCAATCTCGCGCTGGCGGTGTTCCTCGAACTCGTCGTGGTCGCCGGGGTCGCGCCGTCGGTGTGGCGGCTACGCCGGACACCGGTGTGGCGGTGGCTGGTGTACGGCGCCGTGGCCGGAGTTCTCGCGGGCTGGTCGGCGCTGCTCGTCGGCGCCGCCTGACTCCGGCAGGCGTCAGAAACCGAAGTAGCGGCGCAGTAGTCCGCCCTTGCGCGCGGGCGGCGACGCAGCGGGCGCGGGAACCGGTTCGGGGGCGGGGTGTTCCACCTCGGCCGGAGATTCCACCTCGGCCGGGGATTCCACCGCCGGACCCTCGCCGGGCGGGTGGACGGCGAACCCCAGCACGACCAGCGTCTTCGGGTCGAACTCGGTGCCCTCCGGGGCGCCCGTGTACCGGAAGTTCAGCCATTCCCGGTTGGCGCCCTCGGCGAACTGCTGCGGGTGGAACGGCAGCGACTGCGGGTCGGGCAGGACACCTGCCGGGTGTTTCAGCGGGAAGTCGCCCGCCCAGAACGGCCTCTCCCACACCAAGGGGATGCCGAGGTCCTCGTGGATGTGGACCGGCGTCGCGCTGAACGCGCGGACCAGGTGCCCGTCCTCCCACATCGCGAACGAGCCCCACGCGATGTCCGGCTTGGACGCCACGTAATACGTCTTCGCGTATTCGGCGGCGCGGATGCGTGTCTCGGGCAGAGTGGACGGCCGGGGAACGGCCAGATCGGGTCCGCACACGACGGTGATGCCGGGGTAGGAACCGATGTGGACGGTCCCGGCGGCGTCGAGTCGCACCGCCTCGGCCAGCGGAACCGGACCGGTCGGGGTGGCCGCCAGATCGGGATAGAGGCGGGCGGCGAGCTGCTGCGCCGCGGCGAGGTCAGGCTTCGGATGGCCACGCAGAACAGCCGCAGGGTCGGGGACGTCGACGTACCAGATCGTTGATACCTTGGCCCCCACGGTCATCCCCCTCTTCCGGCGTCTTCCTGAAAGAGTACGACCCCGGCCGTGTTCCCCGCCTGCTTACCGCACCGACGGTCAGCGTCCGCTGCTGCGGACACCGAGCAGGACGTCGTCCCAGGAGGGGAGGGCGGGCTTGCCGCGCTTGTCCTTGTTGTTCGTCTGGTGCGGAGCGACCTTGGGGGAGGAGGGTTCCTCGGACGGGGCGGGCTCGTCCTCGGGCTCCTCGGCGACGTCGGCCTCGATGATCTCCTCGGGCTCGATCGTCGGCACCTCCACCTCGGTGGGGAACTCGGCGAGTTCGAGCTGTTCCGGTTCGTCGGACGCGACCGGCGCCAATCCGCGGAGCGGACGGCCGAAGTCGGGGTCGATCAGGTCGAACGCGGTGTCGTCGAGGGCGACGATGGTGCCACCGTGCGCGTCCGGCTGGTACCGCCAGTGCGCCGCGTTGGTGGTACGCCCGGCCTGCCACTGCAGCTGGGCGACCCAGTGATTGTCCTCGTCGCGCCACGCGTCCCACGTGGCGTCGTCGATGTTGTGTCCCCGTGCGCGGAACGCCTGCGTGACGATCTCGGCGAGGGTGGGAACGGCGGGGCCGTTGTCGCGCACCGGGTGTCCGCCCTGCGCCATCTCGGCAGCACGGGAACGTTCGAGCAGAACCGGATACGCGAAACGCTCGACCTTCGCCAGGGGGATGCCGGCCTCGTCGGCAACCTGTTCGACGGAGGCGCCGGCACGGATGCGGGCCTGGATTTCGCGGGGCCTGAGCTGACTGTCCATTTCGATCTCAATCTGGCCGAGTCGAGCGATGTCCCCGCGGGATGCGGCGCGGAGTTTGTCATCGGCGGGAAGCCGGAATTTTTCGCCGGTACTGGCATCTGCGCACACGACGTGCGATCCATCGGGCTCGAGACCGATCACTCGAAGCTCTCGCACGTTGACCTCCTTATCGCGCCGGCTCGCGACTCTGCACCCCGGCAACTGTAATTCATTCGTGACAGCCCGCGCGTCAGGACACGCGCGGGTAAATCCCGTCCCGGCATCACGCCCGCGCTACGCTTCGTCGTTTCCCGAATGGTCCGTCGGGATCGGCCTCCAGGACCTCGCCGCAACGCGCATACTGATCGACACAGCCCGGGAACGGGGCGTCGGAACAGAAGTGGATCTGAGTCGATGAGCCAGAGCGATGTCGACGACGTGGACCTTGCCCACCTGCGGCGGGCCATCGAACTCGCCGACGAGACGGGGGACGCGGGCAACAGGCCGTTCGGTGCGGTCGCGGTCGGCGCCGACGGTCACGTGATCAGTGAGGGCGCCAATTCCGTGGCGACGTCCGCCGACGTCACCGAGCACGCGGAACTCGACGCGATCACCACCGCCTGCGGTGAGGGCCGGACGGGTGACCTGGTCGGCGCCACCATGTACGCGAGCGGTGAGCCGTGCCCGATGTGCAGTGCGGCGATGGTGTGGGCCGGGATCACGCGGGTGGTCTACGCGGCCTCGTCCGCGGACTTCTCCCGGATCCTCCCGGACGGGCCGCGGTTCACGCTGGGCTGCGCCGACGTGCTCGATGCGGCGAGCGTCGAGATCCAGGTGAGCGGGCCGCATCTCGGCGACGAGGCGCTCGCGCCGTTCCACCGCTTCCTCGACACGGACTGACCCGGAACGCCGTCAGCCCCCGGCACTTCGGTGCCGGGGGCTGACGGGCGTCGGTGCCGGGACTCAGCCGAGCTGCGAGACGACCCAGTCGATGCTCTTCGTGAGCTGCGAGACGTCCTCGGGATCGATGGCCGGGAACATGCCGACGCGCAGCTGGTTGCGGCCCAGCTTGCGGTACGGCTC
>JBCEBZ010000187.1:0-5067 GCA_039206675.1 Rhodococcus sp. (in: high G+C Gram-positive bacteria) | reverse complement strand
GGACTACACCCCGCTGGGCTCCACCGACTTCTCGACCATCGTCAACAAGGTCCGCTCCGCCGACGCGGACGCCGTGTTCAACACCCTGAACGGCGATTCCAACGTCGCGTTCTTCCGGGAGTACGCGAACGTCGGCCTGAAGCCCGCCGACATGCCCGTCGTGTCGGTGTCGATCGCCGAGGAGGAAGTCGGCGGCATCGGCGTCCAGAACATCGAGGGTCAGCTGACCGCGTGGAACTACTACCAGACCATCGACACGCCGGAGAACAAGAAGTTCGTCGACGCGTACAAGGCCCGGTACGGCGCGAACAAGCCGACGTCCGACCCGATGGAGGCCGCCTACACGTCGGTGTACCTGTGGAAGAACACCGTCGAGAAGGCGAACTCGTTCGCCACCAAGGACATCCAGGACAACGCGGACGGCGTCACGTTCGCCGCGCCCGAGGGTCTGGTCACCATCGACGGGTCCAACCACCACATCACCAAGACCGCGCGCATCGGTGAGATCCGGAACGACGGCCTGATCTACACGGTCTGGGATTCGGGCACCCCGATCCAGCCGGACCCGTACCTGAAGTCCTACCCGTGGGCCGAGTCGCTGGGTAGCTAGACGACGGTCCGACGAGCACGAGGGAAGAGAGAGGACATACATCGATGGATGTAGTGATCGGACAGCTGTTCACCGGGTTGAGTATCGGATCGATCCTGTTGCTCGCAGCGCTGGGGCTGTCGTTGACGTTCGGCCAGATGGGCGTCATCAACATGGCCCACGGCGAATTCATCATGGCGGGCTCGTACACGGCGTACGTGGTGCAGCAGGTGGTGTCGAGCGCCACGGGTTCTCTGTTCGTCTCTCTGCTCGTCGGCTTCGTGGTCGGCGGGGCGATGGGCGTCCTGCTCGAGGTGACGCTCGTGAAGCGGATGTACCACCGGCCGCTGGACACGCTGCTGGTGACGTTCGGGGTGGGACTGATCCTGCAGCAACTGGCCCGCGACGTCTTCGGGGCGCCGGCGGTCAACGTCGCCGCGCCGGGCTGGCTCTCCGGTGGGGTGGAGATCCTGGGTGCGGTGGTCCCGAAGACGCGGCTGTTCATCCTGGTGCTCGCCGTGGTGGCCGTCGTCGCGCTGTCGCTGGCGATGCAGAAGTCGTCGATGGGACGCCGCATCCGCGCCGTCGTGCAGAACCGGGACCTCGCGGAGACGAGCGGGATCTCCAGTCGCCGAACCGATGTGACGACGTTCTTCATCGGTTCCGGGCTGGCGGGTGTCGCGGGTGTGGCGCTGACCCTGATCGGCTCGACGAGCCCGACCATCGGCCAGAGTTACCTCATCGACGCGTTCCTGGTGGTCGTGGTCGGCGGTCTGGGGCAGATGAAGGGCGCGGTGATCGCCGCGTTCGCGCTCGGCATCCTCAATTCGTTCGTCGAGTACTCGACCACGGCGTCGATCGCCAAGGTCATCGTGTTCGTGGTCATCGTGGTGTTCCTCCAGGTTCGGCCGCAGGGCCTGTTCGCCGTCAAGACGAGGAGTCTCGTATGAGCATCCTGACGAGTGGCCGCTACCGCGCGTGGGCGGGATTCGCACTGGCCGCACTGCTCCTGTTCGTCGTCGCCCCCGCCGTCCTCAGCGACTTCCGGCTGAGCCTGCTCGGCAAGTTCCTGTGCTTCGCGATCGTCGCGGTCGGCATCGGCCTCGCCTGGGGCCGCGGCGGCATGCTGACCCTCGGCCAGGGAGTGTTCTTCGGGCTGGGCGCGTACATGATGGCGATGCACCTCAAGATCGCCGACGCCGAACTCCGCGGCG
Source organism: Rhodococcus sp. (in: high G+C Gram-positive bacteria) (assembly GCA_039206675.1). GTDB lineage: Bacteria > Actinomycetota > Actinomycetes > Mycobacteriales > Mycobacteriaceae > Rhodococcus_F. The sequence continues at coordinate 3,264 of JBCEBZ010000187.1, read as the reverse complement.
ACTCCGTGCCCGACTTCATGCAGATCGCGGGAATCCGGGAACTGCCGGGCTACTGGGTGCCGTTCACGTCGCCGATCGTGACGATTCTGGGAATCCTCCTGATCCCCGCGTCGGTGGCGTTCGTCCTCGGTCTCGGCGTGTTCAAGCGCCGCGTCAAGGGCGCCTATTTCGCGATCCTCAGCCAGGCGCTCGCCGCCGCGTTCGCCATCCTGCTGGTGGGGCAGCAGAGCACCGGAGGAAGCAACGGCCTCAACCGGTTCCGCACCTTCTTCGGTTTCAACCTGAACGATCCGGCAAACAAGCAGATGCTGTTCTTCATCGCCGCCGGCGTGCTGCTGGCCGTCGTCGCCGTCACCCGGCAGCTGATGAACAGCCGGTACGGCGAACTGCTCGTCGCCGTCCGGGACCAGGAGGAGCGCGTGCGCTTCCTCGGATACGACCCGGCGAACATCAAACTCGTCGCCTACGTGACGGCAGCGTTCTTCGCCGGCCTCGCCGGTGCGCTGTTCGTGCCGATCGTCGGCATCATCTCCCCCGCCGACGTCGGCATCGTCCCGTCGATCGCGTTCCTGATCGGGGTGGCCATCGGCGGACGCTCCACCCTCCTCGGCCCCGTCCTCGGCGCGATCGGCGTGGCGTGGGCGCAGAGCGCCTTCTCGGAGTCGTTCCCCTCCGGCTGGACCTACGCGCAGGGCCTGCTGTTCATCGTGGTCGTCGGATTCTTCCCGGCCGGTGTCGCGGGACTGTTCGCGCTGCTGAAGCGGAAGCGAAAGGACTCGCCCGAGGAGCCGGCACCGCCCGGACCGGAGGACGAGACCGAGCCGACGGAACGAATGGAGATGGCCCGATGACGATTCCCACCACGTCCAAGGAGCCGGTGCTCGGCGGCAACGCCGGAATGTCCAGCGAGTACCTCGAGGTCCGGGACCTGAAGGTCAGTTTCGACGGCTTCAAGGCGGTCGACGGCGTCGACCTCACCCTGATGCAGGGCGATCTGCGGTTCCTCATCGGCCCCAACGGCGCGGGCAAGACCACGCTGGTCGACGCCATCACCGGGCTCGTCCCGGCGACGGGGTCGGTCACGAAATCCGGCGTCGAGTTGATCGGCAAGAAGGTGCACCGGATCGCCCGGCTCGGCGTGGGCCGCACGTTCCAGACGGCGAGCGTGTTCGAGGAGCTGACGGTGCTCCAGAACCTCGACATCGCCGCGGGCGCGGGCCGCTCCGCGCTCACGCTGCTGCGCCGCCGCAAGTCGGTGCTCCCCGCGATCGAGGAGGCGCTCGACGTCACCGGTCTCGGCGCGCTCCGCGACACGCCGGCGGGAATCCTCGCGCACGGGCAGAAGCAGTGGCTCGAGATCGGCATGCTCCTGGTGCAGAACTGTTCCGTCCTGCTGCTCGACGAGCCGGTGGCGGGCATGAGCCACGAGGAACGCGAGGAGACGGGAAACCTGCTGCGCCGCATCGGCGGTGAACGCACCGTCGTGGTGGTCGAGCACGACATGGACTTCATGCGCGCCTTTGCGACGTCGGTGACGGTGTTGCACGCCGGGAAGGTGCTGAGCGAGGGAACGGTCGAGCAGGTGCAGGCCGATCCGCGTGTGCAGGAGGTGTACCTCGGGACCGCCGCCGCCGGCGCCGCCCCCGAGTTGCAGCCCGACGTTTCGAAGGAGGACAGCGATGCTCGAGCTTGACGACGTCCGGGCCGGGTACGGCCGAACCGAGGTGATCCACGGGGTGTCGCTGACGGTCCCGTCGGACGGGGTGGCAGCGGTGATGGGACACAACGGCGCGGGCAAGACCACACTTCTGCGGGCCGCGGTCGGCCTGATCAAGGTGAATTCCGGGCGGGTGCTGTTCGACGGCGAGGACGTCACGGCACTGCGGCCCAGCGCCCGGGTGGCGCGCGGCCTCGCGTACGTGCCGCAGGGCCAGCAGTCGTTCGGTCAGCTGACGACCGCGGAGAACCTGCAGGTGGTGGCGGACGGCCGCAAGCGCGGCAAGGAACTCGTCGGCGAGGCGCTGGATCTGTTCCCGGCGCTGCGCGGCCTGCTCGACCGGCGCGCGGGTCTGCTCTCCGGGGGCCAGCGTCAGCAACTCGCCATCGCGCGGGCGCTGATCACGGAACCGAAGATGCTGATTCTCGACGAACCGACGGAGGGCATCCAGCCGTCCGTCGTGGCGGAGATCGAACGCACGATCATGGACCTCACCCGCCGCGGTGGCCTCGGAGTCCTGTTGGTGGAACAGCACATCGGGTTCGCGCTCGAATCCGCGGAGCGCTACTACGTCCTCGAGTCCGGGCGGGTCACGTCGTCCGGCGACGGCGGCGCCGCACCCGATTCCGACGTCCGGACCGCGGTCTCCGACGTCCGCGCGGCGATGGCGATCTGATGGCACGCCGAGAGCCGTCCGGGTCCCTCAGCGACCAGGTGTACCTGTCGCTGCGCACCGATCTGATGAGCGGCAGAATCCCGCCGGGACAGCGACTCGGCGAGGAGCGTCTCGCCGACACCTACGGGGTGTCCCGGACGCCGGTGCGGGAGGCCCTGGCACGGCTCCTCGCCGACGGACTGGTCCAGCGCGACGTGGGCGGGTTGTTTCCGTACCGCCCCCGCCTCGACGAACTGGCCGGACTGTACGAACTGCGCATCACCCTCGAACTTCAGGGGATCGCGCGGGTCCGCGCCGACGAGTCGCTGTCGCACGACCCGGACGTCCTGGGACCGGAACTCGAGCGGTGGTACGCGCTGCGGAAGGAGAACCCCGAACCGGACGCCGGATTCGTCGCTCTCGACGAACAGTTCCACACGGTGCTGCTGCGGTCGGCCGGAAACCGGGCGCTGTCCGATGCGCTCGTCAACGTGAACGCGAAGGTGCGTCCGGTCCGGATGTTCGACTACCTGACCCCCGACCGCATGAGCGCGACCATCGACGAGCACATCGCGGTGGCCGAGTTCGCGCTGGACGGCAAACTCGACACCGCGTACGACACGCTGCTCGCGCACATCAGCGAGTCGCGGGAAGTGGTGATCGAGCGCGCGGAACAGGCACTGTCCCTCGCGCGGATGGCCTGGGCGATCCGCGACTGAGACAGTTGTCCAACTCGGTTTTCGCGCCGTCCCGGGTACCCGGGACGGATTCTGTGCGTATGCTCGCACTTCGGACCCTCCCACTTCGGGGCCTCGTATCTCGGGCAACCGAAGTGACGCGGTCGGTCGAACTACGCACGCACGCAACCGTTCCTGCCGGGGCGGGTAGAGGG
>JBCEBZ010000186.1:0-19946 GCA_039206675.1 Rhodococcus sp. (in: high G+C Gram-positive bacteria) | reverse complement strand
GCGTGGTTAAGGAGTCTCTAGACTCCTCAACCACGCACGGGCGCTACGCGCCTAACTGACGAGGTTCGCCGACGTGCCGCGGCGGAGTTTGCCCGAAGACGTCTTGGGGATGCTGCCGGGCCCGAGGACGGCGACGGTGCGGGGTCGCACACCGACCTCGGAGAACACGGCGTGCACGACCTCGTGCTCGATGCGCTTGACCGTCTCGGGGTCCTGGTAGTCGTTGGTCTCGACCGCGACGGCGAAGCTTTCCCGCTTCTGCCCGGCGTCGAGGCGTACGGCCACGGCATTGCCGGGGCGCACTCCGGCGACGGTGCCCGCGGCCCGCTCGATGTCGGTCGGGTAGATGTTGCGGCCGCCCATGATGATGACGTCCTTGACGCGACCGCACACGACGACGAGGCCCTCTTCGGTGAAGTAGCCGACGTCGCCGGTGTTGAGCCAGCCGTCCGCGTCCTGCGCGGGCTTGTGCCCGTCGAGGGTGATGTATCCGGGGGTGACGGCCTTGCCGCGGACCTCGATGATGCCGACGCCGCGGGTCGGGAGCAGTTCCCCCTCGTTGTCGACGACGCGTCCCTCCAGGTTCGGCACCATCTTCCCGAGCGTCGCGAGGGCGCGCGCGTTCGGCTTGTTCGACGGGACGGCACGCTGCATCGCCTCGAGCAGGTCCGGGTCGACGCGGTCGAGGACCTGTCCCTGGTCCGGATCCGGGATGGAGACGGCGAGGGTGGTCTCCGCCATCCCGTAGACGGGGGCGAGCGCGGACGGGTTCAGCCCGAACCGGGCGCCGGCCTCGGCGAGCGCGTTCATCGTGTCGGGGTCCACGGGCTCGGCGCCGTTCCACATGTACCGGACGGTGCTGAGGTCGACGGCGCCGTCCTCCGCCTGCTTGAGTCGGCGGGCCAGCAGCGAGTACGCGAAGTTGGGGGCGGCCGTGACGGTGCCCTTGTACTTGCCCATCAGTTCCGCCCACAGCAGCGGCGTGCGGAGGAAGTCCATCGGGGTGATGCTCACGACCTCCGCGCCGACCTGCATCGGCACGCTGAGGAATCCGACCATCCCCATGTCGTGGAACAGCGGCAGCCAGCTGATCATCACGTCGTCCTCGATGGAGAACTTGATGCGGTCGATCATGGCGTAGGCGTTGGTGTAGAAGTTCTCGTGCGTGATCTGCACGGCTTTGGGCGATCCGGTGGAACCTGACGTGAGCTGCTGCAGGGCGATGTCGCTCTCGAACGTCTCGACCGGGTCGACGGCCGTGCCCTCGTTCAGCTCGGCCACCGTCACCACGGTGATGCCACGCTCCTCCAGCAGCGGCTTGGCGGCGTCGAACGGTGCACCGAGGATGACGGCCTTCGCCTCGATCATGGTGATCACGGTTTCGGTGTCCTGAGCCCACACCGCGAGGTCGGTCCGCGGGGTCGGCTGATGCAGCATGGTGACGGACGCACCGCGCATCCAGGTGGCCTGGCAGGAGGGTGCGATGTCGACGGGCTGACCGGCGAGGATGCCGATGGCATCGCCGTGGTCGATGCCCACGTCGGCCAGTGCCCCCGCCATGCGGCGGGCCGCCTTGTGGATCTCGCCCCACGGCTGTCGCAGAGGCGCGTCGGGCTCACCTGTGTTGAGACCGCGGGTGCTGCTCGCCGCGGTCGCGTACATCTCGTCGGTGAACTTGCTCACTGTCTTCCTCCTGCGCATACGGGTGTCCGAAAGCAGAAACGGTGAACTCCGGAGCGCCCCGACGACTCACTGGTTAATACGTGACCGGCCTTCGATCGTTACTCGTCCCTGGATGTGCGCCCGCGGATGTGACTGTGCCGCGAGTTCGTCTTCGGCACCCGAGTAACCTGGTATGCGGCCACACGGCCTTCCCGCACGCATCCCGTCCCCCGAGAGGTTCTTCGTTGACTACCCCGTCCGACTCGGCCGACACCATTCCAGCCGAGGCGGCTCCTGTCGCCACGTCCGGCTCATCGGTGGAGAAATCCGAGGCATCCGGCTCATCGGAGGGGAAATCCGAGAAGGGTGTCCGGGCCGAGGCGTCGCGTCGCCGCACGTTCGCCGTGATCTCGCATCCCGACGCCGGTAAGTCGACGCTGACGGAGGCGCTCGCGCTGCACGCGAAGGTCATCTCCGAGGCGGGTGCCGTCCACGGTAAGGCGGGCCGCAAGTCGACGGTGTCGGACTGGATGGAGATGGAGAAGGCCCGCGGCATCTCGGTCAGCTCCACCGCCCTGCAGTTCAACTACCGCTCCACGGAGGCGTCGGCGGACGAACCCGTCGACAACGTGATCAACCTGGTGGACACGCCCGGCCACTCCGACTTCTCCGAGGACACGTACCGCGTCCTGACCGCGGTCGACGCCGCCGTCATGCTGATCGACGCCGCGAAGGGTCTCGAACCGCAGACGCTGAAGCTGTTCCAGGTGTGCCGTCACCGCGGAATCCCGGTGATCACCGTCATCAACAAGTGGGACCGGCCCGGCCAGACGCCGCTGGAGCTTCTCGACGAGATCCAGGAACGCATCGGGCTCACCCCCACTCCCCTGTACTGGCCTGTCGGGATCGCCGGCGATTTCCGGGGTCTGCTGCGGCGCGGTGAGGACGGTGCCCCGCGGGAGTACATCCGCTTCACGCGCACCGCCGGTGGCGCGAAGATCGCCCCCGAAGAGGTCATGGACGCCGACGCCGCCCTGGCGAAGGAGGGCTCCGAGTGGGAGACCGCGGCGGAGGAGAGCGAACTGCTGTCGGCCACCGGTCAGGATCACGACCAGGAACTGTTCCTCGGCGGTCAGACGTCGCCCGTCATCTTCGCGTCGGCGATGCTCAACTTCGGTGTCCGCCAGATCCTCGACACGCTCGTCGAGCTGGCGCCGCCGCCGCGCGCCCGGGAGGACGTCGACGGCGCCCCCCGCGACGTCGCCGACCCGTTCAGCGCGGTCGTCTTCAAGGTCCAGGCAGGTATGGACACCGCGCACCGCGACCGGCTGGCGTTCATGCGCATCGTGTCGGGTGTCTTCGAGCGCGGCATGGTGGTCACCCACGCCCAGACCGGTAAGCCGTTCACGACGAAGTACGCGCAGACGGTGTTCGGCCGCGAGCGTTCGACCGTCGAATCGGCCTACCCCGGCGACGTGGTGGGACTCGTCAACGCCACCGCACTCGCCCCCGGGCACACCCTGTTCTTCGAGAAGAAGGTGGAGTTCCCGCCGATCCCGTCGTTCGCGCCGGAGCACTTCTCCATCCTGCGGGCGGAGAGCGCAGGCAAGTACAAGCAGTTCCGGCGGGCAGTCGATCAGCTCGATTCCGAGGGTGTCGTGCAGATCCTCCGCAACGACCTGCGCGGCGACGCCTCGCCCGTCATGGCCGCGGTCGGCCCCATGCAGTTCGAGGTGGTCGCGGCACGGATGAAGGCCGAGTTCAACGTCGAGGCCCGGATGGAACCGCTGGGCTACGCGCTGGCGCGGCGCACCGACGCCGAGTCGGCCGACGAGCTGAACCGTCAGCGCGGTGTCGAGGTGTTCACCCGCTCGGACGGGGTGATGCTGGCCCTCGTCAGCGACAAGTGGCGGCTGCAGTACATCCAGAAGGAGCTGCCCGACCTCACGCTCGAGCCGCTCGTGGCCGCGGCCGACTAGCGCCGACGACGATTCCCGGTAGCCGATCATCGGCGGGTCCCGTGCCCGCCGATGATCGTAGACGCTACTGCGCCAGCACCTTCCGGCCCGCTGCCACGATCTGCTCCAGCTCGTACCGGTGCTCGGCAGTGGCGTCGACGAGCGGCGCGCGTACCGAACCGGCGTCGAGGCCGGTGAACGTCACGCCCGCCTTCACGAGCGCGACCGCGTATCCGGGGGTGGTGTCGCGGAGCCGGACCAGGGGATGGAAGAACTCGCGGTTGAGCGAGTCGACCACTTCGGTGTCGCCTTCCTCGAGCGCACGGTAGTAGGCGAGCGACACGTCCGGGGCGAAGGCGAACGTCGCCGACGAGTACAGGGTGACGCCGATGCTCCGGTAGGCCTGCTGCGAGACCTCGGCCGTCGGGAGGCCGTTGAAGAACTGAAATTCTTTGTCGCCGAGAGAATCCCGCAGCGTACGGACGATTCGCGACGTCAGGTCGAGGTCGCCGACGCCGTCCTTGAACCCGACGACCTTCGGCAGTCGCGCGACCGCGAGAGCGCTCTGCTCGGTGAACTGGCCGTTCGCGCGGTGGTACACGATGACCGGGAGGTCACTCGACTCCGACACCTGCCTCACGTACTCCACGAGGCCGTCGGCAGGCGCTCCGACGAGGTAGGGCGGCAGGAGCAGGATGCCGTCCGCTCCCGCGTCCGCCGCGGCGGCCACGAACTGTTTCGCGACGGGCAGCGCACCTCCGGCGCCGGCGAAGACGGGGACCCGGCCGCCGGTGGCCGCGACCGCTGTTTCCACGACGGTCCGGAACTCGGCCGTGGACAGTGCGTGGAATTCGCCGGTGCCGCACGCGGCGAACACTCCCCCCGGCCCGGCCGCGACACCGGATTCGATGTGCCGTGCCAGCGCGGGCAGATCGACGTCGCCGTTGCGGTCGAACGGGGTGACAGGGAAGAACAGAACTCCGTCGAGCATGGTGTGCTCCTTGATCGATGTGGTCGGGTCGCCGTCAGTCGACGAGGCGTTCACCGGTGAGGGTGGAGAACAGGTGGGTGCGCTCGGCCGCGTACGACAGCGTGATCACCTCTCCGCGCTTCGGCGGGATGCGACCGTCGGCGCGAACGACGATGGGCTGCTTGCGCCCGTGAATGTCGGCCTGGCCGTAGACGTATGCGTCGGCGCCGAGCTCCTCGACGACGTCGATGGTGACGTCGAGCCCGCTGCCCGTGGTGATCGCGAGATCCTCGGGACGCACACCGAGCGTGACCGAGTGTTCCCCGATCCCGGCAATCGCGGCACGCGGAACGGGGACCACGGAGCCACCGAAGCTGACACCGCCGTCGACGAGGGGCAGTTCGAGCAGGTTCATCGCGGGCGAGCCGATGAACCCGGCGACGAACACGTTGTTCGGGTGCTCGTACATGCGTCGGGGAGTGTCGCACTGCTGGAGCACTCCGTCCTTGAGGACGGCGACGCGGTCACCCATCGTCATGGCCTCGACCTGATCGTGCGTCACGTAGACGGTGGTGGTGGCGAGCCGGCGCTGCAGCGCCGAGATCTGGGCCCGGGTCTGCACGCGCAGCTTGGCGTCGAGGTTGGACAGTGGCTCGTCCATCAGGAACACCTGCGGTTTGCGAACGATGGCGCGCCCCATGGCCACTCGCTGCCGCTGGCCACCGGAGAGTGCCTTGGGCTTGCGGTCGAGGAACTTGGTGAGGTCGAGGATCCTGGCGGCGTCCTGGACGCGCTTCTTGATCTCCGCCTTGTCCTCGCCGGCGATGCGGAGGCCGAAGCCCATGTTCTCCCCCACCGTCATGTGCGGGTAGAGGGCGTAGTTCTGGAAGACCATGGCGATGTCACGGTCCTTCGGCTGGAACTCGGTGACGTCGTTGCCGCCGATGGCGATCGTGCCCTTGTCCACGTCCTCGAGCCCTGCGAGCATGCGCAGCGACGTCGACTTCCCGCAGCCGGACGGTCCGACGAGGACGAGGAACTCGCCGTCGTCGATATGGAGGTCGAGGTGGTCGACCGCGGCCTTGTCGCCGCCGGGGAACAACTTGGTGACGCCGTGAAATGCGACTGTTGCCATGATGGTGGGTGATCCCTTCACCGGCAGGAACGTGCCGGACGATCCGAGTGGGAGTGTGAAGTACACGGCCGGACCTCAAATATTGTTCACATACGTGAATATGCGCCAAGGTAGTGACTTCGTTTCGAAGTATGTACTACCGTGATGTGCATTACAAGACTTACTCCCAGAGAGGTACGAGAAGACATGACCGACACCGCCTCGCGTCTGCTGATCACCGGCGCCGCAGGAAACATGGGCAAGATGCTGCGGCCGTTGCTCCGCAAGCCCGGCCGCACCCTCCGCCTGTTCGACATCGCCGACATCACCGACATCGATCCCGGACACGAGGAGTACGTACAGGGTTCGGTCACCGACCGCGCCGCCGTGGCCGCCGCGGTCGACGGCGTCGACGCCGTGCTCCACCTGGGCGGACTCAGCACCGAGGACTCGTGGGAGAACATTCTGTCCGTCAACGTCGACGGCACCCAGGCGGTGTTCGAGGCCGCCGTCGCACACGGCGTGACGCGCGTGATCGCAGCGTCGAGCAACCACGCGGTGGGCTTCTGGACACACGCGGAGGCCGGCTCGGACCCACTGCCCGGCGACGTTCCGCCGCGCCCGGACGGGTTCTACGGCTGGAGCAAGGCAGCGGTCGAGGCGCTCGGCCGGCTGTATCACGACCGTTTCGGCATCGACGTCGTCAACCTGCGGATCGGCTCGAGCTTCGACCGCCCGCCCAACTACCGCGGGCTCGCGTCCTGGATGTCGCCGGCCGACACCGCTCGCCTGATCGAGGCCGCACTGTCCGACTCCGCCAAGGGATTCCACACCGTGTGGGGCATCTCGCGGAACACCCGCGGCTGGTGGTCCGCGGCGGAGGGCGCCGCCATCGGATACGAACCCCAGGACGACGCGGAGGTGTTCGCGGACGAGTTCCTCGCCGACCACGAGTGGACGTTCGACGACCCGATCCTCCAGCGGGTCGGCGGAGCGTTCTGCGACCATCCGCTCGGACAGCGGATGCGGTGACGTTCCGAGGTGGGCGCCGTGGGCGCCCACCTCGACTGCGTCAGACCGAGAAGTCGCGGATGATGCGGCCCAGCGCGTCGAGCTGCACCGCATTGACCAACCCGAGGTGATAGAGGTGCAGCTCGTTGGCTCCCGCGGCGACCGTGGCCGCGACGTGACCGCTCACGTCGTCGAGGTTCTTCGGCGGCAGCACCGACACGTAGGCCCCGACGTCGACGGCGTCACCGACGATCGCCCGGGTTTCCTTCGTGACGGCGACGGTTTCCGCGGTTCCCGGCCAGGCCGAGACGAGCACGGCATCGACGTCTTCCGCAGCGGCGGACGTCAGCGCCGGCGAAGGTCCCGTCTTCCAGGGGTTCGGATGGCCGTGCAGCGTGACCCGGGCCGACGGAACCTCGGCCCGCACGGCGCCGAGCACCGCAACCCGGAGGGCATCGGCCTCCGCGTGGCGCACGGACAGCACCGCCTCGGCCTCCGACTCGTCGAGGACGTCGGTGATCTCGGCATCCGGAGCGAGCGTGCCCGTGGTCAGCGCATCCACGCCGGCACGCAACTTGGCCGCCAGTTTGTCGGGATCGACGCCCCGATCCGCCCACAGTGCCCGTTCCCGTTGGGTGCAGCTGATCGACATCAACGTGTCGCCGATTCCCGGATAGGCGCCATCGGTCTTCTCGTGCGGGCCGACGTGCGCGATACCCAGTTGTCCGCACGCTTCGATCGACACTCCGTGCAGGTCGAGGCCCTGCACCGCCTCCGCCGCGAGGGTGCGGGCGTACCGGACGATGTCCGGGTGACCGGGCGCGAGCGCGTAGGGGTAGCGGTCCCCGAAGCAGTTGACGACGGTGGCACCGGGATGCGCATGCCCCAGAACGGTGCTGTGGGACAGCACGATCCACGCGTTCACTCCGATGCCCGCGTCGATCAGGATTCGAGCCGCATCGGCGAACGCATCCTCGGATCCGGCCCAGGTCGCCGCCCTGGCCGTGACGGTGTGGCCGTCCCACGCGGCGGGCCGGATGGGTCGGTACAGCGCGGCGTGGTGGGCGTCGACCACCTTGTGGGCCGGATGCAGCGGCGTTGCGGCGCGGGTCGAGTGGTAGCTGGCGGCGAGCGAGATCTCGGCGACCCCGAGGGCACGCGCGCGGTCGACGAAGTGCGGATCACCGAGCACGTCCCACGGATAGGCGTGCGCGACGATGCGGTCGACGGTCTTTTCGGACATGTGAAACCCCTCGGCAGTTCGACAACAGAATTCGGTAGACAAGACGGAGTTCACACATGGGAACACACCTTTCGCCCCACTGTCCACGATCGACCGCCGCCGAACGGCGACGCGACGCCGTGCGCGACGTCCTGGGCGTGACCGACGAACAGGCGGCGACCACACCCGACGTGCGGTACGGCAGGTCGTGGACCCGGGACGGCGTCGCCGGTCGCGAACTCGCCTGGGCGGCCGGCGACGACGGTCCCGACACCGCGGCCTGGCTCCTGCGCCCCGACCGCGCCACCGAGACCGCGGCGCGTCCCGCAGTGCTGCTGATGCACGCCCACGACGGCGTCAAGTTCTACGGCAAGGAGAAGGTCGCCGACGGCCCCGACGGAATCCCGCCGGGCGTCGCCGAACTCCGGACACGGGGATACGACGGCCTGGCCGTCGCAACCGGGCTGGTGCGGGCGGGTTTCGTCGTACTCGTGCACGACGTCTTTCCCTGGGGTAGCCGGCGCGTTCCCTGGCCGGAACTGCCGGACCGCGCCAGGTCGGCGGGTTTCACCGCATGCCCACCCGGGCCCGACACCCCCGGGGTTCGCCGGCGCCGATACGAGGCGGCGGCCCGCGAGCACGAGAACGGCCTCGCGAAGGCAGCGACCCTGACCGGCACCTCGCTCGCCGCCAGGGTCGTCGCCGAGGACCTTCGGGCGCTGAACGTTCTCCTCGCGACCGACGGGGTCGATCCGAACCGGGTGGCCGCGGCGGGATTCTCGGGCGGCGGGGCTCGCGTCGCGCACCTTCTGGCCTGTTCGACCCGCCCGCGAGCAGGGGTGATCACCGCGATGATGAGCACTTTCGCGGATGTCGCGGACGGCAGGGCGGACGATACGACGTGGCTGATGATCACACCCGGCCTGCCGGCGGTGTGCGACTGGCCGGACGTCGCCGCATGCGCTGCGCCGCGGCCGCTGCTGGTCCAGTTCGCCCGGGACGATTCGCATTTCGGCCCGCAGGGGATGCAGGACTCCGCGAGCCTGCTGCGGCGCGCGTACGACGGACCCGAGACGCTGACCACGCAGTGGTTCGCGGGCGGGCACCGGTTCTCGGCCGACATGCAGGTCGAGGCCGTCGACTGGCTCCTCCGCTACGTCTAGCCGATCACGCTTGACAGGACCTTGTGACTGCCGTCATAGTGAGTTCGACAATTCACATAGAGAACGTGAGTTCACATACATGAACAACACGGACCGCCACCGGAGCCCCGAATACCCTGGGCACTCCGAGAAGGCCGGAGCCGCAGTCGTTCCCCGTCACCTTCCCCGCTGACGCGCCACCCTCGGTGGTCTCGCGTCAGCAGCAGTAGCCACAATCCCCTGACCCGCCGGCGCGACCGGCACCGAACCTCGGAGCGTGCACCATGGTCACCACCACCTCCCCCAGGCCAGGAGGGCGGTCCGCGGCGGCGGCGCCGGCCTCTCCCGGTCGCATTCGCCGCAGACCGGCCTGGCGCCGGGCCGCCGCCCCGTACATCCTGATCGCGCCGGTGGTCATCCTGCTGGCAGTCTTCATCTTCTACCCGGTCGGCAGCGTCTTCTACTACAGCCTGCAGTACTACAACCCGACGACACCGTGGGACAACGGTTTCGCCGGCCTCGACAACTTCCGGCTGATGTTCGCCGACTCCCTCTTCTGGACCAGCCTGGTCACCACCGCGAAATGGGTGGGATTTCAGGTCGTGTTCCAGCTGATCCTCGGCCTCGGGCTGGCCCTGCTGGTCAACGAGGTGTTCCGGGGCCGCGGCCTGGCGCGCGCCCTGGTGTTCTCCCCCTGGGCGGTCTCCGGCGTCCTCACCACCGGCATCTGGCTGCTGATCTACAACCCGTCCACGGGCCTGTTCAAACTTCTCGGCACCATGGGCATCGGAGACGGCACCGCCGCTCCCATCGCCGATCCGGACACCGCGTTCTGGGCGACCGGCGTCGCGGAACTGTGGCGCGGTGTGCCGTTCTTCGCCATCCTCATCCTGGCCGAGCTGCAGAGCGCCCCCAAGGACCTGTACGAGGCGGCCAACGTGGACGGCGCCAACCGCTGGCAGCGGTTCCGGTTCGTCACCCTCCCGCATCTGAAGGCCGTCATCATCCTGTCGACGCTGCTGCGCGGTGTGTGGGAGTTCAACAACGTCGATCTGCTCTACACCCTCACGGCGGGCGGCCCCGCCGACGTCACCACGACGCTCCCGCTGTACGTCTCCCAGCTCGCGACCACCGCCCAGGACTTCGGATACGGCTCGGCGCTCACCACGGTCGCATTCGTGATCCTGCTGTTCTGCTCGATCCTCTACTTGCGCCTGAGCAAGTTCAACAGTGAGAAGGTTTGACCGCCGTGACCACCACCACCGATCGTCCCACCACCGCGCTGCCCGAACCGGACACCACCGGGAAGCCGCGGGTGCGCACGAAGAAGCCGCGCCTGTTCAGCGTCGGACTGCCGCTCGCCCTGTACCTGCTGTTCACGCTCGTGCCGTTCTACTGGATGATCGTGTTCGCGTTCCGGCCCGCCGGATCGAACTCGATGCTCCCCTGGCCCCTCACGTTCGAGCACTTCGACACCGTGTGGAACACCCTCGGCTTCAGCTTCTTCTTCAAGAACAGCCTCATCGTCGCCGCCTTGTCGCTCGTCCTGACCACGTTCGTCGCACTGGCCACCGGATACGCGTTGGCCCGCTTCAAGTTCCGCGCCAAGGTCCCGTTGGTGATGGCCCTGCTGTGCAGCCAGTTCGTGCCCGGCGCCATGCTGCTGATCCCGCTGTTCCAGGTGTTCCGCGAGATGAATCTCGTCAACAACCTGACGGGACTCATCGTCGCCGACACCGTGTTCCAGCTTCCGCTCGCCGCCATGCTCATGGCAGGTTTCATCGCGCAGATCCCGGTGGAACTCGAAGAGGCCGCGATGGTCGACGGCTGCTCGCGCCTGCGCGCGTTCCGCATCATCATGCTGCCGCTGCTGCGGCCCGGCCTGATCGCCGTCGGATCGTTCGCGTTCATCGGCAGCTGGAACAACTTCCTGTTCGGCCTGATGTTCATCAGCAGCCAGGAGAAGTTCACGCTGCCGGTCGGCCTCAGCTACACCATCGGCTCCTACAACGTCGACTTCGGAGTTCTCGCCGCGGGCGGCCTCATCGCCGCGGTGCCGGTGGTCGCCGTCTTCGCCGTCATCCAGAAGTACCTCGTCCAGGGCCTGAGCGCCGGCGCCGTCAAGGGCTGATCATGACTTTCGAAAAGAGGATCCACATGAACCGGCGAACGCTCCTGCGCTCCACCCTGGTCGGGGCGGCGGCCACGCTCGTGCTCGCCTCCTGCAGTTCCGAGACCTCGCTGCCCGACGGCGCCCTCGGCGATCCGAACAACGCCCAGCTCACGTTCTGGGACAACAACGCGGGACCGGACCGCACTCCGCTGTACGAGGAACTCATCCGCCGGTTCGAGGCCGCGAATCCCGGAATCGACATCCAATATGTGGGACTTCCGTCCGACAGCGCCCAGCAGAAGTACCAGACCGCGCTGGCCGGCGGCTCGGCACCGGATCTCGGAATCGTCTCCACCGCCTACCTCGCACCGCTCGTCGCCCAGGACGCCGTCATCTCGCTCGACGACTTCATGGCGGCGTCACCGCAGCGCGACGAGTACGACGCCGGGATTCTCGAGTCGGCGCGCGAATCCGGCGGCGGCGAGCATCTGTTCGGCCTCCCCTACACCAGCAACAACGCCACCCTCTGGTACCGCGCCGACTGGTTCGCCGAAGCGGGGATCGAACCGCCGGACACCTATGACGAATTCTTCGAGGCCGCGAACGATCTGACCGACAAGGACGACGGCCGTTACGGATTCACCATCCGCGGCGGAGCCGGATCGATCTACCCGCTGCTGCAGTACATGTTCGCCAGCACGGGAATCGAGAGTTTCTTCGAGGACGGCGAGTCGACGCTGAACCGTCCCGAGATGGTCGACGCCATCGAACGCTTCGCCGCGCTCTACGACGTCGCCACCCCGACCGCCGACGTCAACAACGGCTTCCCGCAGATGGTCGCGAGCTTCGGCGGCGGATCCGTGGCGATGATGCAGCACAACCTCGGCTCGCTGAGCAACCACGAGAAGGCGCTCGGCGACAAGGCCGGCGCCGTGGCCCTGCCGCGCAACGAGGACGGCAAGCGCACCGTCATGACCGACCCGTTCCCGTCCTACACGGTGTTCAAGAGCAGCAAGCACCAGGCCGCGGCGTGGAAGTTCCTCGAGTTCATGACATCCCAGGAGTCGCAGGCGTACTGGAACGAGCGGGTCGGGCAGATCCCGGTCAACAAGTCGGCCCGCTCCGCGCCGGAGTTCGCGAGCATGCCGTCGGTGCAGGCCGCGCTCGCGGCTCTGGACGACCCGACAACCGTGCTGGTCACGCCGCCGGACTACCTGCCCGACTTCGGCAAGATCGTTCAGGTGCAGATGCTCGGCCAGTGGCAGAAGGTGCTCATCGGGCAGCTCAGCGCGCAGGACTTCGCCGACGACTTCGCCGAGAAACTCGACCGCTCCATGGCCAAGTACGTCGCCCGCCAGGGCAAATAAGACATTTCGAAGAGGAAGCGAATCATCATGTCCAGCGTGATCACAGAAGTCGCCGTGCAGGTTTTCAAGACGGAGGCACGCACCTCGGTCGACTCGTACGGTCATCGCCATCCCGGCCCGTCCGTGCCGACAACCGGGGCGCTCCTGCGGATCACCGACTCCGACGGCGTCAGCGGGTACGTCCTGGGCAAGCCGAACTACCTTCGGCAGGACCAGGTGGAGCAGCATTTCCGGCCCGTCCTGATCGGCACCGACCCGCTGGCGCGGGAAGCGGCGGACAAGAAGTGGGCGATCCGGCAGCGGACGCGGGCGGTCGAGCTTCCCGAACACACGTGCAGCTACCTGGACCAGGCGCTCTGGGACCTCGCGGGCAACAAGTTCGACACTCCCGTGTGGAAACTGCTCGGCGGCGCGCGCACCGAGGTCAAGGCGTACGCCAGCACCATGTGCGGTGACGACATCGACGGCGGCCTCGCGACCCCCGAGGATTACGCGAACTTCGCCGTCGAGCTGAAAAGGCGTGGCTACCAGGGCATCAAACTGCACACCTGGATGCCCCCGCTTCCGGGCGCGCCCAGCCTGAGCCGGGACATCGACGCGTGCGCCGCGGTCCGCGACGCCGTCGGCGAGGACTTTTCGCTGATGCTCGACGGATACCACTGGTATTCGCGCACCGATGCCCTGCGGCTCGGGCGCGAACTGGACCGGCTGAAGTTCGATTGGTTCGAGGAGCCGATGGACGAATTCTCGCTGCGCTCGTACAAGTGGCTCGCCGACCAGATCGACACCCCGGTGATCGGACCCGAGACGACGCCGGGCAGGCACCGGTCCCGTGCCGACTGGATCGCGAACGACGCGTGCGACATCCTGCGCGTCGGGGCCATGAACGGCGGCGGAATCACCCCGGCGCTGAAGACGATGCACATGGCCGAGGGCTTCGGTCTCGAGTGCGAGATCCACGGCAACGGCGCCCCCAATCTCGCGCTCGTCGGCGCCGCCAACAACGTCCAGTGGTACGAGCGCGGTCTGCTGCATCCGCACGTCGACTACGACTGGGTGCCGCCGCACCTGAAGTCCATCGTCGACCCCGTCGACGAGAACGGCATGGTGGCGATGCCACAGCGACCGGGTCTCGGCGAGGACATCGATCTCGAATACATCGCGGCCAACCTCGTCGCGGAGTACTGAGTGCGACCCCTCGCCGGCGCGGGACACGGGTCAGTAGGTGATATCGCGTTCAGAATGAGAGATAGTGTCTTCATGGTGACAGAAGACGCGCGTGGGGCGGCCCCGGAATCCCAACCGGTCAAATCCGCCGAACGCACCATCCACATCCTCGAGACGCTCGCCGCGTCGCCCACCCGCATGAGCCTCGGCGAGCTGCAGGAAGCGTGCAGATATCCGCGCTCGAGTCTGCACGCGCTCCTGCGCACACTCAAGGATCTGCGGTGGATCGAGGCAGACGAATCCGGTTCCCGCTACGGCATCGGCACCCATGCGCTGCTCACCGGCACGTCGTATCTCGACAAGGATTCGGTCGTGTCGAGGGCCGCGGCGGTGCTCGAGGCGCTCCGGTCGGAAGTCAGCCACACCGTCCACTTCGCGCGCCGCGACGAGGACAGCGTCATCTACCTCGCCAGCCGCGGATCGAAGGTCGAGGTTCGGCGGATGCATCGCGTCGGGCGCAAGCTGCCATGCCACGTCACCGCGCTCGGGCAGGCTCTTCTCGCCGAACTCACCACCGGCGAGGTCCGGGAGATGCTTCCCGCGACACTCGAGCGCTACACCGACAACACCATCGTCGACCTCGACGACCTCGTCACCGAACTCGGCGAGGTCCGCAACCGCGGGTGGGCCCTCGAACGGGAACAGGGCACGGTCGGCGTGGTGTGCATCGCCACCGTGGTGCCGTACCGAATCCCCGCCACCGACGCCCTCAGTGTGTCCATGCCCGCCGAGGTCGCGTCGTACCCGGGTGAGCTGGAGCGGATCGCCGGTGTACTGACGAGGCACGCCTCCGCGTGGGCCCGGGAATTGCGGGCGGAAGGCGTTCGCTGACGCGACGGTTCCGCGCTGCTGGTAACTTTCTGAGCGAATCGAGCACACTGACGGGCTTTGCGCGGTACCCGTTCGGCCACGAGCAGGAAGCGACACGATGGAAAACGGCATTTCCACGAACGGATCGGGCAGCAACGGCTCGGCGGCGGAGTCCCCGTTCGCCGAACCGGGCACGACTGGGCTGACCGGCAGCAGCAACGGTAACGGCAAGTCCACGACCAGCTCCGCCGAGACGTTCACCTTTCCACTGCCGACGCGCAGTTCGGGTTCGCACAGCACCGACGAACCGTCCGAGGCCTCCGAGACGACGGCGTCGCTGGAATCTCGTGGACGCACCGTCATGCGACGCAACGCGATGGGAGTGGCAGCCGTGCGAGTCGCGGGCCGTCTTGCACACACCGAGCTGCTCGAGGAGCACCTCGCGTCGGCGAGCAGTCACTCCGCCGATCCCACCGTGGACGCCGACGAACTGCTGGCGCTGCTCGGCGAGTACCTCGTCGCGGCCGGATTCGAACGCCCCGAGATCCACGCGAAGCTGAACGGCCAGTCGATCGTCGTCGACCTGCGTTCGCCCTCGACGGCGCGCTGACTCCCGCCGCCGGGCGCGGTCAGGGCCACAGCACCTCACGGATCCACCGGTCCGCCTCGCGGCGGTAGCGCCGGCGCACGTGCCTGCGCCCGGCGTCCGCCTGCCAGAACTCCACACGGTCCGGAACGAGGCACCAGGCCCGCCAGGTCTCCGACACGAAGTCGGGGTCGGCCTCGATGCGGGCCACCGCGGCCGCGACCGCGCGTTCGTAGTCGGCGGGATCGCCGAGCACCTCGCTCTGCCTGCTGGCGGCCGCCACGGCCCGTGCGGTGACCGACCGTTCGCGGAAGTCGCGTGCCGACAGTGCCGGATCCCCCTCGACCACGGTTCCCCGCACCCGCACCTGCCTGCCCTGCTCGCGCCAGTAGAACGACAGTGCCGCAACGGGATTCGCGGCAAGGTCACGCCCCTTAGGCGAGCGCGTGTCACCCGAGAACCAGAAGCCCTGCTCCGTGACGTCCTTGAGGAGCAGGAAACGCGCGTCCGGATCACCGTCCGCGTCGACGGTCGACAGCGCAGCGACGTGCGGTTCCGGAACACCGGCTCGCGCGGCCTGCTCGATCCAGTCGAGGAACAGCGCCGTCGGCGAATCCGGCAGCGTGTCGACGGGCGCAGGCGTCTGACCGCCGAGCGCCGGCAGGGCGCGGATCCATGCGCGGGTGTCCGGAAACGACGAACGGTCGGGTGCAGTCGGCATGTTCGGCATGTGCCGACAGTAGCCGCGACCGGGATCGTTCAGTCGGGCACGGCCGGATCGGCGGGCCCCACCAGCATCCAGCGGTGACCGAACGGATCGATGAGGGTGGCGTTGCGGTGTCCGTGACCCTCCGAGATCCAACGCTCCACGGTGCCGCCGGCGTCGCGGGCACCCACCAGCACGGCATCGGGGTCGTCGACGGACAACATCAGGCTCACGGACGTCGACCCGGACTCCGGCGCCGTCAGACCCATCTCGGGAAATTCCTCGGCGAGATAGATCATGCCGGTCGGCAACCGCAGTTCCGCATGACCGACCCGGCCGTCGTCCATGACGATCGGCTCACCCACCACCCGGGCACCGAACACCTTGGAATACCATTCGATCGCCTCGACACCGCGCCGCACCGTCAGATACGGCAGCGCGCCGGGAACGGGGACTTCCGGCGACATCGTCACCTCCCAGTGTCCGTGGTGCGTCGAGGTCCGTGGTGCGTCGAGTCCCAGTGTGCCCCCTCAGGCGGACGCCGGAGGTTGCAACATCGCCCACTTGTTGGAAGTGAGCCGGAAACTCGGGAAATCGGACAGCGCCGCAACCGATTCCCAGGTGCGTTCGTATCCGGTGTGCGTGATCCGCCAGTTGCCGTCGGCGCACCGAAGGTAACGATCGTGGTAGTACGCGGACCCGCGCAGCAGCATGCCGTCCTCGGGAATCAGCGTGGTGTCCGCGAGAAACCACACGCCGACCGCGGTGTCACCGGTGACGGTGATTTCGGGTTGGCCGCACTGATGCTCGGTGATGACGTGGGTCCCGAGAGTGTTCTCGAGGAAGGACACGAACGAGTCACGGGAGTCGAACGTGAGGTATTCGCTGTACGTCGCGGTGACGTCCGGGACCATCGTGTCGGCGAACTCCACCCACGACTTCGTGTCGAGTGCACGTGAGTAACGGTGCTTGAGCTGCTCGATCTGTTTGATCGCTTCGAGATCCATGACCCCCGCCTCCTGTGCAGCGACATGCAAACCCTGGACTGCAGATTAGTCCGAGAATCTGCAGGTTCGCGTTGGATTCCCCCGTTTTGCCCGGATCATGCATATTCAGGCCGTGATCCGGGACACGAAAAGATTACGAAATGACTGCATGGCCTGCGCTCCAGCACGCATTCCACAATACCTTAGGCTAGCCTCACCTGATGGCGTTGCGGATCCGCCGACACACCCAGGGCTAGGTAGAACGAATTCCGTTGCCGCACAGCACTTCAGGGGGAGGTGGCACAGATTGCCGTGACCCCGAGTTCACAGCTACCCCGGCCCGACGAACTAATCCAGCTCGGCGGCCAGCTCCATCCACTGTTCCTCGGTGGCTTCCTTCTCCGCGACGACCTGCTTGAGTTCGGCATCGAGCTTCTGCAGCCGGTCCGGATCGGTGGCCGCCTCCGCCAGCTTCTCGTGCAGCGTCCGTTCCCGGTCGTCCAGCTTCGCGACGGCACGCTCGAGACGCGACAGTTCCTTGCGCGCGGCACGCTCGGCGGCCCCGTCCCGCACCTGCTTGGGCGCGGATGCACCGGTCGCCGTCGACGCCACCGACGGTGCACCGGTGTCGACCATCTTCGCCCGCCGACGCAGGTAGTCCTCGATGCCGCCGGGCAGGTTGGTCAGCTTGCCGTCGCCGAACAACGCCCACGTGCTGTCGCAGATCCGCTCGATCAGGTAGCGGTCGTGGCTGATGACGACCATCGTTCCGGCCCAGCCGTCGAGCAGATCCTCGAGTTGCTGCAGGGTGTCGATGTCGAGGTCGTTGGTCGGCTCGTCGAGCAGCAGGACGTTCGGCTCCGACATCAGCACCCGCGTCAGCTGCAGCCGGCGACGCTCACCACCGGAGAGGTCACCGACCGGTGTGCGCTGCCGGGCGGGGGTGAAACCCAGCCGTTCGGCGAGCTGACCGGCCGAAATTTCCTTGTCGCCCAACGTGATCCGCTCGGCGACGTCCTTGACGGCCTCGAGCACGCGCATGTTCGTCGGCAGGTCGTCGAGTTCCTGGCGCAGCCAGCCGATGTGCACCGTCTGCCCCTGGATGCGCTTGCCCGATGCCGGCGCGATCTCCCCTGCGAGCGTGCGCAGGAGCGTCGTCTTGCCCGAGCCGTTGACGCCGACCAGGCCGACACGCTCGCCCGGCGCCAGCCGCCACGTGAGGTCGTCGACGAGCACCCGGCCGTCCGGCGTCTCCAGGCGCGTGTCCTCGAGTTCGATGACGACCTTGCCGAGCCGGCGCTGCGCGAACGACGCCAGCGCCACGTTGTCGCGGGGCGGCGGGACATCCGCGATCAACGCCTCGGCGGCCTCGATCCGGTACTTGGGCTTGGACGTGCGGGCGGGCGCGCCGCGCCGCAGCCAGGCCAACTCCTTGCGGGCGAGGTTGCGGCGGCGTTCCTCGGACGCGTCGGCCTGCCGGGAGCGCTCCGCCCGGGCGAACACCCAGTCGTTGTACCCGCCCTCGTAGCTTTCGACCCTGCCGCCCACCACTTCCCACGTGCGGTTGGCCACCGTGTCGAGGAACCACCGGTCGTGGGTCACGACCACCAGCGCACTGCGACGGCCGACGAGATGTTCCGCCAGCCACTGCACACCCTCGACGTCGAGATGGTTGGTCGGCTCGTCGAGCACCAGCAGATCGAGGTCCTGGACGAGCGCGGCCGCCAGTGCGACGCGTCGCCGCTCGCCACCCGACAGTCCGTCGACCGACGCCTCGAGTCCGAGGTTGTCGATGCCGATCCCGGCCAGGATCGACCGGATGCGGGCATCGCCCGCCCACTCGTGGTCGGCGACGCCGAGCGGTCCGAGCACCACGTCGCCGACGCTCGAGCCGGCGGGCAGGACGCCGCGCTGGGTCACGACCGCCATACGCAGGCCGCCGACCCGGCTGACACGGCCGGAATCGGGAGCCTCCACCCCGGCGAGCACCTCGAGCATGGTGGTCTTGCCACCGCCGTTGAGGCCGACAACGCCGATGCGTTCGCCTTCCTGCACTCCGAGGGACACCGAATCGAGCAGCGGCTTGATGCCGAACGACTTCGATACCTGCTCGAGATTGATCAGATTCGCCATCAGTGCGATCCCTCCGCCGCGGCGTCGATTATTCGGGCGCCCGGTACGGGTCCGCTGGCGACTCGCACCGTGCGACACACCCCCGCACCGGCGAGTTCTGCGCTGACACGGACCGCGGCATCCGCTTCAGCACAAAGAAAGGCACAGGTCGGGCCGGACCCGGAGACGATGCCGGCCAGGGCGCCCGCCGCGACCCCGGCACGCAGCGTCCGCCGCAGTCCCGGATTCAGCGACAGCGCGGCCGACTGCAGGTCGTTGCCCAGCAACGGGGCCAGCGTCGCGGCGTCGCCCGTCGTCAGGGCGTGCATCAGGTCTTCGGGGCCGCCGAGGCGCGGCGGATTCCCGTCGGCACGCAGCCGGTCGAGCTCCCGGAACACGGTCGGTGTGCTCAAGCCGCCCTTCGCGAGCGCCAGCACCCAGTGGAACGTGCTGCGGGAGAGCACCGGCAGCAGTCGCTCGCCGCGTCCCGTCCCGACCGCGGTGCCGCCGTGGAGGGAGAACGGCACGTCGCTGCCGAGTTTCGCGGCGAACCCGTCGAGTTCCTCCCGCGACAGGTCGAGCTGCCACAGCGCGTTCAGACCGACCAGCGTCGCCGCGGCGTCGGCGCTGCCGCCTGCCATCCCGCCGGCCACCGGGATGCCCTTGTCGATGGCGATCTCGACGTCCGGACGCCGTCCCGACTCGGCGGCGAGCATCTCGGCGGCCTGCCACACGAGGTTGCCGCTGTCGGTGGGCACGACGCGGGCGTCCTCACCGCGGACCTTCACCGACAGCGTCTCCGCAGGCACCACCGACACGGTGTCGCCGAGGGAGAGCGCCTGGAACACCGTCTTCAGCTCGTGATAGCCGTCGTCACGCAGGTCCCCGACGGCCAGATGCAGATTGACCTTGGACGGGGCCCTGACGACGACGGGGCGAGGAACGACGGAAAGCACAAGG
>JBCEBZ010000185.1:0-5073 GCA_039206675.1 Rhodococcus sp. (in: high G+C Gram-positive bacteria) | reverse complement strand
CTCGTCGCCTACGGATTCAACGGACTCGCCGGCATCGCAATCGTGGCGTTGGCCGCACCGAACGCCACGGTCGCCGAGTCCGCCGTCACCACCGGAATCGTGGCCTCCCTCGGGCTCGCCGGGTTGATCGTCGTCCTCGTCAGCCAGGTCCGGATCAACTCCGCGAACTTCTACGTCGCCAGCATGTGCCTCGAACGCGTGGTCAGTCACTACTCCACCCGCAACCTGCCGCGCCGAGTCTGGGTCGTGCTCCTGGCGATCGTCACGTTCCTGCTGATGTTGACCAACGTGTTCAGCTACATCGCCACCGCGCTCGCCTGGCAAGGCATCGTGACCGTCTCGTGGGTCGGCATCTTCGTCGTGCACCTGCTCGTCGTCTCCCGCGATCCCGAGATTCGCGCGAGCCGGCTGCCCCGCGTCGCTCGCGGCTTCGCGGTCTGGGTGGCCTCCGCGGCGGTCGGTCTGGCGGCGCTCGAACTCGGCTCGGGTGCGGTGTCGCAGTTGGCTCCCCTGATCTCGCTGGGCGCCAGCGTCGCCTTGTACCTGACACAGGTACCGGCGCTGCGGCGGCGATCATCCGCTGCGAACGGCGCCGATCATGCGGATCCGCGGAACTCCGTGGGCGATCTGTGGGGTACACGCACCCGATGCTCGAGTTGCGATCTCCACTACACCACCTACGAAATAGATACGCCTACAGGGCATCCCGAGACTCCCCTGTGTCTCGAATGCCAAGTGCATCCGATGCAGGCGGGTGACGCCGCCGGCGTAACGCCGCGGACCACACCCACCCACTGACACCGTCGCTCGCGTGAGCGGACCGGTGTCGAACCCCCAAGACACGCTCGACAACCAGCGAAAGAAGGAACACCTCATGGCACAGCCCATGGACGACAAAGTCGTGATCGTGACCGGAGCCGGCTCCGGCATGGGACGCTCGATGGTCGAGGAATTCGTCGCCGCCGGTGCGCGCGTCGCCGCACTCGACATCAACGAACCCAAGGCGAAAGAGGTCGTCGCCGCCCTCGACACCCCCGACCGGGCCATCGCCGTGGCCGTCGACGTCTCCTCCGAGGAGTCCGTGACCGCCGCGCTGCGGCAGGTGCTGAACTGGGCCGGACGAGTCGACGTGTTGTGCAACAACGCCGGCATCATCGACAGCTTCCGGCCCGCACACGAGATCTCCATCGACGAATGGGACCGCAACCTGGCGGTGAACCTGACCGGGCCGTTCCTCATGGCGCGCGCTGTCATTCCCGACATGCTCAGCCGCTCCCAGGGTGTCATCATCAACACCGCATCCATCTCCTCGCTCAGCGCGGCCGGCGGCGGAACCGCCTACACCGCGGCGAAACACGGTGTTCTGGGGCTCACCCGGCAGCTCACCTTCGACTACGGCAAGCTCGGAATCCGGGTCAACGCCATCTGCCCCGGCGCCACCCTCACCGGCCTGACCGCGCCCGAAGGCGGATCCGACACCCTCCCCGACTCCGACAGCGAGATCATGCGCACCCCCGCGCAGCGCTGGGCTCAGCCGTCGGAGATCGCCCGGCTCGCGCTGTACCTCGCCGGCACCGATGCCGACTTCATCCACGGCCAGGCCTTCGTCATCGACGGCGGCTGGCTGACCGCCGCCCGCAACCCGATCTGAGGAGCACCTGCGCCGCACCTCCTGCCCGCCGAACGCAGGCAGGAGGTGCGGGTGGGGCGCAGCGACCGCTCACCTGCCTTTCGGAAAGGACGTAACACCGTGCTCGACACGACAGGACGGGTCGCCGGAAAAGTCGCGGTCGTCACCGGCGGCGCCCACGGCATGGGAGCAGCACACGTACGGCTGCTCGCCCAGCACGGCGCCTGTGTGGTCATCGCCGACGTGGACAGGATCGAAGGCACTCGTCTGGCCCAGGAGTTGGGGGAACAGACCCATTTCGTGCATCTCGATGTCACCGATCCCGACCAGTGGCGCTCTCTGACCGAGACGACCCGGTCACGCTTCGGACCGATCGACGTACTCGTCAACAATGCCGGGATCCTCCTTTCCCACACCGTCGAGACCGCAACACTCAGCGATTTCCGAAAGGTGATCGAGGTCAATCAGATCGGCACATTTCTCGGCATGCAGGCCGTCATTCCGAGCATGAAGGAAGTCGGCCGCGGTTCCATCATCAACATCTCCTCCACCGCGGGCGCGGTCGGCATCACCGACAACTTCGCGTACGCCGCGTCCAAGTGGGCGGTTCGGGGGATGACGAAGGAAGCGGCATTGGAGCTTGCCCCCTACAACATCCGGGTCAACGCCATCCTTCCCGGTGAGGTCAACACCCGGATGATCGCGGACTTGGATCTCACCGTGGAGACCACACCCCTGGGTCGGTTCGGTGATCCTCGAGAGATCGCCTACCTCGCGCTGTATCTCGCGTCGGAGGAATCCGCCTACACCACCGGCGCCGACCACGCCATCGACGGAGGCTACACCGTCGCCTGAGCCCACTTGCCCAAAAGCTACGACCAGCACCGCACTTCGCTGCGCGACAGCATTTGTTGCGCACGGACGCGCGGCGATCGAGGGACGACTTCTGTCGTCAGCTACCTCGTTGAGTCCCGCTACCGAACGCGATCGCGGCCTCGGTCTGCTCGATGAAGGTCGCGGGCAGGCCGGGTGCCTCATCGCGGCACAGTGCGATAAGGGTGTCAACGACTCGTCGGCCGCCCTCGAGGACGAAGCGGATCAGCCCGCGGTGGGCACACGAGGCCGCGATCGGCGTCGCAGGCCGACTTCAGTACGGGAGCCGCCGTCGGGGCCGCTGCGACGTACCGCTTCACCACTGCGCGGCCGGGCAACGACGACTCTCGCGTCCAGAGGACGAGCGCCTCAGCCCACTCCCGTGCGCGGCACCAGGGAAACGCTAGAGAGCCCTAGAGAACGCAATAAACCACCGTGCCGGTGAGGGAACTGGCTCCCGATATCGATTACCGCGCGTTGCTTTCGTGTAAATGTCGCGTCAAACGGCGCCTGGGGTCTTCCATCCGGTAGCGGATGCAGTGTATACAGTGGATATGGCTTACATCACTGCGGAGTCCGGCGGGCCGGGCGGCACCGGCGACCTCACGTCCGCGTTGCGGACGGCGATCGTCGACGGGGTGTACCCGCCGGGACACCGGCTGGTTCAGGAGGAGCTCGCGGACCGGTTCGGGGTCTCCCGGATTCCGCTGCGCGAGGCGATCCGGACGCTCGTCGGTGAGGGTTTGCTGCGCTCGGCTCCGGGTCGAGGCACCTTCGTGACCGCTCTGGATCTGCACGAGATCGACGAGATCTACGACCTGCGCCGGCTCGTCGAGCCGAGCTTCGCCGAACCGGTCACGGAGTGGGTGTCGCGTAAGGACATCGGCCGATTCGACGCGATGGCGACCGAGATGGACCGATGGACCGACACCGGGGCGGCGGCGTGGTCACGCACGAATCTCGCGTTCCATCTCGATATGTATCGGCTCTCGCATCTGCCGATGCGGTACGAGATCATCGCGCAGATGTATCACCGGCTCGAGCCGTACTCGAAGTTCTACGTGCACGGAACCCACGCGTACGAACGGGTGCAGGACGAACACAAGGCGATGGTCCAGGCTCTCGCCGACGGCGATTCGGATGCTCTGGCGCGGCACATCATCGCGCACATCGACGGCGGCCAGGACGGGTTGCACCGGGCGTGGGAGAACTCCGGCGACGAGATGCGCACCTACTGGTCGGAGCCGACCCGATGACGGCGCCCACCGTGGCACTCGACACCGATATCGGTGAGGGATTCGGGGTCTGGGGCCTGACGGACGAGGGGCCACTGCTCGATCAGGTGTCCGCCGCCAACATCGCGTGCGGTTTCCATGCCGGCGACCCGGACATCATCCGGCGCACGTGCACGATGGCCGCCGAGCGCGGAGTCTCCATCGGCGCACAGGTCTCGTATCGGGATCTGGCCGGTTTCGGGCGCCGGTTCATCGACGTCCCGACTCCGTCACTGACCAACGATCTCGTCTACCAGATCGGGGCGCTGCAGGCGTTCGCGCGGATCGCCGGCACCCAGGTCACATACGTCAAGGCACACGGCGCGCTGTACAACGTCGCCGCGCACCACGAGGGGCACGCCCGCGCGATCGTCGACGCCGTCCGGTTGGTGGACCCCACCCTTCCGGTGCTGTGCCAGTACGGCACCGAGCTGTGGCGGTTGCTGCAGGACGCCGGCCTGTCCCCGTGCCCGGAGCTGTTCGTCGACCGGGCCTACACCGGTGAGGGACTGCTCGTCTCGCGTGGACGTCCCGGCGCGGTGCTCACCGACCCTGCCGCGGCGGCGGACCGCGCGGTGCGGATGATCGTCGACGGCGTGGTGGAGTCGATCGACGCCGAGACGGTATCGATCACGCCTCCCGCCGGTGCCGATCTGATCGCGCTCTGCGTGCACAGTGACACTCCCGGCGCTCTCGACATCGCCCGGGAAACTCGGGAGCGATTGCTCGACAAGGGAATTACCATCTCCACGATCGGTGGTACGTCGTGACTGCCGGACCGATCCAGGCCAGTGTGCTGCGGGCCGGTGACCGCGGCTGGCTCGCCGAGGTGGAACCGGACCGGATCGCGGCACTGGTGGACGCAATCGGTGAGCAACCGTGGGCGGCCGAGCTGCAGGACATCGTCCCCGCCGCCCACACCGTCCTCGTCGTCGCCCGCAAAGCGGACACGATGGACCATCTCGCGGCGGAACTTCGCCGCCTCCTGGCACAGACAGCGACGAGAACCCTCGGCGAACAGTCGTCGACCGGGACGACGATCCGG
Source organism: Rhodococcus sp. (in: high G+C Gram-positive bacteria) (assembly GCA_039206675.1). Lineage (GTDB taxonomy): Bacteria > Actinomycetota > Actinomycetes > Mycobacteriales > Mycobacteriaceae > Rhodococcus_F. Next base: position 251 of record JBCEBZ010000185.1, on the reverse strand, counting down.
ATCCCGGTGCGGTACGACGGTCCCGACCTTCCCGAGATCGCGGACCGGCTGGGACTTCCCGCCGACGAGATCGTTCGACAACACACCTCCGCGAGCCACCGGGTCGGCTTCTTCGGCTTCGCACCGGGTTTCGCATACATCGACGGGCTGCCCGGTGCACTGAAGCTTCCCCGGCGCTCGTCTCCCCGCCCCCGGGTGACCGCGGGATTGGTGGCGATCGCCGGAACCCAGACAGTCGTGTACCCCGGTGG
>JBCEBZ010000184.1:0-5076 GCA_039206675.1 Rhodococcus sp. (in: high G+C Gram-positive bacteria) | reverse complement strand
CCATCAGCACGTTGTCGAGTTCGCCCTCCGGGAAGAGCAGTGTGTGCGCGCGGATGATCGCGTACACACCGACCTTGGTGAGAAGGCCGGCGAACACCGCGGTGACCGGGGCGGGCGCGGTGGGGTAGGAGTCGGGCAGCCACGTCGACAGCGGGAACACCGCGGCCTTGATGCCGAACGCGACGAGCAGCACACCGAAGATGGCGGTCCGCGTACCGGACGGGATGCCGTCGAGGCGGGTGGCCATGTCGGCGAGGTTGAGGGTGCCGGTGGCCGCGTACGCGAATGCGATGCCCGCCAGGAAGATCAGCGAGGACACCATCGACACCATCACGTACGAGACGCCCGCGCGGACGCGGTCGGCGCTCGCACCCAGCGTCAGCAGCACGAAACTGGCGGCGAGGAGCACCTCGAAACCGACATACAGATTGAACAGGTCGCCCGCGAGGAACGCGTTGGAGATGCCCGCCGTCAACGCCAGATACGTCGGCAGGAAGATCGAGACGGGCTGGTCCTCGCTGCCGTCGCGGATACCCTGACCCACGGCGTACGCCATGACGGCGAGCAGCACGATGGACGAGACCACCAGCATCATCGCGGACAGCCGGTCGACCACCAGCGTGATGCCGATCGGCGAATCCCAGCCACCCACCTGAACGGCCGTCGTACCGTCGCGGTCGGCGAGGAACAGCAGCAGTCCCGACACGACGAGGACGCCGATCAGCGCGACGAGCGTGATGATCCGCTGGGCCCGCGGACGCCGGCCGAGCACCAGCGTGGCCGCGGCGGCGAGCATCGGGACGAGGACGGGCAGCGGCGCGAGCGCCGTGACGACGTGCGGGGAAATGGTCACAGCTTCTCCCCGATCCCGGCCTTGTCGGTGTCCTCGTCGTCGTCGAAGTCACCCTCGTGCAGGTCTTCGTAGCACTCGAGGTCTTCGAGGTTCTTCAGTTCTTCCAGGGGAATGGGGTTTCCGTCCTTGTCGAAGGCGTCACCGCTGAAACTCGGCTCGCCGGTGACCGGGTCGTCGGAGCGGTCGCGGTCGGGGGCCTCGGCGGGCGACCGGCGCCGCAGGACCTTGGTGTCCTCGGGGTCGTTCTCGACGGCGTCCTGCGTGGTGATCTTGAACGACCGGTACGCGAGCGCGAGCACGAAGCCGGCGATGCCCATCGTGATGACGATCGCCGTCAGGATCATCGCCTGCGCCAGCGGGTCGGCCATCGATTCGTGAATGGACCCGCGGCCCACGATGGGTGGGTTGCCGTCCGGCCCGCCGGACGTGAGGATGAGCAGGTTGATCCCGACGCCGAACAGCAGCAGCCCGAGCAGCATGCGGGTGATGCTGCGTTCGATGAGCAGGTAGACGCCGGCCGACACGAGGACGCCGATGATGACGAGAAATCCGATGTTCGCGCTCATTGCTGGTTCACCTCGACCTGTGCGTCGAGACGTGCCCCGAGACTGCGGAGTACGTCGAGTACGAGTCCGACCACGATGAGATACACACCCAGGTCGAAGAACAGGGCGGTGACCATCTTGACGTGACCGATCACCGGCAGCGTCACCTCGAACACCGCGGACGAGAGCGCGGGGGCGCCGAGGAACAGCGACGCCAGCGCGGTGCCGGCGGCCAGGGTGAGCCCGAGCCCCAGGATCTTGCCCGCGTCGATCGGGACGGTCTCGCCGAGTTCGTACCGCCCGCCCGCGAGGTACCGCAGGACCAGCGCCAGACCGGCGGTGAGGCCGCCGGCGAATCCACCGCCGGGCGCGTTGTGACCGGCGAAGAAGAAGTACACCGACAACACCATGATGGTCGGGAAGATCAGCCGGGTCGTCACCTCGAGGACCAGCGACCGGTGTTTCGGATCGATGAGGTCGCCGCCCAGCAGCCATGTGGTCTCGGAATGCGAGGCCGAAGAATCGGCCGTGACCGCGGGGGCGTCCGCCACCCGGGGCGCACTGCCGAAGCGGCGATTCCGGAACACCAGGCTCGCGACACCCGTGGCCGCCACGAGCAGCACCGAGATCTCGCCGAGCGTGTCCCAGGCGCGGATGTCGACGAGCAGAACGTTGACGACGTTCTTGCCGTTGCCGAGGTAGTACGCCGCGTCGGGGAGCCGCTCGTAGATCGGCACCGAGTTCCGCGCGTTGATGGCGTACGCGCCGATCGTGGTGATCGTGGCACCGACCGCGACAGCCAGCAGCGCCCGCGGAACCTTGAAGCCGATCGCCCGGCGCTCGTCGACCTCGGCGGGCAGTTTCCGGAACACGAGGACGAAGATGACCAGGGTCAGCGTCTCCACCAGGAACTGGGTGAGCGCGAGGTCGGGTGCGCCGTGGAGAGCGAACAGCACACCGCAGCCGTAGCCGCTGAGACCGACGAGGATCACACTGGCCAGACGGTTGCGCATCACGGTCGCGGCGAGCGCGGCCGCGACCATCATCAGCCCGATCACGAACTGCACCGGCGAATCCCACAGGCGCACGTCGGCCCCGGTGGCGGTGCCGACGACGAGCAGCACCAGCGGCACCAGCACCAGGGTCCCGAGGATGGTCGCCTGGGTCAGCGGCAGCGAACCGCGCTGCGTGGCCCCGGTCAGTCGCATCGACAGGGCGTCCATGCCGCGCAGCGTCGCGTCGTAGATCCGGTCGGCGTTGCCCAGCGGCGGATGCTCGAACCGCAACCGGTTGACCCAGCGCTGCGCCACGAAGAGTGCGGTGCCGACAGCGAATACGAGGAGCGTGAGCAGCAGGGCGGTGTTGACGCCGTGCCACAGCGCGAGGTGGTAGTCGGCGGCGCCCCCGGCGGGCAGGGTGCGCGAGTACGGCGTCAGCAGCTTCTCGAGCTGCGGCGCCGCCAGTCCGGCCGCCAGGCTCAGCACGGAGAGAACGGCGGGCGCCGCGAGGAACAACGGTCCGGGAGCGTGCATGCCCTGCACGGCCGGGCTCGGCCGCGCGAGCCGCTTACGGCCGAAGGCGCCCCACATGAAGCGCACGCTGTAGGCGAGCGTGAGGATCGAACCCAGCACGACGACACCGACGGTGACGATCCGCGCCGGGTCGGCGAGGACCGTCGTGCTCAGCAGGGAGTCGAACGCGGCCTCCTTGCCGACGAACCCGAGGAACGGCGGAAGCCCGGCCATGCTTGCCGCGGCCAGTGCGGCGAACACCGTCAGCGCCGGCGCACGATTGCCGAGGTGCGCGAGTTTGCGGATGTCGCGGGTCCCCGTCGAGTGGTCGATGATGCCGACCACCATGAACAGTGCGGCCTTGAACATCGCGTGCGCGACGACCATCGTCATGCCGGCGAGTGCGGCGTCACGGGTGCCGAGACCGACCAGCACCATCATGAAGCCGAGCTGGCTGACGGTGCCGAACGCGAGCACCAGTTTGAGGTCGAAGGCGCGCATCGCCCGCCACCCGGCGAGAACCATCGTCAGCAGGCCGAGCGTGATGATCGTGAACCGCCAGGGCGCCGCGTCGGCGAAACCCGGCGACAACCTGGCCACCAGGTAGATGCCGGCCTTCACCATCGCCGCGGCGTGCAGATAGCCGCTGACCGGGGTCGGGGCGGCCATCGCGCCGGGCAACCAGAAGTGCAGCGGGACGATCGCCGATTTCGACAGTGCACCGATGAGGACCAGCACGACGCCGACACCGGCGAGCCAGCCGCGAGGTGCGACCTCGATCAGTTCGGACAGGTTGTACGTGCCGCCGACCTGGCCGAGGATGATGATGCCGACGAGCATGGCCAGACCACCCGCGGTGGTGACCAGCAGGGCCTGCGTCGCGGCGCGGCGGCTGGAGGCGCGTTCGGCGTAATGCCCGACCAGCAGGAACGACAGGACCGTCGTCAGTTCCCAGAACGTGTACAGCAGCAACATGTTGTCGCTCGCGACGAGCCCGAACATGGCCCCGGCGAACGCCACCATCTCGGCGGCGAAGATGCCGAGGCGCGGTTCGTCGTCGGTGAAGTAGCGGGCGCAGTAGACCAGGATCAGGGTGCCGATGCCGAGCACCAGCACCGACATGATCGCGGCGAGCGGATCGAACCAGAAGTCGAGGTCCATCGACAGGCCCGGAGCCCACTCGACGGACACGGTCTGGACCGTGCCCCAGTTCGCGATCACCCATCCGAGGGACACCAGCGGGACGAGGGAGAGGGGATAGAAACCGTTGCGGCCGAACCTGCGCACCACAAGCGGAGCCAGAACGGCGGCAACGGCATGGGCGAGCAGAACAGCAAGCAAAAGGCACTCCGTCGGGGGTCAGCGGGCGGCGGGGTGTCGGAACGCAACGAACCGAGTCGTGCAGACCGTTCGCTTCGCTAGCGAACTGGGCTACGGGTACATCCTACTGGGTCGGTTATTCGGACCCACAATCGCGGCAAATCGGACTAAAGGGGCGCAGTGTGTTATGGGCACGGTTGTGGGCGCGTCCCTGGACTGAACTATCTTGGGTCGGTGCCCGCCGAGATCCGAACCGCCGCGCTCGCCCACATCCGTGACCGCAAACTCCTCCAGACGCGTTCGGTGGGGAAGTCCGCGTTCTACATGGCCGGCGGCAAGATCGACCCGGGAGAGAACGCCGAACAGGCTCTGCACCGCGAGATCCGGGAAGAACTCGACGCCGGAATCGTCGACGGGACACTCGAGCGCCTGGGAGTCTTCGAGGCGCCCGCCTACGGACATCCCGAGGGCACGGACCTGCACATGACCTGCTTCCTCGCCGAACTGAGCACCGACCCGCGGCCGACCAGCGAGATCGCCGAACTGCGGTACTTTTCCGTCGACGAATACGCGGCGATGCCGGACGTCGCGCCCGGCTCGATGCTCGTGTTCCGCCGGCTGCAGTCGCTCGGCCTCGTCGACTAGGTGAGCGGCGCGGTGCCCTCCGGTGCACTGTGGCGCTCACGGAGTGTGTACACGCAGAACGCGACGACGAGCAGCATCGCGACACCGGCGAGATGGTCGGACGCGGCGGTCGACGCCGGCGACGACGGCAGACGGTGTTCGCTGGGCGCACCCGAGTACACCACTCGGCTGCGGGGGACCGTGGACGCCGCGACGTGGCAGG
>JBCEBZ010000183.1:0-5079 GCA_039206675.1 Rhodococcus sp. (in: high G+C Gram-positive bacteria) | reverse complement strand
GGCACCACCGCCATCCAGGCGCAGGACTTCTTCTTCCGCAAGATCGCCCGCGACCGCGGCGTCGCACTCGCCCACGTCGCAGGCGAGGTCAAGAAGTTCATCGACACCGAGGCGGGCAACGGTCGCCTCAAGGCCGAGCGCGCCCTGCTCGCCACCGCCCTCGAGGACGTCCAGACCATGGCCGCCACCCTCACCGGGTACCTCATGGGTGCGCAGGAGCAGCCGTCCGAGCTGTACAAGGTCGGCCTCGGCTCCGTCCGGTTCCTGATGTCCGTCGGCGACCTCCTCATCGGCTGGCAGCTGCTGCGCCAGTCCGAGATCGCGATCAAGGCCCTCGACGAAGGTGCCTCCGACAAGGACAAGGCGTTCTACGAGGGCAAGGTCGCCATCGCGTCCTTCTTCGCGAAGAACGTCCTGCCCGAGCTGACCGCCACCCGCGGCATCGTCGCCAACCTCGACAACGACATCATGGAGCTCGACGAAGCGGCGTTCTGATCGGCTTCACAGGCCCGGTGGCCGGGGTGTCGTCCCCGGCCACCGGGCCTTTTCGTGCCCACTTTCGGTTGCCGCACCATTTCTCGGTCCACGAACTCCCTTTCGGGCCCGACAGGTAGTGCGCGGACCGAGAAGGAGTGCGGGAGTTGTCCACAACCCTCGGTTCATCCACAGCCGGGGCCGCCGGGCCGGATTCTCGACGCCGTCCCGGCGAGAATCGTTCCCATGGAACACGACCCGGGATCGATGCTGCGACGCCAGGAGGCGCTGGGACGCGGCTACAGCGACGACGAGATCCGACGTCTCTACACACGCGGCGAGTGGCACCGCATCGGCCGCGGCGCGTACCTCGCCGCGTCGGTGTACTCGGCACTCGACGACGAGGAACGTCACCGCTTCCTGATCGACTCGACTCTTCACGCCCTCTCGGACGACGCGGTGCTCAGTCACCAGTCCGCGGCCGTCGTGTACGGGCTGCCGCTGTGGAGAACGGCCCTCGACCGCGTTCACGTCACCAGGAACCGCCGGGGAGGCGGCCGGATCAAGCGGCGGAGCACCGTGCACTGCGCCCCGGTCGGAGAGCAGGTGGCGGTGGTGGACGGACACTCGCTCACTCTTCCGGCGCGGACCGTCGTCGATCTGGCGAGGACGCTGCCGTTCGAGCAGGCCGTCGTGGCCGGTGACGCGGCGGTCCGCAAGTTCGGCATCAGCCGCGACGAACTGGACACCGAACTCGGCCTGGCCGGGCGTCGGCACGGAATCGACGCGGCGCGCAGGGTCGTCCGCTTCGTGACCGGGCACAGCGAAAGCGTCGGTGAGTCGCGAAGCCGGGTGATGTTGTCGCGGGCCGGGCTCCCCGTTCCGTCCCAGCAAGGTGAGGTTTTCGACCCCGGCGGGCGCCGCATCGGACGCGTCGACTTCCACTTCGACGGCGCCGTACTCGGGGAGTTCGACGGACGGATCAAGTACGGGCGGCTGCTGAAACCCGGGCAATCACCCGGCGACGCCGTCTTCGCCGAGAAGCAACGCGAGGACGCACTGCGCGACCTCGGATTCCAGGTGGTGCGGTGGACCTGGGACGACCTCGAGTCACCTGCACAGGTGGTGGACCGGGTCCGCCGCGCGATCGCCCGTGCCGAGTCGCCGCGAGGCTGGGTGACGCAGGCACCGCTGCCATCCGTGCGGCCGCTCACGCTGCGAGCACTGTAGACGCACGGCTTCTCTGTTCACGCAAGAGTTTTCGGGCCCCAGAGGGAGTGCGCGAACTGAGAAGGAGTGCGGCTACTCGCCTTCGTCCGGCTTCGGCTTCGGGGTGGCGGTCGGGCTCGCCGCCGGAGCGGACGGGGCCGGCGAGGCGGCGGGGGTGCGCTCGTCGGGCTTGGGGGCGGCGGGTTCCTCGCACTTGACGATCGGGACGGGGTCGTAGCGGACGGTCCTGGTGTTTCGGGAGATCTCCTGGCCGCTGGCGTGATCGGAGACCACCCGGGTGTCGCTGGCGGTGAATCCCGGTGCGCCGCTGGAGGCGATGCAGTGGTCACCGGCGGGCAGGGTGACCGTGTCGGGCTGCGTCGGCTTGGTGCGGTTGCCGGTGATCGACTCGACGTCGACCGACTTCGTACCCCAGAACCGGATCGTCAGGTCCGAGGCGCCGCCGATGGCCTGGATCATCACACCCGTCTTTCCGGTGTTCCGGAACTGCAGATCGATGGCACCCTCGAAGACGGTGGCCTCACGCGCCTCGGGATACCGCGAGATGTAGTACGAGTGCTCGGTGTGCGCGACGTCCTCCATGCCGGCGAAATACGCGGCGTTGTAGAGCGTCGTCGCCACCTGGCTCACACCGCCGCCGACGGCGGTGTCCGGGCGGCCGTTGTTGATGATGCCCGACTCCACGTAACCCTGAGCGGTGCCGCGAGGACCGGTGTACCCGTTGAGCGAGAACGTGTCGCCCGGCTTGATCAGTGCCCCGTTGATCTCGCTGGCAGCGAGCCGGATGTTCGTCCCGGACGCCGCCGAGAAACCGCCGGTCGTGAACTCGCCGATCACTTCCTTCACACCGAGAGCCTGCGCGGCCTCCGTCGTGAGGGCGGGCGGGATCGGTCCGTACACCGCGGCGGTGGTGTGAGAACCGTTGCCGCGCAATACCTCGGGAAGGTTCTCCAACGTCTTGGGCCACTGCACCAGATCGCCGACGACTGCGGGGACGACGGTGGGCGATCCCCCGTCGAGCGTGATCTTCGCGTCCTTCGGAACGATCTCCGTCGACACCAACTGCGGGGCGAGGATGCCGGTCGCGGCCTCGATGTTGTACGTCGGTTTCAACCCGCCTGTGCCGTCCGGTTCGAAGCCGACGATGGCGCCGATCTGCTGACGCGGAGCGGTCGCGACCTTGCCGTCGCGACCGGTGACCACCAGATCGGCGGACGCCGCCGGCGTCGCCACGTCGTCGAGCGCCCGCCGGACGCCCTCCTGTGTCACCGTCACCGGCACCACGTCGACGGGCAGATCCACCGTCTGGCCGAACGCCCACCGCTCGATCAGCGCCGACTCGGCACCCTCACCGTTCAGGTTCTGCCCGGTCGACGGATCCACCGGCACCGGGGTCGCGCCCTCGAACACGACAGTCCCCTCGCGGGACGCGCGGTCGGTCTCACTGCGAAGGCCGTCGACGGCGGATGCCAGCGCGGTCTCGTCGCGGGTCGACACCACCCCGATCTCGTCGGTGGTGAAGAACGATGCCAGCCTGGTGAACGGGTTGAGCGGCTGAGAATGGGCCCGGTCGAGGGTCGCCTCCCAATCGACACCGAGCCCGGCGGCGGACGGAACGAGTTCCGTCGACACGTCGCCCGCCTGCAGCGTCAGCGGCTGATCGGCACGCGGGCCGACCTGCGCCTGCAACGTGGCCTCCGCCTCCTCGCGGGTCGAGCCGCCCACGTCGACGCCCGCCACGGTCACCCCGCGCGGGACCTTCCCGGAGGACACCGCGAGGTCCGCGGCGTAGGCGATGCCGATCACGGCGATCACACCGCCGGTGATCGCGGCAACCTTCACCCACGAGGCACGGGCCGGAGTCTGCTCAGCCGGCTCCTCCGCGGGCTGCGGCGCCGGTTGCGGCGGGACGGGCGACTCCGCCGCCGGGGCCACGACCGTCGGCTCCTCCACCGGCGCGACGTCCGGACCGGGAACGGGACCCGGCGGAATCGCGGGGATCACCTGCGTGACGTCCTCGTTCGCCGGCGGCTCCACCCACAACGGGGCTTGCTCCCCGGAACGTTCCCCCAGGTCACCGAGATGCAACTGTGTCGTCGGAGCCTCGTCGGCACTCGGCTGTGTCGTCGGAGCCTCGTCGGCACTCGGCTCTTCCACCGGGGCGTCGTCGGGCGGTGTCACCTCGTTCGCTTCCGAGGCGGGCTCGTTCGCGACGTTCCCGGGCTCGACGTTCTCGGGTTCAGCGTTCCCGGGCTCGACGCTGTCGGGCGTCGCGGAAGCGGAAGGGTCCGGCGTCGACCGTTCGGGTGCAGTGCTCCCCTTGTCGCCGTCTTCGTGGTTCACCGTGGCCCTCTCACCGAGTCGTCCTGCGTGCGGGCCTCAGCTTGCCGTCGGTGCTCGTTGCATTTCAAGCGCGATCCGATCCGAGCGAGGCCCGGTCGAGACCCCCACGTCAGACTACCGGCCGCCGGAAATGCAAGAGCCCCGCGCTGCTGCCAGGTCGGGGGTCAGGCAGCAACACGGGGCTGACAGGGATATCGCCAGCTAATCTCCAGCGTTACACCTGTCGGAAAAAGTTTTCGGGGATCCGGCCACCCCTCGTTGCCGGATCCCCGCTCGCACTGCGCACACGCTGGCCTTTCCGGTCTCCCAGCTACCGGAAAGGCCAGTCGGATCACGCCTCTATGATTGCCGTCACACCCTGGCCGCCGGCGGCGCAAATGGAGATCAGGCCGCGGCCCGACCCTTTCTCCGCGAGCATCTTGGCGAGCGAGGCGACGATGCGGCCGCCGGTCGCGGCGAACGGGTGGCCCGCCGCCAGCGACGAGCCGTTGACGTTGAGCTTGCTGCGGTCGATGGAGCCCAGTGCGCCGTCGAGGCCCAGGCGCTCCTTGCAGTACTCGTCGGATTCGAATGCCTGCAGCGTCGCGAGCACGACGGACGCGAACGCCTCGTGGATCTCGTAGAAGTCGAAGTCCTGAAGGGTCAGGCCGTTGCGGGCGAGCAGGCGCGGGATGGCGTACGTGGGCGCCATGAGGAGACCGTCCTTGCCGTGGATGTAGTCGACGGCCGCGGTCTCGGAATCGACGAGGTGCGCGAGGACCGGAAGCTTGCGCTCGGCGGCCCACTCGTCCGTGGAGAGCAGGACCGCGGACGCACCGTCGGTGAGCGGGGTCGAGTTGCCCGCGGTCATGGTGGCGTCGCCCGCCTTCACCCCGAAGACCGGCTTCAGCTTGGCCAGCTTCTCGGCGGTGGAGTCGGGGCGCAGGTTGTCGTCGCGGGTGAGGCCCAGGAACGGGGTGACCAGGTCGTCGAAGAATCCGCGGTCGTAGGCGGCGGCCATGTTCTGGTGGCTGGCGGCGGCCAGTGCGTCCT
>JBCEBZ010000182.1:0-19979 GCA_039206675.1 Rhodococcus sp. (in: high G+C Gram-positive bacteria) | reverse complement strand
GGTTGACCCGGGCCGCGAACTGTCCGTAGGTCAGGGACTGCCCCTCGAACACGACCGCCGGTGCGTCCGGCGTCCGGCGAACCTGATCGGCGAACGCGTCGAGCAGGAGGGCGTCGGGCAGCGGATGGTGCGTGCGGTTGCGAATGTCGACCAGTTCGGCGTATTCCGCCGAATCGAGCAACGCCACGTCCCCGACCGCGGTCGACGGGTCGGCGGCCAGGGCCCGCAGGACGCGCGTGAACTGTTCGGCGAAGGTGGCGACGGTCGATCGGTCGAACAGATCGGTGGAGTAGGTGAAGGACGCGAGGATTCCGCCCTCCGCCTGTTCGGTGAGCGTCAGATGCAGATCGAACTCGGCCGTCTGCAACTCGGCCGGGACGGCGGAGACCTCGAGCCCCGGCAGGTCGAACGTGGCGGGAGCGAGATTGTGGAAGGACAAGGCCGCCTGGAACAGCGGGTGCCTGCCCTGGGAGCGAACCGGATCGAGTACTTCCACCAGCCGCTCGAACGGCACGTCGGCATGCGAGAACGCGCCGAGGTCGGCTTCGCGGGTGCGCTCCACCAGTTCCCCGAACGTGGCCGCCGGGTCGATCCGGGTCCGCAGCACCAGGGTGTTGACGAACATTCCGACGAGGTCGTCGAGGGCCTGCTCGCCGCGGCCGGCGACGGGCGTCCCGACCGCGATGTCGGCCGTGTTCGACAGCCGGCTGAGGAACAGCGCGTACGCGGCGTGCACGGTCATGAACAGGCTGGCGTCGCGCGCGGCCGCGAGTTCACGCAACAACCCGTGGGTGCCGGCGTCGACGGCGAACTTCAGTTCACTACCGCGGTGCGACTGCCGCCGCGGACGCGGACGGTCGGTGGGCAGGGTGAGCTCGTCGGGCAGATCCGCGAGAGTGCGTGTCCAGTAGTCGGTCTGGCGTGCGGCGAGCGAGCCGGGGTCGTGCTCGTCGCCGAGCAGTTCGTGGTGCCACAGGCTGTAGTCGGCGTACTGCACCGGCAGCGGCGCCCACCCCGGTGCGTCGTGCTGCGCCCGCGCGGTGTACGCGAGCATCACGTCGCGGGCCAGCGGCGCGAGCGAGAACCCGTCGGCGGCAATGTGATGGACCACGACGACGAGCAGGTGCTCGTCGTCCGCCACCGCGAACAGTCCCGCCCGCAGCGGTGCTTCCACGGTGAGGTCGAATCCGGTCGTCGCGAACTCCAGGGCCCGCTGCAGTGCCTCGTCCTCGTTCACGGCGAGCACCGTCAGGTCCGGGATCGCCGATTCGGTGGGGAGCAGGACCTGGTGCGGACCGGTGGGCGTGTCGGGGTAGATCGTGCGCAGCGCCTCGTGCCGTGCGAGGACGTCGCCGAGCGCTGCCCGCAGAGCGGTGACGTCGAGCGTCCCGGCCAGGCGGAGCGCGAGCGGCAGGTTGTCGACGGCGGATTCCGGGTCGAAACGGTTGAGGAACCACACCCGCGCCTGCGCCGGGGACAGCGGAATCCGGTCCGGCCTCGGACGTGCCGCGAGGACCGGGCGATCGGACGTGCCCGCGGTGTCCACGGCGGCGGCCAGCGCCGCGACGGTGGGAGCGTCGAACAGGGACCGCACCGACAGGGACGTGCCCGTGGCCGCGCGGAGGCGGGCGATCACCTGCGTGGCGGACAGAGAGTTGCCGCCGATCTCGAAGAAGCTGTCGTCGGCGCCTACTTCGACGTCGAGAATCTCCGTGAACACCTGCGCGACAAGCAGTTCGGACGCGGTCGACGGCGCCCGGAACTCCGTCCGCGCCGCGAACGTCGGGGCGGGCAGTGCCGGGCGGTCGATCTTCCCGGCCGGGGTGAGCGGAATGGCGTCGAGCACGGTGACGGTCGCCGGCACGAGCGCGCGGGGCAGGACTTCAGCCGCTGCCACCAGGATGTCGGAGACGTCGAGGCCGGCACCCGGTGCGGGGACGACATACCCGACGAGTTGATCGCCGAGCCGGGGATGGTGGTGGACGGACGCCGCCGCGGCGACCACGTCACGATGCCGGGTCAGCGCGGCCTCGACCTCGCCGAGTTCGAGGCGCAGGCCCCGCAGTTTCACCTGAGCGTCGGCGCGGCCCACATAGGTGAGCTGCCCGTCGGCACGCAACCGCACCAGGTCGCCGGTCCGGTACATCCGGGACCCGCCGGATCCAAAGGGGTTCGCGACGAACCGTTCCGACGTCAGACCGAACCTTGTGTGGTAGCCGCGGGCGAGACCGGGCCCGGACAGATACAGCTCACCCGTCACCCCCTGCGGCACCGGCCGCAGCCGGGAGTCGAGGACGAGTGCCTGCGCGCCGTCCAGCGGGCTGCCGATGGTGATGTCGGCACCCGGGGTGAGCGGTTCGCCGATGGTGACGACGATGGTGGTCTCGGTGGGGCCGTAACTGTTGAAGAACCGACGCCCCGGGGCGAACTGCTCGACCAGTTGCGGCGGGCACACCTCGCCGCCGACGACGACGGTGCGCAGGTCGTCGAGCCCACCGGCGTCGACGGTGCTCAGTGCGGCCGGGGCGGTGAGCACGTGGGTGACGCGCTGGTCGCGGAGCAGGGCGGTGAGGTCTTCGCCGCCGAGCACGGACGGCGGTGCGATCACGAGCGTGGCTCCGGCGCTGAACGCCTGGATCATCTCGAACACGGAGGCGTCGAAACTCGCCGACGACAACCGGAGCACGCGGGACTGCGGGGTGGTGGCCAGTTCCGGGCGCGCCTCCGCGGTGAAGGCGCTCAGCCCCGTGTGGGTGACCGTGACGCCCTTGGGGATTCCGGTGGACCCGGACGTGTAGATCAGGTACGCCGGATGCGCCGGGCGCAGCGGTGCCGTGCGGTCGCGGTCGGTGACCGGTGCGGCCGAGACCGACGCGACGGGTTCGGCGTCGTCCAGCAGCAGCCACTCGACAGCACCGGGCAGCGCCGCCGCGGTTGCGGTGTCGGTCAGCCCCAGCGTCGCACCGGAGTCGGAGAGCATGTGCTCGATGCGTTCGCGCGGGTACCCCGGGTCGACGGGCACGAACGCGGCGCCGGTCTTGGCGACGGCCCACACGGCGAGAGCTGCCCGCGGCGTCCGCGGAAGCGCGAGCGCAACTGCCGTTTCCGGTCCGATACCGCGGGCGATGAGGAGGCGGGCCCACTGGTTCGACTGCGCGTCGAGGTCCGCGTAGGAGAGTTCCCCCTCCTCCGAGACCAGCGCGGTTCCGCCGAGTTCGGCTCCGCGGGTGAAGATCTCCGGCAACGTCCGGGTGGCCACGGCGGCCGGTTCCGGCCGGGCCACCAGTGCGGCGCGTTCGGCGGCGTCCAGCACGTCCAGATCGCCTATCGCGCGCGTCGGTTCGGCGATCGCCTCCCGCAGGATTCGCTCGAAGCGGGCGGAGAAGGAGTCGATCGTGCCGCGGTCGAAGAGATCGGAGGCGTAGATCCACGACGCCGCCATTCCGGCGCCGTCGGGACGGAGCGTCAACTGCAGATCGAACTTTGCGGGCACCACACCGAGATCCATCGCCGACACCGACAACCCGGGCAGCGCGAGCTGGTCCACGGCCTGGTCCTCGAGCGACAACGCCACCTGGAAGATCGGCGAATACGCCTGCGAGCGAGCCGGTTGCACCAGGTCGATCAGCCGCTCGAACGGCAGGTCCGCGTTGCCGTACGCCGCCAGGTCGGTCTCCCGGACGTGCCCCAGCACCTCCGCGAACGACGTCGCCGGATCGACGCGGGTCCGCAGCGCGAGTGTTCCGACGAACATGCCGACCAGATCGTCGAGGGCCTGCTCACCGCGGCCGGCGATCGGAGTGCCGATCACCACGTCCGGAGTGGCGGCGAGGCGTCCGAGAAGTGTGGCGAGGGCCGCGTGCAGCACCATGAACAGGGTGGCGCCGTGGCCGCGTCCGAAGGCGGTGGCCTGCTCGACGAGTGCGGTGTCGAGGTGGAACGTCGCGACGTCTCCACGCAGCGACGCCACGGCCGGGCGTCGCCGGTCGGTGGGAAGTTCGAGCAACTCCGGCGCTCCGCGCAACTGCCGCTGCCAGTAGCCGGCCTGGCGCGCGGCGACGCTCTCGGTGTCGGACTCGTCGCCGAGAAGCTGCCGCTGCCACACGCTGTAGTCGGCGTACTGGACGGCGAGCGGTGCCCAGTCCGGTTCCCGGTGCCCGGCGCGGGCGGTGTACGCCAGCATCAGGTCGCGGGCGAGCGGGCCCATCGATGCGCCGTCCGCGCTGATGTGATGCACGACGACGACGAGGACGTGCTCGTCCGCCGACAGCCGGAAGACGCGGCTGCGCAACGGGACCGCCGTCGTCACGTCGAATCCGGTGGACAACTCGGCGGTCAGCAGCGCGAACAGGTGTTCTTCGTCGTCCACCCGGCGCGGCTCGAGGTCCACCGCCAGGTCGCCGAGCGGAACGATCCGCTGGTACGGGCCGTCGGCGGAGTCGGGGTACACGGTCCGCAGCGCCTCGTGGCGCTCCACGACGTCCCGCAGTGCCGTGCCGAGCGCCGCCGTGTCGAGGGTGCCGGACAGCCGCAGCACGAGCGGGATGTTGTAGGCCACCGACTCGGGGTCGTAGCGGTTGAGGATCCACATCCTCGACTGCGCCGCGGACAGCGGAACACGTTCCGGCCGTTCGATGTTCGCCAGCACCGGGCGGTCCCCGCGTTCGGCGGCGTCGATCACCGCGGCGAGGGCAGCGACGCCGGATGCCTCGAAGATCGTCCGCACGGCCAGTGACGTGCCCGCCGACTCGTTGATCCGGCCGATCACCCGGGTGGCACTCAGCGAGTTGCCGCCGAGGTCGAAGAAGTCGTCTTCGGCTCCCACCGCACCGGCGCCGAGCACGTCGGTGTAGGCGGCCGCCACCAGCAGTTCGGTGCCGGTGCGCGGGGCCACGTATTCGCGGGCCGCGAAGACGGGTTCGGGCAGGGCCCTGCGGTCCACCTTGCCCGCGGGGGTGAGCGGAACCCGGTCGAGCACCATCACGGTGGACGGCACCATGTGGCCGGGCAGGAGTCGCGCCGCGTGGGCGGTCACGTCGGCCGGGACGACGGCCGCTCCGCCGGCGGGCAGCACATAGGCCACAAGGGCGGTCTGATCGCCGCGCACGGACACCGCGGACGTGACGGCGAACTCGACGCTCGGGTGCGCCGCGAGGGCGGCGTCGATCTCGCCGAGTTCGATGCGGAAGCCGCGGATCTTCACCTGGAAGTCGGCGCGGCCGAGATACTCCAGCTCCCCGTTCGGGGTGTACCGCACCAGATCGCCGGTGCGGTACAGGCGACCGGGGGCATGCGGGTTGGCGACGAACCGCTCGGCGGTGAGCGCGGCACGGCCGTGGTAGCCGCGGGCCAGCGCGGGCCCCGCCAGATACAGTTCACCCACGACGCCGTCGGGGACCGGGTGCAGTCGCGAATCCAGCACCAGGGCACTGGTTCCGCGGATCGGGGCACCGATCCGCACCGGTTCGCCCGCGGTCATCGGCCCCGACAGGGTGGCCATGATCGTCGACTCGGTGGGCCCGTACGCGTTGAACATCCGCCGCCCGGGTGCCCACTTCAGGGCCAGAGCCGCATCGCAGGCGTCGCCGCCCACCACCACGGTGCCGAGTTCCGGCAGCGCGGCCGGGTCGAGGGTGGCGAGCGCGGCGGGGGTGACGAACGCGTGGGTCACCCGCGCGTCGCGGATCCGGGCGGCGAGGTCCGCCCCGCCGTACACCCCGGTGGGCACGACGACGAGCGCCGCGCCGGCGCCGAACGCCATCAGCAGTTCGAGGATGGACGCGTCGAAGCTGGGAGACGCGAAATGCAGCGTCCGGCTCCGCGCGTCGAGCGCGTACCGTTCCACCTGCTCGGTGGCGAACGCGTCGAGTCCGGCGTGGGTGACGGTGACACCCTTGGGGATTCCCGTCGACCCCGACGTGTAGATGAGGTAGGCGGGGTGTTCGGCGCGCAGTGGCAGGGTCCGGTCGGCGTCGGTGATCGGATCGGTCGACGCCCCCGCACCGAGTTCCGGGTCGTCGAGGCGCAGCCAGTCGGTGGTCCCGGGCAGGGTTGTCGCGGAACGGGAGTCGGTCAGGCCCAGCACCGCGCCGGAATCGGTCAGCATGTGCGCGATGCGGTCCGCGGGGTAGCTCGGATCGACGGGCACGAACGCGGCGCCGGTCTTGGCCACCGCCCAGACCGCGGTCACGGACAGCGCGGAGCGGGACAGCGCCACCGCGACCACCGTTTCCGGTCCGGCACCCCGCGCGACGAGAACCCGGGCGAGCCGGTTCGAGCGGGCATCCAGTTCGGCGTAGGACAGTTCCCCGTCCTCGGTGACGAGCGCCGTGCCGCCCGACGCGGCCCCGTCGGCGAGAATCTCTGGGAGCGTGCGACTTCCGGTGTACCGCAGGTCGGTGCGCGCGGAAAGGACGCTCTGTTCGGCGTCGTCGAGCAGCGCGACGTCACCGACCGCGAGGGCGGGATCCGACACCGCGGCGGCGAGGATCCGGACCAGCCTGCGTCCGAACGCCTCGACGGTCGCCCGGTCGAACAGGTCGGTGGCGAACGTCCACCGGCCCCGGGCGCCGGCCCCGTCGGGGTTCTCCGTCACCGCCAGTTGCAGGTCGAATTTGGCGACGGCCTCGTCGAGCGGGAGGGCGGCGACGGTCAGTCCGGGGAGGTCGATGCGCGGCGGTGCGACGTCGTCGATCGACAGGGCGACCTGGAACAGCGGGTGATGGGCGGTCGAGCGGGCCGGGTTCGCGATCTCGACCAGACGCTCGAACGGGATGTCGGCGTGCGCGTAGGCGGCGAGGTCGGTGTCGCGGGTCTGCTCGACCAGCGAGCGGAACGTCCGCGCCGGGTCGACCTGAGTGCGCAACACCAGGGTGTTGACGAACATGCCGACCACGTCGTCGAGCGCCGCGTCTCCGCGGCCGCTCACCGGGGTGCCGACGGCGACGTCGGTGCTGCCGGACAGCCGGGCGAGCAACACGGACAGGGCGGTGTGCAGCACCATGAACGGGGTCGCGCGCACGGAGCGGGCGAGCGCGGTGACCGCACCGTACGTTTCGGGGTCGAGGGCGAAGTCGACGGTGTCGCCGCGATGCGATGCGACGTGCGGCCGGGGACGGTCGGTGGGCAGTTCGACGCGTTCAGGCAGTCCGGCGAGGGTCCGCGTCCAGTAGTCGATCTGCCGGGCGGCGAGCGATCCGGCGTCGCTCTCGTCGCCGAGGACACCGCGCTTCCACAGGGCGTAGTCGGCGTACTGCACGGGCAGCGGCGGCTGTGCGGGTGCCGTGCCCGCCGCGCGGGCAACATACGCGGACATGACGTCCCGGGCCAGCGGTCCCATCGACCAGCCGTCGGCGCTGATGTGGTGGGTCACCAGAACCAGCACGTGTTCGTCCGGTGCGGCGCGGAGCAGGGCCACGCGCAGCGGGACGTTGGCCGTCACGTCGAAGCCGCGGGTCACGAGATTCTCGACGGCGGACGGGAGGTGCTGCTGCGCGGTGGGGACGGGTGCGAGGTCGACGGGGTTCGCGTCGAGCACCACCTGGTGCGGTCCGTCGGCGGAGTCCGGGTAGACGGTCCGCAGCACCTCGTGGCGCGCGATCACGTCGCCGACGGCCGCGGCGAGCGCGTCGACGTCCAGTTCGCCGGTGAGTCGCAGCGCGGCGGCGATGTTGTAGGCGCCGGACGTCGCGTCGAAACGGTTGAGGAACCACATCCGGTACTGCGCCGGAGACAGCGGCAACCGCGCCGGACGGTCGCCCGCGACGAGGGCGGGTCCAGTGTGCCCGGTCCGCTCCGCGGTCGCCGCCGCCGCGAGCGCGCGGACGGTGGGGGCGTCGAACAACTCGCGCACACCGAGGGCGGAGCCCAGTTCGGCGTTGATCCGGGCAACGGCCCGGGTCGCGGTCAGCGAGTTGCCGCCGAGGTCGAAGTAGTTGTCGGTGGCGCCGACTTCCGGGACGCCGAGGAGTTCGGCGAAGATCCGGGCGACGGCGATCTCCGCGGCGGTCGCCGGGGGTTCGAACGCGCCGGCCACGATCGCGGGTTCGGGCAGTGCCCTGCGGTCGAGTTTGCCGTTGGGTCCCAGGGGCAGCGCGTCGAGCAGGACGAACGCCGACGGCACCATGTACGACGGCAACGCGGCCGCCACGTGCGCGGACAGCAGGTCCGGGTCCGCGGTGCCTCCGGTTCGGAGAGCGACGTAGCCGACGAGGCGCTCGGCAGCCCCTTCCCCGCGTACCAGGACGGCCGCTCCCGCCACGTCGGGGTGGTTCAGGAGCACGGCCTCGATCTCACCCAGTTCGAGGCGCTGCCCGCGCAGCTTCACCTGGAAGTCGGTGCGGCCCAGGTAGTCCAGCTCCCCGCCGCCGGTCCAGCGCACGAGGTCGCCGGTCCGGTAGAGGCGGGCGCCGTCGGCCGAGAACGGATCGGCCACGAAGCGGTCGGACGTCAGGTCGGGGCGTCCGACGTAGCCGCGGGCCAGCTGGGTGCCGGCCAGATACAGCTCGCCGGGAACACCGACGGGCACCGGGCGGAGCCGGGAATCGAGGACGTACACACGGGTGTTCCACACGGGCGCCCCGATCGGCACCGGACCCGACGCCGACGGATCGGTGCGGTGGAACGTCACGTCCACCGCGGCCTCGGTCGGTCCGTACAGGTTGTGCAGCGCGGCACCGAACTGCCGGTGGAAACGCGCGACGGTGGTCCGCGGCAGCGCCTCACCGCTCGCGAAGACCTGCCGGACGGTGCTGCAGTCTGCGGCGTCGGCGTGCTCGAGGAACACGTCCAGCATGGACGGGACGAAGTGCAGCGTCGTGACGCGTTCGTCGCGGATCAGCCGGGACAGGTATTGCGCGTCCCGGTGCCCGTCGTGTTCGGCGATCACCGTCCGCGCACCGGTGATCAACGGCCAGAACAGTTCCCACACGGACACGTCGAACGTGGCCGGGGTCTTGTGGAGAACCACGTCCCGTGCGTCGAGGGGGTAGCTGCCCTGCATCCACAGCAGCCGGTTGACGATCGCGGCGTGCGACACCGCCACACCCTTCGGGCGTCCCGTCGACCCGGACGTGTAGATCACGTAGGCGGGGTGATCGGAGCGCAGCGGGGCGAGACGCTCGGTGTCCGACACCGTGTGCGCGGCGACGGCGGCGAGGTCGAGCAGATCCACGCGGACCGTGGGCAGGCCGTCGGGGACGATCCCGGCGTCGGAGGCGGTGGTGAGCACCAGTGTGGGGCGCGCGCTGTCGAGAACGTGGGCGATGCGCGCCCGCGGATGCCCGGGGTCGACGGGCAGGTAGGCCCCGCCCGCGCGGACGACGGCGTGGATCGCGACGAGCTGGTCGAGGGAGCGGCGCAGTGTGACCGCGACGATCGACTCGGGGCCCACCCCCTGGGAGATCAGATGGCGGGCCAGGGTGTTCGCTCTGGCATCGAACTCGGTGTACGACAGCGTCTCCCGCCCGAACGACACCGCCGCCGCGTCGGGTGTACGGAGCGCGGCCCCGTCGAGGAGATCGACGAGCGTGACGTCGTCGACCGGGTGATCGGTCGCATTCCACTCGTGCAGGGTGCGAGCGCGTTCGGCGTCCCCCAGCAGGTCGACGGCACCGACCGGGGTGTGCGTCCGGGTCATCGCCGTCAGCACCCGCGCAAACCGCTCCGAGATCCGGCGGGCGTCGTCCTCGGCGAACGTGTCGGCCGAATACTCCAGCGTGAGATGCAGGTCCGGCTCGAGTACCGTGACGAGCGCCAGGGGGTAGTGCGTGGCGTCGGTGACGTCGATACCGCGGACCCGCAGTCCGTCGATGTCGGTGTCCGGACCCAGCGCCGCGCGGTCGACGGGATAGGACTCGAACACCGTCAGCGTGTCGAACACGCTGCCCGGGCCGGCGACCGCCTGG
Source organism: Rhodococcus sp. (in: high G+C Gram-positive bacteria) (assembly GCA_039206675.1). Classification (GTDB taxonomy): domain Bacteria; phylum Actinomycetota; class Actinomycetes; order Mycobacteriales; family Mycobacteriaceae; genus Rhodococcus_F. The sequence goes on along the minus strand of JBCEBZ010000182.1, from coordinate 10,074 downwards.
ATCTCGGAGAGGCCGACGTGGTGCCGGTCGAGCAGGCGCACCTGCTCGTCCTGCAGTCGGCGCAGGAGCGAAGACACGGGTTCGTCCGGATCGAGGCGCAGCCGGACGGGAACGGTGTTGATGAACAGTCCCAGCGTCTCCTCGACCCCGGGCAGATCCGCCGGACGGCCGGAGACGGTGGCGCCGAACACCACGTCGCCGCGGGACAGCAAGCCGCACAGCAGAATTCCCCACGCGGCCTGGATCACCGTGTTCGCGGTGACACCCTGCTCGCGGGCGATCCGGGTGAGATGTGCGGACAGCTCCGCCGTGACCGGGACGGCGACGTCCCGCGGCGCCGAGGCCTGGCCGGTGTGCTGCGGGGCGAGGACGGTCGGCTCGGTGGACCCGTCGAGGGCGGCCGCCCACGCGGCCAGCGCGCCGGCACGGTCCTGTTCGGCGAGCCACGCCAGGTACCGGCGGTAGGGGCGTGCGGGTGCGGCGATCGGCGCGTCCGACGCGTACAGAACCAGGAAGTCCTTGACGAACAGCGGCATCGACCAGCCGTCGAACAGGATGTGGTGGTTGGTGATCACCAGCGTCGTCCGGTCGCCGGAGCGCGCGAGCACGAACCGCAGCAGCGGCGGTGCCGACATGTCGAACCGTGTCGTGCGTTCGGCGGCGACGACTTCGTCCAGGCCGCCGGACCCCTGCACGGAGATCTCGCGCCACGGCACGGTCACCGAGTCGAGGACCAACTGGGCCGGGACGCCGTCGGTGTCGTAGACGAACGCGGTCCGCAGCGCCGCGTGCCGCTCCAGCAGGCGCTGCGCCGCGCGGCGCAACCGGTCCGCGTCGATGTCGCCCCCGAGATCCAGCAGGATCTGCGACGTGTACACGTCCACCGCGCCGGCGGAGAGGCCGGCGTGGAACAGCAGGCCCGACTGCAGCGGCGACAGCGACCAGATGTCGTCGAGCGGACCGTAGCTGTTCTCCCACAGCTCGATCCGGTTCTGGTCCACGGTGACCAGCGGAACGTCGGACGGGGTCAGCCCGGCAGGTCCGGACTGCCGCACATGCGAGGCCAGAGCCTCGAGCGCCTGCCGCCACAGTGCTGCCAACCGCTCGACCTCGGGCGCGGTCAGCACCCCGGCCGGGAAGTCGAACGTGGCCGACAGCCGGCCGTCGTCACCGACCGCGGCGTTGATGTCGAGGACGAAGGCGGTCGACAGTCCCGCGCCGCTACCGGCGTTGAGATCGATGCCGGTGGCCACGGGAATCCAGCCGTTCTCGCGCACCGCCTCCGGGAGGTCGCCCGCGCCGACGCGCCCGAGGTAGTTGAAGCTGACCGGCGGCGACGGCAGGGCGCCGAGAATCGCCGCGGCGTCGTCGTTCAGGTGGCGCAGCAGACCGAACCCGCTGCCGTTCCCGGGAATGCGGCGCAACTGCTCCTTGACCACCTTCACCGCGCGCCCGGCCGCGGCGCCACCCGCGAGTGCCTCCGCGACGTCGAGCGACTCGAGCGCGATCCGGGCCGGGTAGGCGGTGGTGAACCAGCCGACGGTGCGCGACAGGTCGGCGCCGGGCACGAGGGCCTCGTCGCGTCCGTGCCCCTCGAGGGACAGCAGCAGCGTGCGGTCGCCGCCCCACGCGGCGAACGCGAGACCGAGTGCCGTCACCAGGCCGTCGGTCACGCTTCCGCGGAACGTGGTCGGCAGAGTCGTGAGAAGTGCGGCGGTGGTGTCGGGTCCGATCTCGGTGGACACCCGGCCGGTGGTCGCGCCGGTGTCGACGGCGGGATCGAGGGGCCGGGTACCGAGTGCCGGAACCGGGCCGTCGACGAGGGATCGCCAGGCGTCGAGTTCGTGTGTCACCGAATCGGTTCCGGCCGCCTCGGTGAGCGCGTGCGCCCAGCGGCGGGCCGACGTCGCGACCGGCGGCAGCTCGGGTGCGCGGCCGGCGGCCACCTGCGCCCAGGCGGTGGCGAAGTCGGGCACGAGGATCCGCCACGACACTCCGTCGACCACCAGGTGATGCGCCACGACCACGAGGACCCCGGGGGCGTCGGCAGGGTCGATCCACACCACTTGCAGCATCGTCCCGGCGGCGGTGTCGAGACGGCCCACCGCGGCCCGGCATTCGGTGTCGAGTACGGTTTCGAATTCTTCGGTGCCGGGCGCACAATACGTACGTATGTATGCAACGGCGCGCTCGGCCTCCACGGATCCGGCGGGCTCGACCACCAGTTCCCGGCCGTCCGCCGGGAGGTGGGAGCGCAACGCGTCGTGATGGTCGAGAATCGCGGCGACCGTCCGGTGCAGGCGCGGCAGGTCGAGGTCGGCGGGCGCTGTCAGCGTCACGGCCTGATAGAAGCTGTCGAGGTTGGTGCGGTCCCCGCGGCTGCGACCCAGGACGTCGCGGCCGATCGGGGTGAGGGGCAGCGCGCCCACTCCCCCGCCGGGCAGCTCGGGCAGCCGCGACTTCTGCGCCGCGGCGAGGTCGACGGCGACCTCGGCGAGACCGGCAACGGTCTTGCGCTCGAACACGTCCCGCGGCGTGAACACCACACCTGCGGCCTTCGCGCGGGACACCAGCTGGATCGCGACGATGCTGTCGCCACCGAGCGCGAAGAAGGAGTCGTCGACGCCCACCGCGTCGACGTGCAGCACCTCGGCCACCGCGTCGGCGACGATCTGCTCGATCGGGGTGGACGGCGCGCGGAACGGTACCGCGGTGGCGTCGAACTCGGGTGCGGGCAGGGCGCTGCGATCCACCTTGCCTGCGGGTGTCAGCGGAATCGCGTCGAGCGGAACCGTCAGCGACGGCACCATGTGCGCGGGAAGGAACTCACCGGCGAACGCGGTCAGCGCGGCGGAATCGAAACGGTGATCCGGCCGGATCCGCACGTACGACACCAGAACCGGCGTGCCGCTTTCGCGTTCGTGCACGGCGGAGACGGCGAAGTCCACCGACTCGTGCGCCGACAGCACCGCGTCGATCTCGCCGAGCTCGATCCGCAGCCCGTGCAGTTGCACCTGGAAGTCGCTGCGTCCCACGTACTCGAGGACGGGACCGTCGCCGCGGCTCCACCGCACGAGGTCGCCGGTGCGGTACAGGCGGTCGCCGGTGTCCGCGGGGAACGGGTCGGCGACGAAACGCGAGGCCGTCAGACCGGATCGGTCGTGGTATCCCTCGGCGAGTCCGGGACCGCCGAGATACAGCTCTCCCGTCACTCCGCGCGGCACCGGCCGCAGCCAGCGGTCCAGGACGAGTGCGCGCGCGCCCTGCATCGGACGGCCGATGGTGATCGCAGTGGGGTCGGTCTGCGGATCCGTCATGGTGATGACGATCGTCGACTCGGTGGGGCCGTAGCTGTTGTAGAGGCGGCAGCGGGCGCCGAAACGCTCGACGAGATCCGGTGGGCACACGTCGCCGCCGACGACGACGGCCTCGAGCGCGTCGAGACCGGTGGCGTCCACGGTTCCCAATACCGCTGGCGCGCTGATGATGTGGGTGACCCGCTGTGAGCGCAGCAGCGCCGTGAGGTCGTCGCCGCCGTACACGTCGGCAGGTGCGATCACCATCGCCGCGCCGGCGCTGAACGCCTGCACCATCTCGAACACGGACGCGTCGAAACTCGAGGAGGAGAAGCGCAGCACCCGCGACCGGTGCGTCACACCGAGTTCGGGTCGGGCCGACGCGGCGAACGAGGCCAGCCCGGTGTGCGTGACCACCACGCCCTTCGGCGTACCCGTCGAGCCGGACGTGTAGATCATGTACGCCGGATGCCGCGGCAGCAGCGGTGCCGGACGGTCGGCGTCCGTCACCGGCGAGACCGGCATCTGCGCGCAGGCCGATGTGAGCGCGGGGTCGTCGAGGGCGAGCCAGTCGACGACGGTTCCCGGGAGCACGTCACGGTGCGCGGTCGCCGTGAGCCCCAGGCTCACCCCGGAGTCGGACAGCATGTGCGCGATGCGCTCGGCCGGGTAGGCCGGGTCGACGGGAACGAAGGCGGCGCCCGACTTCGCCGTCGCCCACACCGCCACCACGGAGTCGACGGACCGGGTGAACGACACGGCCACGAAGTCGCCCGGGCCCACCCCGCGGTCCAGCAGCAGACGTGCGAGCGCGGTGCTGCGCTCGTCGAGTTCGCGGTAGTCGACCGTGCTGTCGTCGAGGATCAGCGCCGTGCCGTCCGGGTTCGCGCGGACCCCCGCGTCGAACAGCTCGGCCAGCAGCGCCGGGGCGGGTGCCTGCGAGCCGGTCGCCGGCACGAGCTGCGTGTGCTCGTCCGCGGTCAGCACGTCGAGCGCGGCGACCCGGGCGTCCGGATCCGCGTCGGCGAACCGGGTCAGGAGGTCGAGGAAGCGCGCATGGTGCCCGGCAAGGTCCCCGTCGCCGTACAGGGCCGGGTTGGCCTCGAAATCGATGCGCGAAGAGCTGCCCGCGACGCTCGGGTAGAGGTTGACGGAGAGGTCCTCGACCGGTCCGGTCGACAGCACATGGAACTGTCCGGTGAGCTCGCCGAGGGTGATCTCGGAGTGGAAGTTCATGATGTTGATCGCGGGACCGAAGAACCCCCGCTGATCGCGGGCGGCGCCGGCGTCGCGCCGGATGTCCTCGCTGCGGTACCGCTGGTGCCGGAGCGCACCGGTGAGCTCGAGCTGGACCGCGGAGACCAGCGCGGCGACCGTCGTGTCCGGGGTGATCGACACCCGCAGCGGCACCACGTTGGACACCATGCCGCCGGACCGGCGCAGCACGGCGTTGGTGCGGGCCGACACGGGCAGGCTGAGGACGACGTCGTCGGAACCGGTCATCCGGGCGACGAATGCGGCGGTCGCGGCCACGGCGACGGCGGCGAAGGCGGAGTCGAGGCGCTCGACGGCCCCGTCCACCGCCCGGGCGATGTCGCCGGGCACCGGCCCGCCGTGCCACCGCGACAGGGCCTGCGCCGGGGCGCTGCGGCCGGCGAGGCCGATCGGGGCGGGCAGGTCCCGGGAGCGGGTGGCCCAGTAGTCGCGGTCGGAGAGGAACCGGGACGACCCGCGGTACACGTCCTCCGCGGCCGAGACGTCCCGGAGGTCGCCCGCCACCGACACCGCGGGTTCCACGCCCCGCACCTCGGCCGTGTACAACTCGGCGGCACGGTTCATGAACCTCATCGCGCCGTACCCGTCGAGTGCGATGTGGTGGATGCGGCAGTACCAGAGGTGGCGGTTCTCGCCGATCTGCAGCGTCGCGCCCCGGATCAGCCGGTCGGCGAGCAGGTCGAGCGGCGCGGTGTAGTCGGCGCGCATCCAGCGCAGGGCGGCGGCGTGGGGGTCCGGTTCGGTCCGGAAGTCGTGATGCTCGACCCCGTCGTCGAGGGTGAAGTCGACCGTCTGCAGCGGTTCGCCGTCGACCTCGACGATGCGGAGCATGCCGCTGCCGATCTCGCGGGCAGCGGCCTGACCTGCACGTCGGAGGGCGTCGACGTCCAGTTCGCCCTCGATGTCGACGTATTGCGCGATCGTGACCGGCACGTCGCCCATGAGGTGCTGGGCAAACCAGATCCCGCGCTGAGCGGCCGTCAGTGCGAAGGGTCGCGCAGCGTCGTCGCTGGCACTGGTCTCGGTGCGGGCGGGGCTACCAGCCGCGAATTCTGCCGGTTCCAAGGGTCGTTCTCTTATCTGCTGGGAGCAGCGGGTGACGACTCGTGCTCCGGGGACCGACTACGGGAAAGCTCAAGTTAGGTTTGGGTAACCTATGGGATTTGACTAGGGAAGAGTCGCATAACGTACTGCGCTGGTCAAATTTTTGGACAAAACAGACCAGGGGGATGGTTTCCGGGTTGCGGGTGTCGGCAACCCGCTCCGTTGGCCGGAACTCGGACGCCGCAACCACTACCCTCGGGCGCATGGCTATCGGGGTGAAGGTCCGAAGGTTCTCCAAGATCGCACCGCTACTGCTCGCCGGTGCGCTCGCGGTCGCGGTGCCGGGGCACGCCGCGGCCGAACCCGTCCGAGGTCCGGACGTGGCGTCGTGGCAACATCCGGGCGGGTCGCCGATCGACTGGTTCTCCGTGCGCAACGCCGGCCACGACTTCGCGATGGTCAAGGCCACCGAGAGCCTCAACTACGTCAATCCGTACTTCGTCCAGGACTGCCTCGCCATGCGCGTGGCCGGAGTCGCCCGGGGCGCCTACCACTACGCGGACCCCACCCAGTCACCGGAAGCGCAGGCCGCGTTCTACGCGACGGTGGTCCTCGGCATCAACGGTCCGGGTGACATGCCCCCGGTCCTCGACATCGAGCATTCCGCCGGTCTGCCGCCCGCCGCGCTGATCGACTGGACGCACCGCTACCTCAACACGGTCCAATCGCTCACCGGACGTCAGCCGATCATCTACACGTACCCGAACTTCTGGCGGACGGCGATGGCGAACACCAACGAGTTCGCCGGATATCCCCTGTGGATCGCCGACTACAACGGTCAGAACACGCCCGGCCCCCTTCCCGGCGGCTGGAGCAACTGGACGTTCTGGCAGTACACCAGCACCGGTCGCATCCCCGGCGTCAACGGCGACGTCGACCTCAACGTCTACAGCGGGGCGCAGGGCGACTTCGCGCGGTACTCCAACAGCGCATCCCCGTTCGGTAGCTGACGGCCGGCAACCGCGATCAGCGGCAGGCCGGATTTCCGGGGAAGGCGGGAACGCCGGCGCGGCAGCCGACGTCGGTGACGGCGGTCAGCCGCTCCACCGGTTCGCGGATCTCGAGCGCCGGGAGGAGTCCGTCGTTCAGGAGTGCGTTCTTCGTGGCGGGTGCGGTGGCGCGCGCGTCCAGTGTTCCGCGTGCCCGCGCGAAGTTGACGAGTTCGTCGTACACCATCGACAACGCGGCCTCGGTCGTCTGGTCTTCCGGGTTCAGCCCGGCGAAGTCCACACCGGTCTCGTACTCGTGGCGGACCGCGTGCGGACCCTGATCGCAGGTGGGCTGGTTCAGATCGATTCGGAAATTCTGCCCGGCGGGGCCCGGCGGCGTGATCGTGCCGGCGTCGGTGCACACATGGTGCGAGATGCGGTCACCGAGAGCGTGAAGGTAGATGCCGGTCCGCGCGTTCCAGGAATTCTCGCCGACCCACGAGTCGAACTGTGACGACAGGACGTTGTCGGTGATCACCTGCTGCCCGGTCATGTTGGTGAACGGGATGGCGGCCGGAGTCTCCAGGCTGTACGTGCCGTTGATCGGGACCGGATTCGCGTCTCCGTAACACGTTGCGCCCGTGCCGTAGTCGCCGTTCGCGGAGGGGTTCGTGAAACCACCCGTGCACAGCGGCGCGTTGCTTCCCGGGCCGGCCATGGCCCACGTCCGCAGGTGCGTGAGCATGATCTCGTGCCGCGGATCGTCGACGTTCGGCCGCAACCCGTCGGGCAGGGGATCCGTCGGACCGCGCAACGTGGGCAGGAAGTGGAAGAGGAACCCGCCGGTGTCGAAGTGGGTGCGCACCAGTCCGCTGATGTCCTTGGTGGTCAGCGCGCCGGCGTCGGGGGCCGGCCTGCCGAAGATGTCGCGTGGGACGAACGTGCCGAGGTCGGTCGCCTCGTCGTATGCCGCGATCCAGTACGCGTCCTGTGCGGAGAAGCCGACCGTGCGGGCGATGATGTACGTCGAATCCGAGTGGACGAGACTCCGTCCGCCGAGCGGTTGGCGCAACGTGAACCCGTACCGGAGGAAGGCCTCGGCGCCGCAGATCGGCGCGTCGGGATTGTCGAGTAGGCACTCGGGTGGCAGCGGGGCGCAATTGTGCGGCGGGGCACCGTCCTCGGTGTAGCAAATATCCTCGGCAAATCCGTACACCGGTGGCGGTGACACGACGAAAGCGGCCGCGGTGAGCGTCAGCGCCACGATGGTTCCACCGGCTCTTCGAGTGAATCTTCTCATCGAGGTGCACCTTTCGGTGAGGACGAGTGTTCTCACATTAACACCGGGGAATCCTCGCGCGGAACGGATTCCGGCGCAGGGTCGAAAGCGTCGCCACCGGTGAATGTTTCAGGGCGGTCCGCAGATTTGTCGTCGCGAGCAGGCCGTTGAGTCGAATGTGCTGACGGGCAGACTGATTCGGCCTCCGAACGCGCGCGTTCGGGTTCTCGGAGATTCGGTCGGACCTTGCCCACGCCGAAGCGACGGGAGTTTACTGCGCAGAGGGGTGTGACGGTCCGAATCGGATGAGGAGGGGAAGGAATGCAACTCTCTTCCACTTTCAATGTATAGCGCACCCGGGGGCTTGCGGCAAGGCCCGGGTGGTGTCGCAGAATTACCGGCCTGAGCCGGAACCTGCGGAAATGGGAGTCGTGAGTGCGCGCCGAAAATCTGAATCCACATCACCCGTCACAGATCGGAGCCGTTGACGTGAGACCCCTTACTGCCGGGGCATTCGATCTTCCCGACCACCTCGCACCCAAGGCCGACCCGGCTTTGATCGCCGGCGACGAGCGGCACTTCGCGGCCATCGAGGAGAGCCTCGCGCAGTCCATCGCAGATTTGTCCCGCCGCATCGACGCCGAGCGCAAGGCTCCCCGCCGGCTGGGTCAGGAGGCGATGGAGCGGGACATGATGGTTCACGACCTGGGCGCTCAACTGCGCGCCCTGCGCCGATTCGGTCTGGACCTGTGCCTCGGGCATTTCGTCGGCGCCGACGACCCCGAGCCCGTGTACATCGGACGTCTCGGCCTCATGGACGGCGCGGGCAATCAGCTGCTGGTCGACTGGCGGTCCCCCGCGGCCGAGCCGTTCTTCGGGGCGACCCACGCCAACCCGATGGGTCTGGCCAGCCGCCGCAGGTACCGCTGGACCGGCGGCCGGATCAGCGACTACTGGGACGAGGTCTTCACCCCGGACGGGTTCGAAGGGACCGCCGCGCTCGACGACCAGTCCGCGTTCATCGCCAGCCTGGGTAGCACCCGGTCGGCCCGGATGCGTGACGTGCTCGGGACCATCGCGGCCGATCAGGACGCCGTCATCCGCGCGGGATCCGGCGGCGCCCTCGTCGTCGACGGCGGCCCGGGTACGGGCAAGACCGTCGTCGCGCTGCACCGTGCCGCGTACCTGCTGTACTCCGATCCCCGACTTCGTCACGGTGTGCTGTTCGTCGGCCCGCACGAGCCCTACCTGGCGTATGTCGCCGATGTGCTGCCCAGCCTCGGCGAGGAGGGGGTGCAGCTCTGCACGCTGCGGGACCTCGTCGCCGAGGGGGCCACCGCCGGGATCGAGAAGGATCCGGAGGTGGCACGGCTGAAGTCGTCGGCGGATCTGGTGAAGGCGATCGACGCGGCCGTGAAGTTCTACGAGGAGCCGCCTGCCAAGGGCATGACGGTTGCGACCGACTGGTCCGACATCTGGCTGAGTGCCGAAGACTGGGCCGAGGCGTTCGAAGCGCCGGAGCCCGGCACCCCGCACAACGAAGCGCGCGAACAGATCTGGGAGCTGTTGCTCACGATCCTGGTGGACAAGTACGACGGTGACGCTCCCGCGGCCCAGATTCGGAAGTCGTTGCTGCAGAACGACGAATTGCGGGCGACTCTCGACAACGCGTGGACGATGATCGAGGCCGCCGATCTCGTCGGGGACCTGTGGTCGGTGCCGGCCTACCTGCGCAAGTGCGCGCCTTGGCTCAGCCCGGACGAGGTCCGGGCACTGCAGCGCGCGGACGCGCAGAATTGGACCGTGTCCGATCTGCCGCTCCTCGATGCGGCGCGGCAGCGGCTCGGAGATCCGGAGGCGTCGCTCCGGCAGCGTCGGTACAACGCCACCGTCGCCGCCGAACGCGCGCGGATGAGCACCGTCGTCGACGACCTGATCGCGACCGACGACTCCGAGATGCTCGTGATGTCGATGCTGCGCGGCCAGGACCTGCAGCAGTCCCTGGTCGACGAGACTGCTCTCCCGAGCACCGACCCCGACCTGCTGGCCGGGCCGTTCGCGCACGTCGTGGTGGACGAGGCCCAGGAACTGACGGATGCGGAGTGGCAGATGTTGCTGCTGCGCTGCCCGTCCCGCAGCTTCACCATCGTCGGGGACCGCGCCCAGGCCCGGCACGGGTTCACGGAGTCGT
>JBCEBZ010000181.1:0-20017 GCA_039206675.1 Rhodococcus sp. (in: high G+C Gram-positive bacteria) | reverse complement strand
AGATCGCCGCCGACGTCGCGGTCCGCCACGCCAACGCGTACCTGGACCGTCCCGAGGAGCGCGCGCACCGCGAGCTCGAGGTGGGCGGCGAGTACCAGTGGCGTCGTGAGGGCGAGTACCACCTGTTCAACCCGGACACGGTGTTCAAGCTGCAGCACTCCACGCGCACCGGGCAGTACGAGGTGTTCAAGGAGTACACGAAGCTGGTCGACGACCAGTCCGAGCGGCTCGCAGCGTTGCGTGGCCTGTTCGAGTTCAAGAAGGGTGTGCGCGAGCCCGTCCCGCTGGACGAGGTCGAGCCCGCCACCGAGATCGTCAAGCGCTTCTCGACCGGTGCGATGAGCTACGGCTCCATCTCCGCCGAGGCGCACGAGACGCTCGCCATCGCCATGAACCGCCTCGGCGGTCGCTCCAACTCCGGTGAGGGCGGCGAGAGCCCGGCCCGGTTCACCCCGGACGAGAACGGTGACTGGCGCCGGTCCGCGATCAAGCAGGTCGCGTCGGGACGCTTCGGCGTCACGTCGCACTACCTGACGAACTGCACCGACATCCAGATCAAGATGGCGCAGGGAGCGAAGCCCGGTGAGGGTGGCCAGTTGCCGGCGCACAAGGTGTACCCGTGGGTGGCCGAGGTCCGGCACTCCACGCCCGGCGTGGGGCTGATCTCGCCGCCGCCGCACCACGACATCTACTCGATCGAGGATCTCGCGCAGCTGATCCACGACCTGAAGAACGCCAACCCGCAGGCCCGGATCCACGTGAAGCTGGTGTCCGAGGTCGGTGTCGGCACCGTCGCCGCGGGTGTGTCCAAGGCACACGCGGACGTCGTGCTGATCTCCGGTCACGACGGTGGCACCGGCGCCACCCCGCTGACGTCGATGAAGCACGCGGGCGCCCCGTGGGAGCTCGGCCTCGCCGAGACCCAGCAGACGCTGCTGCTCAACGGTCTGCGCGACCGCATCGTCGTGCAGGTCGACGGCCAGCTGAAGACGGGCCGCGACGTCATGGTCGCCGCGCTGCTCGGTGGCGAGGAGTTCGGTTTCGCGACCGCCCCGCTGGTGGTGTCGGGTTGCATCATGATGCGGGTCTGCCACCTCGACACCTGCCCCGTGGGTGTCGCGACGCAGAACCCGGTGCTGCGCAAGCGGTTCAACGGCAAGCCGGAGTTCGTGGAGAACTTCTTCCTCTTCATCGCCGAAGAGGTGCGCGAGCTTCTGGCGGAGCTCGGCTTCCGCACCCTCGACGAGGCCGTCGGGCAGGTGGACGTCCTCGACACCACGAAGGCGCTCGAGCACTGGAAGGGCAGCAAGGCAGGCAACCTCGACCTGTCGCCGATCCTGCACGAGACCGAGTCGGCGTTCATGGACCAGGACCTGTACTGCACGGGCACCCAGGACCACGGCCTCGACAAGGCGCTCGACCAGCAGCTGATCGTCTCGAGCCGCAACGCTCTCGACAAGGGCGAGAAGGTCGCGTTCGAGTCGCCGATCACCAACGTCAACCGCACGGTCGGCACCATGCTCGGCCACGAGGTGACGAAGGCGTACGGCGGCGACGGACTGCCGGACAACACGATCGACATCACGTTCACCGGTTCGGCCGGTAACAGCTTCGGTGCGTTCGTCCCCAAGGGCATGACCCTGCGCCTGCACGGCGATGCCAACGACTTCGTCGGCAAGGGACTGTCCGGTGGACGCCTCGTGGTGCGCCCGCCGCTGGAGACCGCGCCCGGGTTCGTCGCCGAGGACAACATCATCGGCGGCAACGTGATCCTGTTCGGTGCGACGAGCGGTGAGGCTCTGCTCCGCGGTGTCGTGGGCGAGCGATTCGCGGTCCGCAACTCCGGTGCCACCGCCGTCGTCGAGGGTGTCGGCGACCACGGTTGCGAGTACATGACCGGCGGAAAGGTCGTCATCCTCGGTGCGACGGGACGCAACTTCGGTGCCGGCATGTCCGGTGGCGTCGCGTACGTCTACAACCCGGACAAGGCGTTCGAGGACAACCTGAACACGGAACTGGTGGATCTCGAGGACCTGACGGGTGACGACTTCACCTGGCTGAAGTCCGCGATCGAGCGTCACCGCGACGAGACGGGCTCCGAGGTTGCCGCGCGCATCCTCTCCGACTGGTCGCAGCAGGTCAATCATTTCGCGAAGGTCATGCCCCGCGATTACAAGAAGGTGCTCTTGGCCATCGAGGCCGCGAAGAAGGATGGAAAGAACGTGGACGAGGCAGTGATGGAGGCAGCTCGTGGGTGATCCAAGCGGCTTCCTGAAGCACACGTCACGCGAACTTCCGGTTCGCCGGCCGGTGCCGTTGCGTCTGCTCGACTGGAACGAGGTCTACGAGGAGTTCTCGTCGGACACCCTGAAGACTCAGGCCAGCCGGTGCATGGACTGCGGTATCCCGTTCTGCCACAACGGCTGTCCGCTGGGGAACCTGATTCCCGAGTGGAACGACCTGGTGTACAAGGACCGGTGGCAGGACGGCATCGAGCGTCTGCACGCGACCAACAACTTCCCGGAGTTCACCGGGCGGCTGTGCCCCGCACCCTGTGAGGCGTCCTGCGTCCTGGGCATCAACCAGGACCCGGTCACCATCAAGCAGGTCGAGGTCGAGCTCATCGACCGCGCCTTCGACGAGGGCTGGGTCAAGCCGGTGCACCCGACGCGTTCGACGGGCAAGAAGGTCGCCGTCGTCGGTTCCGGTCCCGCGGGTCTTGCTGCGGCGCAGCAGCTGACGCGCGCCGGGCACATGGTCACCGTGTTCGAGCGGGCCGACCGCATCGGCGGGCTCCTCCGGTACGGCATCCCCGAGTTCAAGATGGAGAAGCGGCACATCGACCGCCGTCTCGACCAGATGAACTCCGAGGGCACCGTCTTCAAGACGGGCGTCAACGTGGGTGTCGACATCACCGCGGACGCACTGCGCGCGCAGTTCGACGCCGTGGTCCTGGCCGGCGGTGCCACCGAGGCCCGCGACCTGCCGATCCCCGGCCGCGAGCTGGACGGCATCCACCAGGCGATGGAATTCCTGCCGATCGCCAACCGCGTGCAGCTCGGCGACCTCGAGCAGCCGACCATCACCGCGGAGGGCAAGAAGGTCGTCATCATCGGCGGCGGCGACACCGGCGCGGACTGCCTGGGCACCTCGCACCGTCAGGGTGCCGAGAGCGTTCACCAGTTCGAGATCATGCCGAGACCGCCCGAGACCCGCGCCGACCACACCCCGTGGCCGACGTACCCGTTGATGTACCGCGTCGCGTCCGCGCACGAGGAAGGCGGCGAACGCCTCTTCTCCGTGAACACGGAACGGTTCGTCGGTGCCGACGGCAAGGTGACCGCGCTCAAGGCCCACGAGGTCGAGATGAAGTCGGGTCGCTTCGAGAAGGTCGAGGGTTCGGACTTCGAGCTCGAGGCCGACCTCGTCCTGCTGGCGATGGGCTTCGTCGGGCCCGAGAAGCCGGGCCTGCTCACCGATCTCGGCGTCGACCTCAACGAGCGCGGCAACGTCGCCCGCTCCGCGAAGTGGGCCACGAACGTCGACGGCGTCTTCGTCGCGGGCGACATGGGACGCGGACAGTCGCTGATCGTGTGGGCCATCGCCGAGGGTCGCTCGGCGGCCGCAGCGGTCGATGCGTACCTCGAGGGCAAGACGGCGCTGCCGTCTCCGATCGAGACCACCACCGCCCCGCAGCGGTAGCTGTAACCGCCAGTACAATCCGCACCCCGGTAGGTTTTCCTACCGGGGTGCCGGTTTATCGTGCGGGGGTCACGTTCGGTCGGTAACGTTCATTTACCGATCGTGCATCTTTAGGTCACGTCGTCCTGGCAGCATCCCGTCTGCTGGACGGCGAAGGGGAGAACAGGTTGATGCCATGGCAATGAGACGGGTTATCGCATTCTTGACCGCAGTGGCCGCTGCCGCGGCCATCCCGGTGGCGTCGGGGGTGGTGGGCACGAGCGCAGTAGCGAACGCGGCCCCCTGCCCGAGCCTGTACGTGGTCGCCATTCCGGGGACGTGGGAAACGTCCACCAAGGAAAATGTGCGGCCGACCCCGGGTCTGCTGTCCGCGGTGACGAACGGTCTGCCGTCGTCGATCCGCACCGACTACGTCACGTACGCGGCCACCGCCTTCCCGTGGGAGTCCGACGTGTACGGGCGCTCGAAGGCGCAGGCGGTCACCAATGCCAAGGGCATGCTGTCGTCGATGGTGCAGCAGTGCCCCGACACGAAGCTGTCGATCATCGGCTACAGCCAGGGCGCCGACGCCGCGGGTGATCTCGCCGCGGAGATCGGCACCGGCCTCGGTGTCGTCCCCGCCGACAAGATCGCGGCCGTCGGACTCGTCTCCGATCCGCGGCGGTCGCCGACCGACGCCCTCGTCGGGCCGCCCGTCGCCGGCAGCGGCGCCGGTGGTCCCCGCATCGGCGGCTTCGGCTGGGTCAGCCAGAACACGCGCACCTTCTGCGCGTACGGCGACCTGTACTGCTCCACGCCGAAGGACGACTTCGTGACCCGGTTCGCCGGGTTCCTCGCGCAGACGTCGGATCCGACGCCGTCGCTGTTCGGCCGGTATCAGGAAGAAGCCCTCGCGATCTGGAACGATCTCCTCGCGGTCGGCGGTGTGCCCACGCTGATGGCTCAGCTGGACGAGCAGTCCAACGAGAAGCGCATCGACGAACTCGAGCAGTTCTACAAGTCGCAGGCGCACCAGGATTACACCAGCTACGCGGTCGACGGTTCGGGCACGGCCGCCACCACCTGGCTGAGGAACTGGTTGCGCGACATCGCGTGAGTTCCGCCGACGGCGGCAGGGGATGATGTCCGACGTGACCGACTCCTCTGCCGCCGTCGTCGGCTACGACGCCTTCGTGACCGTCCGGTGGTCCGACATGGACGCCTTCCAGCACATCAACCATGCGCGGATGGTGACGTTGCTCGAGGAGGCCCGGATCGACTGGCTGCTCAGCGAGGGCAGCGAGAACTCGTCGCTCATCACGAGTGCGTTCATCGCCGACATCCACGTGAAGTACCGGGCGCAGTTGCGGCATTCCGACAGCCCGCTCCGGATCACGATGTGGATCGCGAAGCACCGGGCCGTCGACTTCACCATCGGCTACGAGGTCCGGGGCGCGCGTACCCCGGTCACCGACCCGCCCGCCGTCACCGCCACCACGCAGATGGCCGTCGCGGATGTCGACGCGCAGCGGCTACGCCGCATCACCGCCACCGAGCGCGAATACCTGGCCCGCTGGTCCCGCACGTGAGCGGCAAAGTGTGCTCCGGCACGCTTTGCCGCTCACGTGCGGAGGGCGTCGGGGGCCGGTAGGGGAAGGTCGGGGTCGAGGACGACGCCGCGGCTGCGCATCGTCGTGTCGACCAGCGCCCACGCCCACGCCGCCAGTTGCTCGGTCAGCGCGCCGACGTCGGTGCCGCCCGGTCGCTCGATCCATTCCACCGCCACCGACTCGACCATCCCGATCAGTGCGTTGGCCAGAGGTGTCGCGGTGGCCGGGGTGTCGAGCGCATCGAGGTAGGGGCGGAGCATGTCGGCGACGGCGGTGCTGATGCCGCGCCGCACCTCTTCGGCGGCGGGGGAGAACGACATCAGGTAGCGGTACAGGTTGGCGTGTTCGGTGACCCAGTCGAGGTGGGTGCGGGCGGCGCGGGTGAGGATGGCGTGCGGCGCGCCGTCGGTGGTGATCACGGGCGCGTAGTCGAGGAGCATCATCGCGGCGACCCGGCGGGCGACGGCGTTCCTGAGGTCGGTGCTGTCGTCGAAGTGCCGGTAGATGCGGGTCCGCGCGACTTCGGCGTAGACGGCCATCGTGGCGACCGACACGTCGGGACCTTCTTCGGCGATGGCGACGAGTGCCCGTTCGACGAACTCCGAGCGCCGCTTCTCGCGTTGACCGTGCCAACGGGCAGCGCGCCCGTCACCGGCGTCTTGCTGGGGTTTCGTCATCGAATCGAATCGTAGTCTTCCCTGTCGCGGTGATTCCGTATAGCGTCACCAGTATGCGGTACATCGATGTACCACACACTCTGCAGCTCGGACGCCGACACGTTGGGAAAACCGCCTTGTCCATTCAGCTCTGCCTGTCCGGCCCCCGCAGTCCCGGCCGTTCGACGATCGGGTTGCGCAGCACCACGGTGATCGTCGTCCCGCCCCCGATGGCCCTCGAGTACCTCAGCGACCCGGAGACGGCTCTGGTTCCGGTGTCGCTGCCGTCCCGCGCCCGGATCACCGCGTCCGACCCGGGTCGCCGGCTCGTCGTCGAACTCGATCACGGCGTGCACGCATCGGTCTGGACGATCGAGGCGCTGAGCCCCGACGAGACGGAACTCACCGTCGACTTCCGCTACCACTCTCCCGGCAGGCCGGCCGGACAACTCCTCGGCGGGGTGGCCGCACCGGTGGTGTGGCAGGCGCTGCGCCGCGCGCAGGTCGCGTTGAAGGACCGGATCGAAACCCTGTACTACGAGCCGGCCGGTGCCGACCGAAGGAGGGCATGACGTGGGATTCTCGGTTGAGGGCAAGACGGTCCTGATCACCGGGGCGGCGATGGGGATGGGACGACTCTTCGCCCGACTCGCCGCCGCCGACCGTGCGGATGCGGTGGTGTTGTGGGACATCGACGCCGACGCGCTCGAGCGCACGGCGCAGGAACTGCGCGAATCGGGATGCACCGTCCGCGCGCAGGTCGTCGACGTCGCCGACCTCGAATCCGTCCGCACGGCGGCCGCCGAGGTGCGGGGTGCGTTCGGCCGTCTCGACGTGCTCGTCAACAACGCCGGTGTGGTGCGCGGCAAGTACTTCTGGGATCACGACCAGGAGACGGACACGAAATTCGTGATGGACGTCAACACGCTCGCGCCGATGTACGTCACCAACGAGTTCCTGCCCGCCATGATCGAGGACCGAGGCCGGGAGTGCCGCATCGTGAACATCGCCTCGGCCGCCGGGACCGTGGCGACCCCGAGAATGGCCGTGTACGCGGCGTCGAAGTGGGCTGTCCTGGGGTGGAGCGATTCGCTACGACTCGAACTGGTCCAGGCCGGTCACGGGCACGTCAAGGTCACCACGGTGTGCCCGAGTTACATCTCCACCGGCATGTTCGACGGCGTGAAGAACCCGCTGTTCGCCCCGATCCTGAGCCCGGAGGAGGTCACGGCCCGGTCGTGGCGGGCGATGCGGCAGGGCAAGCCGCTGCTGATGCTGCCGCGGTCGCTGTACCTGTCGAGGGTCGCGAAAGCCGTGTTGCCGGTGCGTGCCTGGGACCGTCTGGCCGACCGTCTCGGTGTCTACCACAGCATGGACGCCTACACCGGCCGGGTGCAGGCGCCCACGCCCTGAGGATCAGCCGAGGTCGAGGCGGGCGCCGAGCCGCATGCTGCCCGGGCTGAGGCGGCTCAGCGCGCGCCCGAACCTGGCTTCGGGCGTGACGGGGACGACGGCCTTGTTGGACTTGACGGCCTTCACGATCTGGGTCGCCACCCGGTCCGGGGTGAAACCGCGTTTGCGATAGAGCTTGTCGGTCCGGTCCCGCATCTCCGCCTGCTCCTCCGGGGTGGCGCCGGCGAAGTCGGTGGCCTGGATGATGTTCGTGTGGACGAGTCCCGGGCAGATGGCGCTGACGCCGATGCCGTGATTCACCAATTCCGCTCGGAGACAGTCCGACAACATGAACACCGCGGCCTTGCTCGTCGCATACGCGGTGAGCCGCTTCTGCGGTGTGAACGCCGCGGCGGACGACAGGTTCACGATGTGCCCACCGGTTCCGCGTTCGATCATCTGCCCGGCGAACGCGCGGGAACCGTAGACGACGCCCCAGAAGTTCACGTCCATCACCCGCTCGAAGTCCTTCTGCGAAGTCTTCGTGAACGTCCCCGAATATCCGATTCCGGCGTTGTTGATCACGACGTCGGGGGTGCCGTGCTCGGCCTGCACCGTCTCCGCGAAACGCTGCACCTCGTCTTCCACCGCGACGTCCACCTGATACGCGTGGGAGCCGCCGCCGAAGACGGCGACGGCGCCGCCGCCCTTCATCTGAGCGGAGTTGATGAGATCGGAGGTCTGCCGCGCGGATTCGAGATCGCGATCGGCGACCACCACCACGGCACCTTCGGACGCGAACGCCAACGCGGTCTCGCGCCCGATCCCGCTGCCGCCGCCGGTGACGACGACGAGAGTGCCGTCGAGATCCCGCAGGCGGTGATGCTTCCGTGCACCGCTGCGCCATCTCCTGACTTCGCCGAGAAGATTCATGTGACCATCTTGTCCGAGTACGGTCGTTTGTGTGCTGATCTGGTACGTCAGCTATGGATCGAACATGGCTGCGACGCGTCTGACCTGCTACCTGCGTGGTGGCCGCCCGGCCGGGGGCAAACTCGTGCATGCGGGCGCCCGCGACGCACGTGCCCCACGGGCGTCGATGCCGGTGGTGATACCCGGCACGGTGTTCTTCGCGGGAGAGTCGCGGATCTGGGGCGGCGGCCGCGCGTTCTACGACCCCGACGCTGCCGGCACCGTCGCCGCCCGCGCGTTCCTGGTGACGCGGGAACAGTTCGAGGACATTCACGCGCAGGAACCCGCCTGCTACGACCGTCTGGTTCCACTCGGATCCCGCAACGGCGTCCCCCTGTGCACGTTCACCACCCGCGCCCGCGGCGACGTCGTCGCCAGGAACGCACCGGCGCCCGCCTATCTCGCGACCATCGCGGACGGTCTCCGCGAGGCGCACGGCTGGGACGAACCGAAGGTCGCCGATTATTTGACGCGACTTCGGGTTTCCTAGCCGACCCAACTGTGCTTACGTGAGACGGGCCACACGAGGTGGCGTTCACGAAAGGGAGTCGATGTCCGATCTGCATGTCGTAGCGACCATTCCTGCCAAGCCCGGCTCCGAGGACAAAGTCCGTGACGGACTGTCCGCGCTCGGCGCGGAGAGCCGCAAGGAAGAGGGCTGCATCTCGTACGAGGTGTTCGAATCGACCGCGGTCGCGGGAACCTTCGTCACCGTGGAGGTGTGGACCGGTCAGGACGCGCTCGACGCGCACATGACGTCGCCGCACTTCCAGGCCGCGCTCGGCACGTTCGGTGAGCACCTCGCCGGGGCACCGGCGATCCACACGCTGAAGCCGGTTTCCTAGAGTCGACATTCGTGACCACACCACTCACCAGCATCACCCCTGAAGGTCCCGTTCGTGGCGGCGTCGTCGTCATCCAGGAAGCGTTCGGCGTCACCGAGCACATCGTCGACGTCTGCCGTCGTTTCGCCGCGGCCGGGTATCACGCCGTCGCGCCGCATTTGTTCCACCGGAGCGGAGATCCGGTGCTGGACTACGACGACCTGCAGGCGGCGATGCCGCTGATGGGTGAGCTCACCGCGGCGAATATCGACGAGGACGTCGACGGGGCCGTCGCGGCTCTGTCGGCGGCCTCGATCGCCCCGCGGAACACCGCGATCGTCGGGTTCTGCATGGGCGGGACGGTCGCGTTCCACACGGCGACCCGCCTCGACCTGGGCGCGGCGGTGAGCTTCTACGGCGGTGGCATCGCGAAGGGGCGGTTCGGGTATCCGACGCAACTCGACGCCGCCGGACGGCTCCGAACGTCGTGGCTGGGCCTGTTCGGTGACCGCGACAAGGGAATTCCGTCGGAGGACGTCGAGGCGCTCCGGGCCGCCGTCGCGCACGCTCCGGTCGACACCGAGATCGTCCGCTACCCCGACGCCGAACACGGCTTCCACTGCGACGACCGGCCCGCCGTGTACAACGAGGCGGCCGCCCGGGACGGATGGGCGCGAACGCTGCAGTGGTTCGGCACGCACAGCGATGGAACCCGCGCGGCGGGAACCGACTGACCGCGGCCGAATCCCCTCGGGTGTACGGCAACGCGACATTCGTCCACGAACGAGACATGTCACGGCGTGTTGCGTCCGCCGCGTTTCGGCCGCGGCATTTCCGCAGGTTTCGACGCCGACGAGCCGCCGGGAATACGATGTGCGTCACAGGAGTACGTCGAAAACACGTCTGACGTGGCGTCCGGTCTCCTTCCTGCGCGAGACCCGTAACCGAACCGTTATAGTCGGCGGCATGACTTCAGTTCTCGGTGTATCCGTCGGCGCCAGCGCGGTGCGCTTCGCGCGCCACGACGCCGTGACTCTCGAAACGCCGATCTTCCAATCGCGGTCGGTGACCGCAACACTCGAACGGCCGGCGGAACTCGCCGCCGAATCCATCGGGACGGTGCTCGCCGAACGCGACGAGGCCGACGAGGTGGAGGCCATCGGCGTCGCGTATCAGGACGACGCGCAGGCCGGAGCCATGCAGGCGGCAATGGCCCGACTGCAGATCGGCAACTTTCAACTGGTCCCCGAAGTCACCGCCGCGCTGCAGATGCTGGAAATGTCCGGGGAACTCGGCGATCACGCGACGCTCGTGTTCTACGACCTCGGCAGTTCGGGTCTCACCGTCACCGTCGTCGACCGCGACACCGGCATGGTGCTGAGCAGGTCGCGGTCGGATCAGATCAGCGGCGACCTCGTCGACCGGCTGATCTGCGACAACCAACTCGGACTGCACCGTTTCGCGCAACCGGCCGACGCGGCGGCGCAGCTCGCTCTCGCCGCGCGGTGCCGAGATGCGAAGGAGCAGCTGTCGACCAACGGCGCCGTGTGCATGCCGGGTGAGGGCGGAATGCTGCTGCTCTCGCAGGACAGCTTCGATTCGCTCATCGCGGGTCCCGTCGAGACGTCGGCCCGCCTGGCCCGTGAGGTCATCCGCCGTTCGGGGCGCACCCCCGACGCCGCGGTGCTGATCGGTGGCGGCGCGCACATTCCGTTGGTCGCGTCGGTGATGGAGTCGTGGCTCGACCTTCCCGTGATCGTCCCCGCGCAGCCCGAACTGGTGGCGGCCGAGGGCGCGGCCCTGCTGGCGCTCCCGACGTTCGACGATTACGTGGCGCCCCTGCCCCAGCCGGAGCCCGAGCTCGAACCCGAACCGGAGTGGGAACCGGAGACCGAGTGGGAACCCGAGACGCAGGTCCTGTGGCACTCGGCGTCGCCCGCGGACGAGGTCGTCGTTCCGGCCCGGAAGCGTCGTGGCCTCGTCCTCGCCGGTGGCGTCGTGGCCGTGGTCGCCGCGGTCGGTCTCGGTCTCGGCTTCGGCACCGACCTTCTGCAGGGTTCGGAGGAGGACGCGCAGCCGGCCGCCACGCAGGCGAACACGGAGGCGCCTACCGCGCAACAGGCGGCACCGCCGCAGCCCACGACGACCGCGGAAGTGCCCCCGCCGGTGGAGGCGGCCCCGTCGGTGGTCGACGCGCAGCCGGCGATTCCGCCGCAGACCGAGGTGCGCAGCACGTATCAGTCACGGACGCAGGCGCAGACGCAGGCACAGATTCCGACGCAGGCGCCGGTCGCCCCCGAATCGGAGAGCGTCGTGCCGTCGGACACGTCGGCC
The DNA here is from genome assembly GCA_039206675.1 of Rhodococcus sp. (in: high G+C Gram-positive bacteria). GTDB lineage: Bacteria > Actinomycetota > Actinomycetes > Mycobacteriales > Mycobacteriaceae > Rhodococcus_F. The sequence goes on along the minus strand of JBCEBZ010000181.1, from coordinate 8,548 downwards.
GCGCCGACCACGACGGAACCCGCTCCGCTGATCCCGGGTTTGCCGCAGTTCCAGATGCCGACGATTCCGCCGCCCGCACCGCTTCCGATGCCGGAATTCCCGCGGCTTCCCGGGCTCTGAGCCGACACGGCGAGGGCAGCCGCCGCGAGGCCCCGACACGCCTGCCGTGACCAAACCGTTATAGTAATTTCATGGTTTCAGTTCTCGGTGTCTCCGTCGGTGCCAGCGCGGTGCGCGTGGCGTACCCGGACGACGAGGGGGCCGTGTTCCGGTCATTTCCAGTGGATTCGGCCCACACCCACCCGGAACAGCTGGTTGCCGATTCCATCGGAACGGTGATGGCCGAGTGCCCCGCCGCCGACAGGGTTCAGACGATCGGTGTCGCGTATCGCGATCAAGCGCAGGCCGCTGCCGTGCAGGCCGCGATGGGCGACTGCGAGCTGGTCCCGGAGGTGACGGCGGTGCTCCGGCAGCTGGAGGCGTCGGGACAGCTGGGCGACCATTCGACGCTCGTGTTCTACGACCTCGGCAGTTCCGGCCTCACGATCACGGTGGTCGACCGGCTCACCGGGGAGGCGCTCGGGGCGGCACGGACGGACGAGATCAGCGGCGACGGCATCGACCGCTTGATCCGCGACCACCAGCTCGCGCAGGAACGCATTGCCCGCCCGGCCGACGAGGCCGCGGAGTGGGCGCTCACCGAGCGCTGCCGGCGCGCCAAGGAGGAACTGTCCACCAACACCGCGGTCTGCGTGCCCGGCGACGGCGGTCTGCTGCTGCTCTCGCAGGACAATCTCGATTCGCTCATCGTCCGCCCGGTGGAGGCGTCGGCGCGCCTGGCGCGTGAGGTGATCGATTCGTCCGGGTGCAGGCCGGACGCGGTGGTTCTGATCGGGGGCGGCGCGCACATCCCGCTGGTGGCGTCTCTGATGGAGTCGTGGCTCGCGCTGCCGGTGATCGTGCCAGCACAACCTGAACTGGTGGCCGCGGAGGGTGCCGCGGTTCTGGCGCAGGAGCACTCGGGCCGGGCCGGGGCCCCGTTGTCCGCCGAGAAGTTCGCGAAGCCGGTGATCCGGGCCGGTGCGCTGGCCGGTGGTGCGCTGGCGGTCGTCGCGGTGATCGGCCTCGGTCTCGGTTTCGGCAGCCACGTGCAGGGCGCGGAAGGCGAGGCGCAACCCGCCGCCACGCAGCCGAGCGCCGAGAAGGCGTCTCCGTCGCCCGCGCCGTCACCGGCTGCACCCCCACCGGCCGCGGTGTCGGTTCCGGAGCCGGCCCAGGAGGAGGCGACCGTGCCGGATCCCGCGCCGGCGCCTGCCCCCGCCCCGCGGCCCCTCATTCCCGGTCTGCCGCAGATTCAGCTGCCGACACTCCCGCCGCCCCCGCCGCTGCCTCCGCTGCCCCGGATTCCGGGCCTCTAGCGACCGCTCATCGGCGCAGCATGTCCCGGACGTGGCCGGTCTCGTTGACCGACGCCACCCGTCGCTCACCGCTGCGGGAGACGAGGACCCGCGTCACGGACACGTACTCGATCGGGAACACGAGGGGCCGGTCGAGGCCGAGCAGGTCCTGCAGGAACACGTTGATGACGCCGCCGTGGGCGAACACCGCGACGGTGTCCTCGTGGCCGGTCTCGTCGACGATGCGGCCGAGGGATTCGAACACCCTGGTGCGGAACGCGCCGGCGTCCACGGACTGCGGGAACTCGCCTGCCCGGATGCGGGCATAGGCCTCCGGAGCCCGTGCCTCCGCCTCGTGGAACGGGATGTAGTGGTCGAGGTCGTAGTCGTATTCCGCGAGGCCGACGTACTCCGTGACGGGGAGGTTGAGCGCCTCCGCGACCGGCGCCGCCGTCTCGAGCGCACGTCGTTGCGGGCTGCTCACGATCCGGGCGATGCGGTACGGGGCCAGCGCGGCGGGCAGTCGCTTGGCCTGGGCGTGACCCTCTTCGGTCAGCGCCGGGTCCGCGCGCCCGTCCGACGCGGTGACGAGTTCGGGCAGCGCGTGGCGGATCAATAGCAGTTGCACGTCGCTCAGCTTGCCAGTTCCCGCACCATCGCCGCGATCTGGCCGGGCTGATCGATCATCGCGTGGTGGTGCGCCGGGCGCACGACGCGGAACGCGGCGCCCAGGAATTGCGCGAAGTGCTTCTGCGTGCGGATCCACGCCGACCCCCACGGCGTCGGGCGTCCCGTGTGAGCGGCGGCCACGACGACGGGCGCCGTGATCGTCGTGGTCTCGCGCAGCGCGGCCAGTTCCTGGGCCAGCGCCGGGTACGACGCGTTCTCGACGATCGAGGATTCGAGGTACGCGGGCTCGCGGTAGATCCGTTCGACCCAACGCCGGGTGTCCGGGGCGATCCCGTCGGGCGGTGTCGAATGGTTCAGGATCCGGCGGACCGTGGGGCCGAGCAGTTTCTGCAGTCCCACCGCGCTGGCCGCCCGGGACACCCGGCGACCCATGCCGACGCGCCAGGGGGTCGGGATCACGCGGTGCGGACTGGACGTGACGGTGGAGTCGAGGAGGAGCACGCCCGCGGTCCGCTCCGGGTACAGCCGGGCGAACGCCTCGACGTAGATGCCGCCGAGGGAGTGGCCGACGAGCACCGCCGGGGTGGTCACCCGCAGCGCGTCGAGAACGCCGGCGATTCTGTCGGCCTCGCCGCGAGCGGACGGCCGATGCGCGGACGGCGGACTGAGTCCGTATCCGGGACGATCGATCCGCACGACGAGACAGGCCCCGGACAGCAGTTCGACCGCCTCGTCCCAGTCGAACCAGTTCCCGCCGAGGCCGCCGTTGAGGACGACGGGTGGTCCGTCGCCGTCGACGACCACGTGCACTCCCGTGACCATTTCCCCAGGACGTTTCACGTGGAACCATCCCTTTCCGGGGTGACGTGAATCACGCTGAGTGCCACGAAGATCAGCCACCCGCAGAACGCGAGCAGTTGGACGCGCTGGCCGAGGCCGAGCCAGGCGTCCTGTTCGCCGCGCAGTCCGGCGGCCGTCAGCGTCCACACCGTGCCCCCGACGAACACGATCGCCACGGCCAGGCCGGTCACCTTCAGCCAGGCCGGCCAGCCGTACCGGAACGCGGCCAACAGGAACGCGAGGGTCGAGACCACCCCGCCCGTCGACGCGGACGCGCTGGTCACGGCGTGCAGGTCGTGGGTGAGCGGCAGGTGCCCGGCGGACTCGCGCGCGGCGCACACGGCGTCGGTGGTGGCCGCGCAACTCATCGGCAGGCGCGAATCGGCGATGGTCGCGACAGCGAACACGATCAGCGCCACCCACCCGACCGCCGTCACCCAGCCCTGCGAGTACCGCGACAGTCCGAGTACCCCGGCGACGGCGACGAGGCACCCGGTCAGCAGGTCGCCGGTGCGGAACCAGAATCCGTACGGCTGGTCCGCGGCGGCGAGTTCGCTCGCGAATCCCCGCAGCGGGTCGATGTTGGTGTCGAGGACGAATTCGAGCAGCCACGACGCGTACCCCACGGCGCCGAGGATCAGCAGCGCCGCGACGGCCACCCGGCCGGGGGCGATCATTGCCTCGGCTTGGCCAGGGGGAAGGCGAGGGTTTCGCGGATGCTGCCGCCGGTGATGAGCATGACGACACGGTCGACGCCCATGCCGAGCCCACCGGTCGGGGGCATGGCGTGCTCGAGGGCCTGCAGGAAGTCCTCGTCGAGCTCCATCGCCTCCTCGTCGCCGCCGGCGGCGAGCATCGACTGCTCGGTGAGCCGGTTCCGTTGATCGACGGGGTCGGTGAGTTCGCTGTACGCGGTGCCGAGTTCGACGCCCCACGCGACGAGGTCCCACTTCGCCGCGACCCCCGGAATGGTGGGGTGCGGACGGGTCAGTGGTGACATCGACGTCGGGAAGTTGGTGTAGAAGGTGGGGAATTCGGTGTAGTCCTCGACGAGGTGCTCGTACATTTCCTGCGCGACGGCGCCCGCGTCCCAGGCCGACTGGTACGGGATCTCGTGCTCGTCGCACAGCCGTTGCAGTTCCGCGAGCGGTGTCTCGGGGGAGACGTCGACGCCGAGTTTCTCGGCGACCGCCTGGTGCATCGTCTTGACGGGCCATTCGCCGGAGATGTCGACCTCCACCAGGGTGCCGTCGGGTCCGGGGCGCATGATGATCTCGCGTCCGTACGCGGCGACCGCCGCGGTCTGGATGAGTTCCCGGCACAGCACCATCATCTTCTCGTAGTCGCTGTGCGCCTCGTACGCCTCGAGGATGGTGAACTCCGGGTTGTGCTTGAAATCGACGCCCTCGTTCCGGAAGACGCGGCCGATCTCGAACACCTTCTCCATGCCGGCGACGACGAGCCGCTTGAGGTACAGCTCCGGCGCGATGCGAAGGTACAGGTCCAGGTTGTAGGCGTTGATGTGGGTGAGGAACGGGGCCGCGTTGGCGCCGCCGTGGACCTGCTGCAGGATCGGGGTCTCCACCTCGAGGAAGCCGCGGCCGCCGAGCGAATCCCGCAACGACTTCACGACGGCGCTGCGGGCCTCGAGCAGGCGCCGGGCATCGGAGTTGATCGCGAGGTCGACGTACCGCTGTCGCACGCGGGTCTCCGGGTCGGACAGTCCCTTCCACTTGTCCGGCAGGGGGTGCAGGCACTTGCCGGTCATGCGCCACTCGTTCGCCAGCAGCGACAGCGCTCCCCGGCGGCTGTAGCCCATGACACCCGCGACCTCGACGAGGTCACCGAGGTCGAATTCGGCGGCGAACGCCCGGATGCGATCGGTTCCCACCCGGGCCTCGTCGACGAGGATCTGGATGTCTCCGGACCAGTCCCGGACCACCGCGAACACGACGCCGCCGTAGTCGCGGATCCGGAGCAGGCGGCCGGCGATGCGGACCGTCGTCCCCTCGGGGGATTCCACTGCCTCGGTCACGGTGTGGCTGGGCGGGTACGCGACCGGATAGGGGTCGATGCCCTGCTCCGCGAGGCCGGTCAACTTGTCGAGCCGGACGCGGACCTGCTCGGGGCGTTTCGGTCCGGTCGCCGTCGGCGCGAGGCCGTCACCGGGCGCGCTGCCGTCGGAGTGCAGTCCCTCGGCGGCGACGAGTGCGGCGGGAACCGCGGCGTGATGGCCGGTGTGCTCGATGGCGTCGTGGGTCCCGGAGCGGCCGAACCGCGGCAGTGTCACGAATCCTTCCGCGACGGCCGAGGCGAAGCCGACGCGCAGCAGTTCCCGGTTGTCGTCGAAGCAGAGGAACCGCGGCACCCACTCCGGCTGGTATTTCACGTTGGACCGGTAGAGCGCCTCGAGCTGCCACCAGCGGGAGAAGAACACGAGGATCGAGCGCCAGATCCGCAGAATGGGTCCGGCCCCGATGCGGGAGCCCTCCTCGAACACCGAGCGGAACACCGCGAAGTTCAGCGATACCTTGGTGATGCCGAATTGGTCGGACGTGGTGGCCAGTTCGGACACCATCAGCTCGACGACCCCGTTGGGGGACGTCGGCTTGCGGCGCATCAGGTCGAGGGAGACGCCGGTCGGTCCCCACGGAACCAGCGACAGGATGCCGTCGATCTCACCGTCCTCGGCGATGGCCTCCACCAGCAGGCAGTCGCCGTCGAGGCGGTCACCGAGCCGGCCGAGAGCCATCGAGAAGCCGCGCTCGGTCTCGGTGTCGCGCCAGGCGTCCGCGAGCCGGATGGCCTCGGCCATCTCCTCGGGCGGAACGTCGCGGTGCCTGCGGATCCGGACGGTGACGCCCTGGCGGCGGACGCGGGTGACGGCCTGGCGGACCTGCCGCATGTCGCGTCCGCTGAGGTTGAATTCGCGGGTGCGGAGGATCGCCTCGTCGCCGAGTTGGAGGACGGTGAGACCGGCCTTGTTGTAGGCGGTGGCCCCGGTTTCGCTGGCGCCCATCACGGCGGTGGCCCAACCGTATTGGGACGCGAGCGTCTGCCAGGCCTCGATCGCGTGCGGCCAGGCCTCGGGGTCGCCGATCGGATCACCGCTGGCGAGGCACACGCCGAGTTCGACGCGGTAGGTGATGGCCGCCTTCCCGCTGGCAGCGAATACGACGGCCTTGTCGCGGCGGGTGGCGAAGTAGCCGAGGGAGTCGTCCGCGCCGTACTGCAGCAGCAGTCCGCGCAGCGCCGATTCGTCGTTGCCGGTGAGCGCGTTGTGGGAGCGCTGGGCGCGGAACAGGGTGATGACGGCGGCGAGCAGGGCCATGGCGCCGAACAGGCCGAGGAGGGTGTTGACGAATCCGTGCGGTCGACCGCTGAACTGTTCGTTGTCGGCGGCGGCGAGCGCGGTCACGCGGTTGAGAGCCCACAGGAAACGCTCGCCCTGCGGCAGGGTGCCGGGGAACAATTCGACGAGTCCCCACCCGACGAGAGTGCCGATCGCGAGCCCGACGATGAGCACGCCCAGCGCTTTCCAGCCCGCGCCGCGCCGGACCCGGGTGTAGAACTCGGGCCGGGCCGCGACGAGGATGCCGATCAGCACCACCTGGACCACGGCGGCGACCATCGCGTTCACATTCCGGTCGGTGATGCTCACGATCACGTTGGTGATCAGGATCAGCACCAGATAGATCGTCAGCAGCCACCAGGCGATCCGTTTGCGGCTGGCCAGCGCCGCCGCGAGCAGCGCGACCACCAGCGCCCACGACAGGCTGGTGTCGGGGGCGTCGAAGTAGTACGTGTCGACGTACTCCCGCGGCACGTGCACGTAGTAGCGCAGCACCGGGGAGATGCTCCACAGGAACACGAGCACCGAGAAGACGCCCAGGATCAGTCCCGCGATGTGGGGAACCTGGTGCAGGCGCCCGCTCTTCGAGCCGAGGGCGGGTCGGGGCCGTGGTGCGGTGGGGACGGCCGCCTCGGACGCGTGGTGTGTCTCGGTGCTAGCTGACATCGAGCGTTTCCTTCCCGGCAAGAGATACGTACCGATCACGGGAGACAGATGTTCCAGTGTTCAGTGTGAGCCGTCGGGCCGCGATTTGGGTGAAGAGGGAAGATAGAGGCATGTCCGACATTCACGACGCCGTGCCGATCCGCGACGAATCCATCCGTCTCGGCCAATTCCTGAAGCTCGCCAACCTCATCGAGTCGGGGGCCGAGGCGAAGGAAGTGATCGCCGACGGACTCGTGTCGGTGAACGGTGAGGTCGAGGTGCGGCGGGGCCGGCAGTTGCGGGACGGGGATGTCGTGGAGATCGGTGGGATGACGGCTCGGGTGAGTTCTCAGTCCTGACCAGCGAACCGCCGCAGGAAGAGTGCCTCGGCGACGGCGAGGTTCTCGATTTCGCCGGGATCCACACTCTCGTTGGGGGCGTGGATGAGGCAGCGCGGTTCCTCCACCCCGATCAGGGCGATCTCCGCTGTCGGGATCACGGCGGCGAAGGCGTTGCAGAGGGGGATGGAGCCGCCCTGCCCGGCGGTTCCGAGTGGCTTCCCGAACGCCTCCTCCATCGCCGCGCCGAGGGCGGCGTAACCGGGACCGTCCGTGGTCGCGCGGAACGGTGAGCCCACCGCTTCGCGTTCCACCGTCACCCGCGCGTTCCACGGTGCGGCGTTCTCGAGGTGCGCGGCGAGCGCGTCCTGCGCCCGCTGCGGGTCCATGCCGGGCGGCACCCGAAGGTTGAGGCGGGCCGAGGCGCGGGGCGAGATGGCGGCGGCGGAGCCGACCACGGGTGGGCAGTCGATGCCGAGGATCGTCAGGGCCGGCCGGGCCCACACGGCGTCGGCGACTGGGGCGGACCCGGCGAGACCGACACCGTCGAGCACCCCGGCGTCGGTGCGGAACCGGTCCTCGGGGTAGTCGACACCCGTCCACGTCTGATCCGATTCGAGGCCGTCGACGACGGTGTTGCCGTCCGCGTCCCGCAGGGTGGCGAGCATCTGGACGAGTGCCGCGAGCGCGTCGGGGGCCGGTCCGCCGAACATGCCCGAATGCACTTCCCCGGCCAGGGTCTCGACGTGAACCACGACGTTCGCGATGCCACGCAGCGTGGTGGTGACGGTGGGGCTGCCGACGGCGGCGTTCCCGGTGTCGACGACGAGGATCATGTCGGCGTCGAACAGTTCGGGCCTGGCCTCGACGAGGTTCTCGAGCCCGCCGGTGCCCATCTCCTCGGATCCCTCGGCGACGATGCGGATGCCGACGGGGAACGGGGTGCCCAGTGCGCGCAGCGCCAGCAGATGCATCACGATGTTGCCCTTGCAGTCGGCCGCGCCGCGCCCGTACCAGCGCCCGTCCCGCTCGGTGAGGGTGAAGGGGTCGGTGTGCCAGAGCTTCTCGTCGCCGGGCGGCTGAACGTCGTAGTGGCAGTACAGCAGCACGGTCGGCGCGCCGTCCGGTGCGGGCTGATGCCCGACGACGGCGTGCGAACCGTCGGACGTCTCGATCAATTCGACCTGTCCGATTCCGGCCCCGACGAACGCATCCTTGACCCACTCCGCGGCGAGACGGCACTCCTCCGGTGGGAACTGCCGAGGATCGGCCACCGACCGCATGGCCACTAATTCGGCGAGTTCGTCACGCGCCGTGGGCATCAGCGCGGCTACCTTGGAACGGAT
>JBCEBZ010000180.1:1308-20075 GCA_039206675.1 Rhodococcus sp. (in: high G+C Gram-positive bacteria) | reverse complement strand
CGTCTGACGTCTCCGGCCTGACACCGGCGGACGCCCCGAAACATCGTTCCGTTCTTCCTTTCTCGCTCCTGCGTGGCACCCGACCTTCTGCGTCCCGGGGTGCCCGACCGGAGATTCAATCCTTCGAAGGATCAATCATGTCCAGTTCACTCGTGTCCTCCGCCGGGTACCGGCGTCTCACGCGCGCCGCCTTCGCCGGCGTCGTGGCGCTCGGGCTCGCGTCGTGCTCCTCCGGTTCGTCCGGCGGGCTCGCGCTCGATGATGCTGTCCCCGATCAGGTTCCGGAGGGAACCTCGCTCAGCGTGTCGATCAAGACCACCCGGCTGCAGCTCGAGGCGACCGACCGGATCGCCGATCTCCCGTTCACCGTGTCGGACTGGCCGGACGTCAGTGCCGGCCCCGACGTGATCCAGGCCTTCCGCGGCAACGCGGTCGATCTCGCCACGAATGCCGCGATCCCGCCGATCCAGGCGCACGCCACGGGGCTCGACGCGAAGATCGTCGCAGTCCGGGAGAAGGAGCAGCCGCAGTACGTGCTGGCCACCGCGCCCGGCTCGGACGTCGCGGAACTGCCCGACCTGCGGGGCAAGAAGATCGCGTTCTCACCCGGACAGGCGCAGGGCGTGGTGATCCTGCGCACGCTGAAGGCGCAGGGCCTGACCACGAAGGACGTTCAGCTCGTCGAGCTGCCCAGCCCGCAGTTCCTCACCGCGCTGCAGTCGAAGCAGGTGGACGTCGCGCCGCTGTCGGAGCCGACGGTGACGAAGTACCTGAACCAGTACGGTCCGGACGGAGCGAAGGCGTTGCAGACCGACGCCGTGGACGCGCTGACCGTGCTCTGGGCGCCGGTGGAGGTCCTGCAGGATCCGGCCAAGGCTGCGGCGATCAAGGCGTTCATTCCGTTCTGGGCGCGCGGGGAGATCTGGGCGTGGGAGAACCAGGACGCGTGGATCCAGAAGTATTACGTGGAGAGCGAGCAGGTGTCGGCCGAGGACGGCAAGCGCATCATCGCTTCCGTCGGGCAGCGACCGTCGTACCCGGCCAACTGGGACGCGGCCGTCGAGTGGACGCAGGACACCGTCCAATTGCTCTCCGACGCCGGCTACTTCAGTGAATTCGATGCCGACGAGCTGTTCGACCGCCGGTTCGAAACCGTCGCCGCCGACGCCGTTCCGGCCGAATACCGAGGCGGTGTGCAGCGATGACCAGCATTCTCTCCGCGCCCGCAGCCGTACCGTCGCGCACGACCGCCGCCGGTGCCGACAGTCCGAGTGCCGCCGAGCGGCCGATCCGCCGCCTCGGGCTCCGCAAGGGTTTCCCCTTCTCCCGGCTGGCCGGGGTGCTGCTCCTCCTCGCGGTGTGGGCGGTGGGCAGCCTGGCGGGCGTGATCGACGCGCGAAAGCTGTCCGCGCCGTGGACGGTGGTCACCACCGCCGTCGACCTGATCTCCACCGGCATCCTGCAGGAGCACATCGCCGCGTCGTTGAGCCGCGCCGCCGTCGGATTCGCGTTCGGTGTGGTGATCGGGACGGCCCTGGCCGTCGTCGCCGGTCTGACACGTTCCGGTGACGCCCTGATCGACGGGCCGATCCAGCTCAAACGGGCCATCCCGACGCTCGGCCTGATCCCGCTGCTGATCCTCTGGCTCGGCATCGGCGAGACGTTCAAGATCGTGATCATCGCGCTCGGTGTCGTCGTCCACATGTACATCCAGACCCACAACTCGCTGACGTCGATCGACAACCGGTACGTCGAACTCGCCGAGGTCCTCGGGCTGTCCCGGGCCACGTTCATCCGCAAGGTCGTGCTGCCGGGTGCGATGCCGGGATTCTTTCTCGGACTGCGCCTCTCGGTGACCGGTGCCTGGCTCACCCTCATCGTCGTCGAGGGAATCAACGCCGTGACCGGCCTGGGAAAGATGATGTACAACGCGCAGAACTACGGACAGTCCGACGTGATTCTCGTGGGGCTCGCCGTCTACGGCATCTTCGGTCTGCTGTCCGACTCCGTCCTCCGCTACATCGAAAGGCGGTCGCTGTCATGGCGCAAGACGCTCGCCGGCTAGAATCCGCCGCCGTGCAGGTGCGGTCCCTCGTCCGCGGATTCGGCGACAAGACCGTCCTCGACCACCTGGACCTCGACATTCCCGAAGGCCAGTTCGTGGCCCTGCTCGGCAAGAGCGGGTCCGGCAAGAGCACACTGCTCCGCGCGCTCGCCGGCCTCGACTACGACGTCGAAGGCCGCGGCGGAACCCTCGCCGTCCCGGCGGACGTGTCGGTGGCGTTCCAGGACTCCCGGCTGCTGCCGTGGCTGCGGGTGCTCGACAACGTGACGCTCGGGCTGGGCCGCACCGGCACGAGCAGCGGTGCCTCCGCCCTCGCGGAGGTGGGGCTCGCCGGCCGCGAGAAGGCGTGGCCCAGTGAATTGTCCGGCGGTGAACAGCAGCGGGTGGCGCTGGCGCGGGCGCTGGTCCGCGAGCCCCAACTGTTCCTGGCCGACGAGCCGTTCGGCGCCCTCGACGCGCTCACCCGGATCAAGATGCACGCGCTGCTGCAGGAGTTGATCCGCCGCCACCGCCCGACCGTCCTGCTCGTCACCCACGACGTCGACGAGGCGATCGCGCTCGCCGACCGGGTGCTCGTCCTCGACCGCGGGCAGATCGTCGTCGACGAGATCGTCGACATTCCGAGGCCGAGAGCGCTCGGCGACAGCAAGTTCCACGAGTTTCGCACTACGCTGCTCGGCGCCCTCGGCGTCGAGGCAGCGGCACAATAAGGGAGTCACACCATGAGTTCGTCACCCCAGCGCCGACTGCACCTCAACGCATTCCTGATGGCGATCGGACACCACGAGGCGGCCTGGCGCCTGCCCGAGAGCGACCCGAACGCCAATCTCGACATCAAGCACTACATCTCGTTGGCGCAGACCGCCGAACGCGGAAAGTTCGACTCGGTGTTCCTCGCCGACAGCCCGGTGCTGTTCAGCAATCCGGAACGCAGGCCGAGCGGCAAGCTGGAGCCGACCATCATCCTCACAGCGATCTCCGCGGCCACCGAGAAGATCGGCCTGATCGCGACCGCGTCGACCAGTTACAACGAGCCGTACAACCTGGCGCGGCGGTTCGCGTCCCTCGACTTCGTCAGCGGCGGCCGCGCCGGCTGGAACATCGTCACCACCGCCGGCGCCGACGCGGCGCAGAACTTCGGGCTCGACGACACCCCCGCCCACCGCGGCCGGTACGAGCGGGCCGCGGAGTTCGTGGAGGTCTCCACCAAGTTGTGGGACAGCTGGGAGGACGACGCCATCGTCGCGGACAAGGACGTCGCGATCCACGCCGACTCCGCCAAGGTCCACGTCATCGAACACGAGGGCCGGTTCTTCAAGGTGCGGGGACCGCTCAACGTACCGCGGTCGCCGCAGGGATATCCGCTGCTCGTGCAGGCGGGATCGTCGGAGGACGGAAAGGATTTCGCCGCCCGCTACTCGGAGGCCATCTTCACCGCCCAGCCCACCCTGGACGAGGGGAAAGCGTTCTACGCGGATGTCAAGGACCGCGTCGCGGCAGTGGGCCGGGACCCGGAGCAGGTGCTGATCCTGCCCGGCATCGTGCCGGTCATCGCGGACACCGAGGAGGAGGCCCGCGAACTCGAAGCCGAACTGGAGCGGCTGATCTCGCCGGAATACGCCCGCAAGCAGCTGGCGCAGCGATTCAATCTCGAACCCGAGCAACTCCCGCTCGACGAGGAACTGCCCGACGACCTGCCGTCCGAGGACGAGATCGAGGGCGCGAAGAGCCGGTACACGCTGATCGTGGACCTCGCCCGCCGGGAGAAGCTCACCGTCCGGCAGCTGATCGGGCGACTCGGCGGCGGTCGCGGTCACCGCACGTTCGCGGGCACCCCGCTCCAGGTCGCCGACACGATCGAGCACTGGTTCCGCAACGGCGCCGCCGACGGCTTCAACATCATGCCCGCCGTCCTGCCGTCCGGGCTGGAGAAGTTCGTCGACTCCGTGGTCCCGATCCTGCAGGAACGCGGACTCTTCCGCACCGACTACACCGAGACCACGCTGCGTGGGCACTATGGCCTGCCGCGGCCCGCGAATCAGTTTGCGGTAGAGAAGGATTCCACGCTGGTGTCCGCGCAGTGACGACGGGGGCCCGGGAGGACACCGGCTGGCTGCGGTACCTGTTCGGCTACTGTCTGCGCCAGCGTCGCAACCTCGTCCTCGCGTACGGGGCGGCGGCGGTGGCGGCCGCGGCCACCGCCACCATTCCGCTGGCGGTCCGGCACGTGATCGACAACGCCGCGGTCGACACGAATTCTGCACTGGCGCCGTGGATCGCGGTGCTCGTCGCCCTCGCGGCGATCCGCTTCGCCGCCGCCTACACGCGGCGGTACCGCTCCGGGCAGCTGTCCCTCGGCGTGCAATACGACCTGCGCGGCGACGCCTTCCGGTCGCTGCTGCGGTTGGACGGCGTCAAACAGGACGGGCTGCAGACGGGACAGGTGGTGAGCCGGTCGATCTCGGACATCACGCTGATCCAGATGCTGCTGCAGTTGCTGCCGCACATGGCCGGGAACCTGCTGATGTTCGCGATCTCGCTGGCCGTGATGGCCGTGCTGTCGCCGATCCTCACCCTCGTCGCCCTCGCCGTGCTGCCCGCGCTGTGGTTCATCTCCCTGCGCAGCCGCGTCGACCTGTTTCCCGCCAACTGGCACGCGCAGGAACAGGCGGCCGTCGTGGCGGGCGGGGTGGAAGCCGCCGTCACCGGGGTGCGCGTCGTCAAGGGATTCGGCCAGGAGGACCGCGAACTCGAAGACCTCGAGAAGCGGGCGGGTGAGCTGTTCCGGTCGCGGCTGCGCGTCACGCGGCTCACCAGCCGGTACAACCCGGCACTGCAGGCGGTCCCGATGCTCGGCCAGGCCCTGGTGCTGGCCCTCGGCGGGTGGCTGGCGCTGCACGGCACACTGTCGCTGGGCACGTTCGTCGCCTTCACCACGTACCTGGCGGCGTTCGCGTCGCCCGTCCGTCAGCTCGCCACCCTGCTGACCGTGAGCCAGCAGGGGCGTGCGAGCGTCGAACGCGTCCGCGAGGTGATCGACAACGCGCCGGCCGTCACCACCGCACCCGACGCCCTGGACCTGCCGGACGGACCCCTCGCGGTGGAATTCGACGACATCGCGTTCGGCTACGACCCGTCGGACCGGCTGCTCGACGGGCTGTCGCTGCGCATCGCGCCCGGTGAGACCGTGGCGGTGGTCGGTGCCGCCGGATCGGGCAAATCGACGCTGGCCATGCTCGTTCCGCGGCTGTACGACGTCGACGCGGGGTCGGTCGCCGTCGGGGGGATCGACACCCGCAGGCTGTCGCTCGAATCGCTGCGCTCCGCGCTCGGCGTCGTCTTCGAAGACAGCTACCTGATGTCCGAGACCATTCGCGCGAACGTCTCGTACGGCAGGCCGGACGTCGGCGAGGCAACGGTGCGTGAGGCCCTGCGCGTAGTGCAGGCCGAGGACTTCGTCGATGCGCTGCCGGACGGCCTCGACACCGTCGTCGGGGAGCAGGGCGTGACGTTGTCGGGCGGTCAGCGGCAGCGCATCGCCCTCGCCCGGGCGCTGGTGACCGATCCGCGGATCCTGGTGCTCGACGACGCGACCTCGGCGGTCGACGCCCGGACCGAGGCCGCCGTCCATCACGAGCTGCGCGTCGCGACCCGGGAACGGACAACCCTGATCATCGCGCACCGCCGGTCGACGCTCGCCCTGGCCGACCGCATCGCGGTACTGGCGCACGGCCGCGTCGTCGATGTGGGGACGAGCGCCGAACTCGACGAACGCTGTCCGCTGTTCCGCGCACTGCTGTCGAGCGCGGACGACGTCGCCGCCCCGGACCCGGTGTCGCCACTGCCGGAGGTCGACGGTGTCACCGCCGAACTGTGGCGCCGGGAGGACGGCGACGAGACGTCGGAAGTGTTCGACGCCAGGGCCGCAGCGGCTTTCGCGACCGCGGCGGCCGGTGCGAGCGGACCGTCGCGCGGCGGCGCGGGTGGTGGAATCCTGTCTTCGGCGCCGCCCAGCCCCGACGTGATGGCCCGCCTCGACGACCTGCCGCCGCTCACAGGAGACCCGGACGTCGCCGCGGACGAGGCGCGGGCCGCCGACCCGGCGTTCGGGCTCGGCTCGCTGCTGCGGCCGCTCCTCCTGCCGCTCGTCGCGGGACTGGTGCTGGTCGGATTGGACGCCGTCGCGCAGATCGCGGTGCCGGTCCTGGTCCGGACCGGCGTGGATCGGGGAGTGCTGCAGGGCGCCCGCGACCTGCTGCTGCTCGCGGCGGCCGCGACCGTCGTCGTGGTGCTGCTCGACTGGGCCGTCAACGTCGCGCAGACGCGGGTGACCGGGCGGACCGGCGAACGACTGCTGTACACGCTGCGGGTCAAGACGTTCGCGCAACTGCAGCGGCTCGGACTGCAGTACTACGAGCGGGAACTGGCCGGCCGCATCATGACCCGGATGACCACCGACGTCGACAGCCTGTCCAACTTCCTGCAGACGGGTCTGGCCACCGCGGTCGTCAGCGGGCTGACCATCTCCGGTGTGCTGGTGGCACTGCTGGTGATCGACGCGGAACTGGCCCTCGTGCTGGTTCTCGTGGTGCCCGTCCTCGTCGCGGCCACCGTGGTGTTCCGCCGGAAGTCGGTGCCCGCCTACGCCGAGGCCCGCGACCGCGTCGGAATCGTCAACGCCTACCTGCAGGAGAACGTGACGAACATCCGCGTCACACAGGCGTTTCGGCGCGAGGACTACAACGCCGCCCAGTTCGCCCGGCGGGCCTGGGACTTCCGGGAGTCGCGCCTGCGGGCCCAGCGGTACATGGCGCTGTACTTCCCGTTCGTCGAATTCCTGTCCGTGGTGGCGACCGGACTGGTGCTCGCGGCGGGGACGGCGCGGATCCACACCGGTACCCTCACCGTCGGCACCCTGATCGCGTTCGTGCTGTACGTCGAACTGTTCTTCGCTCCCGTGCAACAGCTTTCGCAGGTGTTCGACGGCTACCAGCAGGCGGTCATCGGGCTGGGACGGCTGCGGGGGCTGATGCGGACGCCGACCACCACCCCGCAGGCCGGCGATCCGATCGTCCTCGACCGTATCCGCGGCGGCATCGTGTTCGACGACGTCCACTTCGCGTACGAATCCGGCAAGGGCGAGGCGCTGCGAGGGGTGGAGTTGCACATCGAACCGGGCGAGACGGTCGCCCTCGTCGGACAGACCGGCGCGGGAAAGTCGACGGTGCTCAAATTGCTCGCCCGCTTCTACGACCCCACCGAGGGATCGGTGCGCGTCGACGGCATCGACACCCGCGCCCTGGACCTCGCGTCGTTCCGGCAGCGACTCGGCGTCGTCCCGCAGGAACCGCACCTGTTCGGCGTCACCGTCCGCGACGCCGTCGCCTACGGGCGCCCCGACGCGACGGACGCGGAGGTGGAGGCCGCCAGCCGGGCCGTCGGCGCCCACGACATGGTGTCCGGGCTCGCCCTCGGATACCTGCAACCGATCGGGGAGCACGGGCGCAACCTGTCCGCCGGACAGCGACAGTTGCTGGCACTGGCCCGCGCCGAGCTGGTGGACCCCGACATCCTGCTGCTGGACGAGGCCACCGCCTCACTGGACCTGGCCACGGAGGACCGGGTCCGCCGCGCGACCGAGAACCTCTCCCGGCGGCGCACCACCGTCGTCGTGGCGCACCGGCTGAGCACCGCCGCACGGGCCGACCGGGTGGTGGTCCTCGACGGCGGCCGGGTCGCGGAAGTCGGAACGCACGACGAATTGCTGGACCGGGGCGGCGTCTACCGGGACCTCTGGATGGCCTCCGGCCCCGTGAGTACTTATTAACGTCGGGCGGTTAACAAGTACTCACGGGCCGCAGGCCTACTCAGGCGCCGATCGAGGCCTTCATCATCGGCAGCATGGCCCACAGCTGGTCCTGCCAGTAGCCCCAGCTGTGGGTCCCCGTCGCCGGGAAGTCGTAGTGCGCGGGGATGCCGAGCGTGTCGAGCCGCACCTGGAAGGCACGGTTCTGGGCCAGCGCGATGGCCTCGAGACCCATGCCGGTGCCGACGTTGAAGACGTCGATCGCGGACTGCGGCTGATCGTGCGGGCCGGGCAGGCCGGCACCCGCCGAGATCCACATCGGAAGCCCGCGCATCAGGGGCGCCGCGACGAACGGGTCGTTGCGCAGCCAGGCGGGGTCCCACGGCGGGCCCCACATGCAGTCGGCGTTGTAACCACCGGAGTCGAGCATCGCGATGCGGATCGCCTCACGCATGCCCGGCGCCGACAGGTTCAGATACCCGGACATCGACCCGGCGAACGTGAACTGGTCGCGATGGTAGGCGGCGAGGATCAACGCCGCGTTGCCACCCATCGACAGTCCGGCGATGGCATTGCTGGTGCGGCTGATGCCGTAGTTGTTCGCCAGGAAGTCGGGCAGGTTCTGGGTGAGGAACGACTCCCACTTGTACGTGTACGGCTGCCCGTTGGTGTTGCTGGGCGCATACCAGTCCGTGTAGAAGCTGGACTGTCCGCCGACCGGTTCGACCACGGTGATCCCGTGGTCGGACAACCACGCGGCGTTGGTCTCGTGCTCCCACCCGCTGACGTCGTTGGTGGCGCGGAGTCCGTCGAGGAGGTAGAGGGCCTTGTTGCTGCCGTTGTTCGCGAGCCACATGCGGATCTTGATCTGCCCGACCCCGCCGGGTGCGTCGACCCAGTGTTCGCGCAGACGGCTGTAGGGGTCCGCGGACGCCGTCCCACCGCCGACGAGGACGAACGCGAGAGGCAGGACCACCACCGCAATCATCAGCCGGACGACGCCTCGTAACCAACCGTGTAACGGCTTCGTTGCTGTGACACCCATGGTTCTGCCTCCTGGTAAGTCGTCCCCGGCCAGGTACATACCAGCAACACGGTATTGCGCGGCCCGGAATTCCTCGGCGTTTGCGCGGAATCGTTATCCGAGCTGTGAGTACTTGTTAACGTCCCGCGGTTAACAAGTACTCACGGATCAGTCGACGCGGGCGACCGACGTGATGCGGTGGAGGGTGAACCGGCGGACCGCGCCGCTCGCCGGGTCGAACGCGTCGAGCTGGCCGCCGCCGACGCTGACGGGATCGACGATGCGGTGCGTCGCCACGCCCTGCGCGTCGACGTAACCGATCGTCACGCTGGAGCGTTCCCGCGCTGCGGCGTTGAGCAGGGCGATGGTCGCGGCGCTGCTGGCCCGCGACCCGTCGGACCGGATGCTGCCGGACCCTCGGGCCGACGCCGCCAGATCGCCGGCGCGCAGGGTTCGGACGACCGCGTCGAGTTGGGCATCCGTCGCCACCGCGGGGGTGCGGGCCGGGGCCTTGCGGCGGGTCACGACCCGGGCGCCGCGCGGGCGTAGGTCGACGAGGGCGCCGGACGAGTCCTCGCCTGCCGGCGCGAACCCGGCCGCCCGCAGTTCGCCCAGCACTTCCCGCAGCGGTGCCTGCGACACCGCCACCGTGGGAGCCAGCGCGCGCAGGGCCAGGGCGGCGGCCACCGGCGACGCCAGGACCTCCGCGAGCAGCGTCGGGTCTTCGCAGCGGACGAACGACGCCGCGACACCGGCCCGGAGCCGGCCGTGCCGCCGCGCGACGTCGTCGATCAGATACGACAGCGACTGCGGGACGGGGGTACGCGACCGGGTCGCGAAGAGGCTGTGCAGTTCGGCCGCCGTCATCCCGACGTCGAGGGCGCGCCGGACGCTGTCCTCGCTGATCCGGTACATCGACGCCGCACCGGCGGACTCGATGTCCGCGACGAGGGTGATCTGCTCGAGCAGGTCCGGGGTCAGCGGTCCCGGAGCGACGACGGTGAGGTCGGCCTGCACGAGGACGTGGTCGACGGGTTCGGGCAGCGACGCGTGCATCTCGGCCTCGGCGTCGCCGCCGTGGAGCAGCGCACGTCCCGGGGAGCTGAGCGCGCCGCGGGCGACGAGTCCCAGGGTCGCGGCCTCCTCGAGGGTGCGTTCCACCGCGTGGACCCGGAGCCGGGCACCCCAGCGGGGCCGCCGCCAGGCCAGCAGGCGACTGACCTCGGCGGGGTCGGCCGAGTGCCCGCTGCCCAGTTCGGCCAGCAGCCCCAGGATCGCCTGCCGATCCCGCGGCGCGGACGGCGCGCGCACTTCCTCGGACAGCGCGGCGACCGGTTTGTCGTTGGCGTCGCGCATGCCGATGAACCACGCCATGCGCGGCAGTTCCAGCCACGCCGCGGCCAGGGCGTGCCACCGCCGGGCGACCGGGGAGGTCAGCCAGTTGTCGACGGCGGTGGTCGGGGCCCAGTAGTTCTCCCCGGTGTCGGTCGTCGGGGCCGGGTCCGGGGTGCCGCTCGCGATGAGTCCCGCGGCCGACAGCAGTTCGACGAGCAGGCTCAGCCGGTTCTCGTCGATACCGGACGTCTTGGCGATCCGCCGCAGTTCCCGGACCCCGAGACCACCCGCCCGCAGAGCCGGCGCCGGGATCTCGCCGAGCGCCTTGACGACGTCCTCGCAGTGGCGAACCAGTTCGAGAGCCTCCCCGGCGGCGGCGGCGTTGATGTCGGCCGGCTTGTGTTTGCGGCCCGTCACGCCGGGCGCGGCCAGCGAGGTGGGGTCGAAGACGGCTTCCCCCCGCAGGACCTGCCGCACCTGGAACGGCAATTCGACGGTCTCGTCGTCGATCCACCGCAGCAGCCCGGCGGCGAGGAGCCGCTGCACGGGACGGTCGGGTGGTGTCCCGGGAGCCGCGTCCCGGGTGCGTCCGATCGAACTCGACTTCGCCAGGGTCTCGAGGATGTCCCGTTCGGCGGTCTGCAGTCCCGCCAGTGCTGCCGTGATCCCGGCTTCGTCGAGCGTCTCGACGGGTTCGGCGCTGCGCCCGACGCGCCACGGGATGGTGGCCACCACGGCGGGAACGATCCGCAGCGACGTCTTGTCGCCCCAGACGATCCCGACGGACCGCAGGCCGTCGAGGGTGGCGTCGACGGTCTTCTTCGTCGCCCGCGACCGCACCGCCTCCTGCAGGGTGGCCCGGGGCACGGGCACCTCGTCGGCACGCTCGAGGGCCAGGAGTTCGAGGACACCGAAGTCCAGGGACGTCAGGTTGTCGGCAGCACGGGCGACCGAGGCCCGTTGCTCGGCGCGACCGGCGAGGACGACGATCGTGGCCGGCGGCGGGACCGCGAGATCGGGGCGCCGCCGGAGCAGATCCGTCAGTTCGGCGTCGCTTCGAGCGGCCAGCCAGTCCGCGAGCGTCGCGGCGCCGCGGGGGGAGACTGCGGTGCCGTTGGTGCTCGCGGTGGTGTCGTCGGTGTCGGTCATCGACTATCAGATTAGAGACCTGGGCTGTACGTCGCCGAATGCTCCTGTCAAAATGGCACCGTGGCTAACAATTCGAAGAAGCAGTACGTGGATCCAGGGTGGCCCGAAACCGCCGATGGAGATCACGCCGTGACCGAACTGTCGTCGACCCGTGCGGGCGGATTGTCCCCGTTCGGCGAGGACACCGAGTTCCCGTTGCCGGCGGAGTCGTTGCCGTACGCGCACCCGCACACGGTGATCAACCGCTGACCACGCGACAGAAGAGGGGCCCTGCACCGGATCGGTGCAGGGCCCCTCTTCTGTGAGTTGCGGGGATTACTGCGGGAGCAGTCCCTTGTTCGCGTCGATGAGCTGCAGGATCTGGGGATCGATCGCGATGCCCTGGGCCTTGACGGCCTCGATTGCGCTGTCGACGACGCCCGCGTACTGCGACGTGCCGTTGGTGCTGGGGACGCCGCCGGTGATGTCGGGGAGTGCCGGCGCCGCGGGGGCCTCGGGCACGGTGGCGGGGGCGGTGCGCTGGGTGGGTGCGCTGCTCAGGCCGAGGCTCGAGGAGCAGGACGGCCATGCGCCCCAGCCCTGGGAGTCGAGGACCTTCTCGGCGACGACGATCTGCTCTTCACGCGAGGCCTGGTTGGCGGTGGCTGCGTACTGGGTTCCACCGTGTGCGTTCCAGGTGCTCGGGGAGAACTGGAGTCCGCCCTGGAAGCCGTTTCCGGTGTTGATACCCCAGTTGCCGCCGGACTCGCACTGCGCGAGGCGGTCCCAGTCGGAGTCGGGTGCCGCGTTCGCGGTGCCCGAGAAGGCTGCTCCGGCGACGCCCATGATGGCGCCGGTGACGGCGACCTTGGCGACGGTGCGGCCGGTGGTGGTGGGCTTGCGATGGCGTCCGCTCATTGTGGTCGAGATCCTCTCCACACGCGCCTGCGAGGTCAGCTGTCGGGTTCGGGCTGAGAGGTCGCCCGGCCTCGCCTCTCCTGGCTGGAAAGGGTCTGGCTTCACCCCAAGATCCGACTGTGCGAGGCACATTCGGACCGGTGTCCGTCTGGAAACTTGCGTTCCCTGGAGGACTTTGGGTCCCCCGTCCTCGTCCCTGGAATGCTTCGTCGGGACTCCGGTACCCGCGGGACGAGGTTTGGCGCGGCGGGCCGGACGTGGCCGATGTTTCCTCGGCCGGTGACGACGGTAACGGGCCGAGGCCGCAGTGTCACCATTTGATAACGCGGAGTGTCTTTGCCTGTTGCGGGGCCTCATTGGGCGCGCGGGGACTCTTCCCAGCTAGTGGCGACGGGACGCGCGTATCCCCGAGCCGTTGCCCTTCCGTTACCCGGCCGTTATGTGAGGAAGCTCACAGCGTTACGGAGCGTCGACGATGTCCTTGCCGAGGGGCATCAGCGAGATGGGAATCATCTTGATATTCGCGACGGCGAGGGGGATCCCGATGATCGTGATCGCCATCGCGATGGCCGTGACGATGTGCCCGATCGCGAGCCACAGACCTGCGATGACGAACCAGATGACGTTGCCGATCAGCGAGGCGACCCCGGCCGTCGGCTTGTCGATCACGGTCTTCCCGAACGGCCACAGCGCGTAGACCCCGACCCGGAACGACGCGATGCCGAACGGGATCGTGATGATCAGGATGCAGCACAGGATTCCGGCGACGAAGTACCCCAGCGCCAGCCACAGACCGCCGAAGATCAGCCAGATGATGTTGAGCAGAATTCTCATGATCGTCCCCTCGGTGGTCGGGAATGCATCGGTGGTCGGGTGTGTCAGCGCGAGCGTCTGCCCTGCCTCAGTGCCGCGACGATTCCGAGCAGGAATCCGATCGGGCAGGCGAGGGCGATGAGATAGAGAACGAGACCCGGTTCGGAATCGGAGAGCACCGGCGTCAGGAAGATCGCCACGATCGCGACGAAGCCGATCGCGAAGAGGGCGAGCGCGACCCGCAGGAGTCCGTCGCCCCTCCGGGGTGTCTGAGGAGTGCTCGAAGGAGTCGATTCGTGGGCCACACCAGCAACGATAGTGCCTGGAAACCCGAATGCCGGAGGGGGTGGGTCCAAGGTAGACTGTGGGCCACTGCGCGTCCCGCACCAGAGGTGGGGCGCGCTGTTTTGCATACCAAGTGCAACCAATACCAAGTGCAACCAACTGCACTCCAAGTGATGAGCGGGTGAACGCGGTGCCGACCGGCAAGGTGAAGTGGTACGACGTCGAAAAGGGCTTCGGCTTTCTGTCGCAGGAGGAGGGGGAGGACGTCTATGTGCGTTCGTCCGCTCTTCCCGAGGGCGTCGAGGGCCTCAAGGCCGGTCAGCGTGTCGAGTTCGGCATGGCCGCCGGTCGACGCGGACCCCAGGCGCTGAGCCTGAAGGTGCTCGACCCGGCGCCGACGCTGCGGCAGAACGCCGCGCGCAAGGAGCCGTCCGCCAAGAAGCACACGCCGGACGAACTGCACGGCATGGTCGAGGACATGATCACGCTGCTCGAGGCGAAGGTCCAGCCGGACCTGCGCAAGGGCAAGTACCCCGACCGCAAGACCGCCCAGCGCATCTCCGAGGTGGTCCGCGCCGTCGCACGCGAACTCGACAGCTGATTCTTCCGACGAGAAGGGCCCCGCGCTGTGACGGCGCGGGGCCCTTTTCCGTGAGCGTGGCGTTCTAGGCGGTCTTGATCGACCAGGCGGCGCGGGCCTGCGTGAGCCCCTGTTCGTCGATGACGGCGGACGGCAGCTGGATCTCGACGCCGGCCAGTTGCAGGTCTTCCGACGACGGCACGGTCACGGCGCGGGTCTCACCGGCGCGGTGCGCCTGTTCCTGGACGAGGACCTGACCCGAAGAATCCTGGTAGACGACGAGCATCCGCCACGGTGCGTCGACGATCTCCGGCGGCAACGACAGCTGCAGCGACGAGCCCGGGGGCACGTCGAGTTCGGCGATGTCGCCGGTCTCGCAGTCCTCGAGGTACAGGTTGCAGTAGCCGAGCGGGGCGACCTGCTCGGCCCGGTCGTGCGCGAAGGCCGTGATCTCGGGCAGGCGGGGCGAGGAGTTGCGGACCAGTGCGTAGAGGACTCCGACGAAGGCCACCAGGACCACCATCAGGACCACCGCAAGCAGTGCCAGGATCTTCTTGGTTCGCGCCTGCATTCTCACTTACTTCACATTTCCTGTCGATCGGTCGGCCCGGTGGGTCGAGAGGTGCTCGGTCACTTCTTGTTCGGCCAGGTCTGGGCGTTTTCCTCCGAGACCGGGCAGGAGGGTGCTGCCGCGGTACGTGAGGATGGTCTGGACGAGCCCGACGGTCATGACGGCGGAGACCACCGAGAACCCGATCCAGTATTCGGTGGGCAGCAGGACGCCCAGCGCCCCGCCCACCACCCAGCTCAGCTGTAGAACGGTCTCCGACCGTCCGAATCCGGACGCGATCGACTCCTCGGGCAGGTCGTGCTGCAGCGACGCGTCCAGCGACACCTTGGCCAGGGCGCTGGCGGCCGACGCGACGAGGGTGGCGAGGGCGGCGGTCAGGAGATTGTCGGTGATCGCGGCGAGGACGGCGATGATCCACACGGCACCCGTGCAGCGCAGCACGATGAGGGCGGGGCGGCCCAGCTTGATCCGGGCGCCCGCGGCGTTGCCTGCGAAGTTGCCGATGCCGGCGGCCGCGCCGACCAGTCCGAGCATGGCGGCCTGGACCAGCGGCTCGTGGTCGGTCTTCGACTTCGCGACGAACGCGATGTACAGGGTGAGGAACCCGGTGAGCACGCGGATGGTGCTGTTGCCCCACAACCCGGTGATGACCGCGCGGCCCAGCGGCTGCCTGCGTTTGCCGGTCTTCGCGGGGGCCGGGGCCTCGGGCTGCAGCACGCGGGTGCGTCCGATCACCTCGGTCGGGTGTTCGTCGCCGTGATACGTGAGGGTGGCGGGGACCTCGCCTTCGGTGACCTCGACCCACGACGGGATCCGCATGGAGAGGTACGCGCCGAGAGCGGTGATGACGGCTGCCAGCCACAGCGCGCCGACGGAACCGGTGGCCATGGCGAGACCACCCGCGAGGGCGCCCGCGCCGATGGTTCCGCCGAGCAGCCCGAATACGGTGAGCCGGGAGTTGACGCGCACGAGGTCGATCTCCGGTGGCAGCACACGCGGGGTGACCGCACTCTTGAGCACCGAGAACGATTTGCTGAGCACCATCATTCCGAGCGCCGCCGGATACAGCACCCAGCTGTCGAAGTTGAAGACGAGAACGATCGCCAGGATCGTCCGGAGTCCGAACGACGTGGCCAGCGCGACGCGGCGGCCGTGCTGGAGACGGTCGAGCATCGGACCGATCAGGGGAGCGATGACGGCGAACGGGGCGATCGTGATCAGCAGGTACAGCGCGACCTTCGTCTTGTCCTCGCCCGTCGCGGCGGAGAAGAACAGCGTGTTCGCCAGGGCGACGGCGATGGCCGCGTCGGTCGCGTTGTTGGCCATCACCGCGTAGGTGAGCGCGGTGAGCCCCGACTTGTCCGCACCGTCCGCCTTGGCGGCACGGTGGAACGTCGCGATGCCCTTGTTGGTGAGTTCCCGGCTGCGCATCGCCGCCACCCGGGTGACGGTGAGCTTGCGCGGCATCGGCGGCGCCTTGGGGGCGTCCGCCCGCTCCTCGTCGGACCGGGGGCGCTGCCCGCCGCCGACCGGATGCAGGGGCGGCAGCGGCGTCCGCCGGCCTCCCGGGCGTGCCGCCGGCGGGTATTTGTCGTAGCCGGGATGAACGGGGGGCCCGGAATTCTCGTCGGGAGCCCGACCGCCGTCAGGCTCGTGGGGTTCGCGCGGTCCGGTCACTCCCTAATTCTGTCCTAGTCGGGAGACATGCGACCACAGCAACCCCGGCCAATGCTGGTCAGATCGGCCTGTCAGGGAACGAACCGCACCTCGAACATGGCCGGCCAGTACTTTCCGGTGACGAGGAACCGGTCCGTTCCCGGGATCTGGGCGATGCCGTTGAGAACGTCGACGTCCCGCGGGCCGGGCGGAAGCGCATCGCGGACGGCGGAGGCGTCGATGTCCGCGGTGACCCGCCCGTCCGACGGATCGATGCGGACGAGGGTGTCGGTGGTCCAGACGTTCGCGTAGATCGCGCCGTCGTCCGCGCATTCGAGTTCGTTGAGCCGGGAGACGGGGTTTCCGTCCTGCACCGCCTGCACGGTGCGCCGGGGCTCGAACGTGACCGGGTCGCGGAACGTAAGGGTGGGGGAGCCGTCGCTCGTGACCAGCGCGCCGGGCAGCGCGCAGATGCCCCACCCCTCGCCGTCGAACGGGACCCGCCGCTGCTCGGCGAGCGTCGCGCGATCCCGGACGACGGCGACCCCGTCGCGCCACGTCAGCTGCCAGATGATGTCGCCGCTCACCGTGATGCCCTCGCCGAACAGCGGAGACGGCAGTTCGGCGCGCGCCCGGACGGTGCCGCTGTCGAGGTCGGTGGCCTGCACCCAGGATTCGCCGGGGCGGCCGGTGCCCTCGAGCAGTTCGGCGCCGTCGATCTCGAGCCCCTGGGTGAACGAGTTCGGGTCGTGGCCGACGGTGCGGACGATCTCGGTACGGAGGTCGGCGCGGGGCGCGCCCGCCGCCACCGGACTCTGCGGGGAGCATGCGGTGACCATCCATGCCACCGAGGGCAGGGCCACCGCGAGCAGGGCTGGGACGAGGTGCCTCCGGCCGGTCATCGGACCAGCATGACAGCCCAGGTGGGCACGCACTTGCGGTGGTGCGGCAAACTGGTGGTGTGAGTGTTGCTTCTTCCGACGAGCGCGCAGTTGCGCGTCCCGTACTGACCGACGCCGTCGAGCTCGCCCGAACCGCAGTGGTCGAACTGCAGGAAGGGGGAGTCGGCGACTACCTGGGCGTCACGTCCGAGGACGAGTGCGCCGCGACTCACCGTTTCGTTGCGGACCTTCCCGGCTACCGGGGCTGGCAGTGGGCGGTGGTGGTGGCCGCCGATCCCGAGTCGGACCGTGCCACCGTCAGCGAACTCGCCCTCCTCCCCGGACCCGATGCCCTGGTGGCGCCCGACTGGATTCCGTGGGACCAGCGGATCCGCCCCGGAGACCTGTCCGCGGGCGACCTGCTGGCACCGCCGGCCGGTGACCCCCGCCTCGTCCCCGGCTATGTCGCGACGGGTGACCCCGAGATCGACGACGCCGCCCTCGAACTGGGCATGGGCCGCAAGCAGGCGCTGAGCCTCGAGGGTCGCCTCGACGCCGCCCAGCGTTGGCACGACGGCGACTACGGCCCCGATTCCGAGATGGCCAAGGCTGCGCCGTCGACGTGCGGGCTGTGCGGTTTCTACCTCCCGCTCGCCGGCTCTCTGCACGGGGCGTTCGGTGTGTGCGGCAACGAGATGGCCGCCGACGGGCACGTCGTCGACGTCATGTACGGGTGCGGCGCCCACTCCGACACTTCGCTGCCCTCGGGCGCCGGCTCGCCGCAGTACGACGCGTACGACGACGGCGCCGTCGAGGTCGTCGAGCGGGCCGGCACCGAGACGGGGGCCGCTGCCGAGGTCACCGAGGCCGAGGAATCCGCATCGACCAGCTAGCCGATCCTTTCGGCACCGCCGCACTGAGGGATTCGACGCTCCTCGCGTGGCGGACGTCCCCGACCCGCCTGCGAGAGGACGCCGCGGCCGAATCCGATCTGGCCCGGGCCGGCTACCGCGACCGGCTCCTCACCGAGCTGGCGCAGAACGCGGCCGACGCCGCGGCCCGCGCCGAAGTGCCCGGTGAGCTGTCCGTGCAACTCGACGGACGAGTCCTGAGCGTGTCCAACACCGGCACACCGCTGGACGAGCCGGGAGTGCAGGCGCTGGTCGCACTGCGGGCGTCGAACAAGTCCGGTGCGACCGTCGGCCGCTACGGCGTCGGCTTCACGGCGGTGCTGTCGGTGAGCGACGAGGTCGAACTGCGGTCGACGTCCGGTTCGGTGCTGTTCTCCGCGGACCGCACCCGTGCGGAACTGCGGGACCTCGACGGCGCCGACCCGGGCGCGGGTGTGCCTGCCCTCCGGCTGGCGTGGCCCACCGGGAACCGCCCGGCCGCCGGCGCGGAGTCGGAAGTCGTGCTGACGCTGCGCGAGGACGTGGACGCCGAATCGCTGCTCGCGTACATGGCGCGCGAGGCACCCGACCTTCTGCTCGAACTCCCGGCGCTCGTCTCGATCACCGTGGGCGACAAGCAGTTCCGACGCCGCGAACGGCCACTCGATTCCGGGCTGACCGAGGTCGCGATCGGCGACGACCGCTGGTGGCAGTACGAGTCCGGTCGGGCACGCTGGCTCGTCCCGGTCCGGGACGGTGTCGTCGCACCCGTCGCGGAGGACGTGCTGCGCGCCCCCACCCGCTCGGACGAGGAA
>JBCEBZ010000180.1:0-1298 GCA_039206675.1 Rhodococcus sp. (in: high G+C Gram-positive bacteria) | reverse complement strand
GTCGGTGCCGGCGATCCTCGTCGCGGACATCGCCATGCAACCCGACCGCAGGCGCATCCTGCCCGGCGCCGCGATCGCCGAATTGGCCACCGGATACGCCGAGTTCGTGGCCGCGATGCCGCCCGAACAGCGACTGTCGCTGGTTCCCGTCCCCGCGTTCGCACGCAGCGAGGTGGACTCGGCGTTGCGGGACCATCTCGTCGCCGAACTCCGGGAGCAGCCCTGGCTGCCGACCGTCGACGGCAAGGACAAGGCCCCGGGACGGGCGTCGGTGGTCCCCGGGCTCACCGAGGAACTCGCGGAACTGCTCGCCGAGATCGTCGACGGCCTGGTCGTCCCGGATCTGTCCGGGCCCCGCTGGGCGCCTGCGCTGGCGGCGGTCGACGCCCATCGCCTCGGCCTGGCCCGCCTCACCGAACTTCTCAGCGGCGTCGAACGCGCACCGTCGTGGTGGCAGCGGCTGTACGCGGCGCTCGAACCGCTGGCCGTCGACGCCCTCGCGGCCGAGGAACTGGCGTCGATCCCCGTTCCGCTGTCCGACGGCCGCACCGTGACCGGACCGCGAACGGTGTTGCTGGGGCACGACATCGACGGGGTGCTGGGTGTCGACTGGACGAGGCTCGTCCACCCCGACGCCGCGCACCCGCTGCTGTCGAGGCTCGGCGCGAAGACCGCGACGGCCGTCGACCTGCTCTCGGATCCGGCGTTGCGCGCGGAGATCGAGGACCTCGATCCCGACGACGCGGCGGCGGCCGAGGAATTGTCGAGCGCGGTCCTCGCGCTCGCCGGCCGCGTCGACCCCGGCGTCCTGCCGTCGTGGCTCGGTCTGCTGCCGCTGCCGGATGTCGACGGGGAGTTGCGCGGTGCGGACGAATTGCTGTTGCCCGGTGCGCCACTCGCCGAGGTCCTGGTGGACGACTCGCCGTTCGCGTGCGTGGACTCCGCGTTCGCGGAACGGGTGGGGGAGGACGCCCTCCGCGCCGTGGGCGTCGGCTGGGGCTTCACCGTGCTGCGCGCGGAACTCCCCACCGGCCCCGACCACGACCTCGACGACGAGGACCGCTGGTGGGACACGCTCGACGACGACCCCGACGTGATCGGGGCGGTGCGCGACCTGGACCTGGTGGACGAGGACCGCTGGCCGCAGGCGCTGACGATGCTCGCCCGGGACCCGGCGACGCGTCCGCTGCTCGCCGACCGCGCCGGGTACACGGCCTGGTGGCTGCGTCACAACGCGGAGTTGGACGGTCAGGTGCTCGGTCTGCTCCGCGACGCCGCCGACGAGACGTTCGCCGGAC
>JBCEBZ010000179.1:0-5119 GCA_039206675.1 Rhodococcus sp. (in: high G+C Gram-positive bacteria) | reverse complement strand
GCACCACGTCGTCGAAGTAGACGGTGTAGGTGGGAGCCGATCGAATGCCCAGCTTGTCCTGCGGCTCCGAATAACTCACGCCGGGAGTGCCCTGGGGGAGGACGAACGCGGTGATGCCGCGGAAGCCCGCGGACGGATCGGTCTTGGCGAAGAGGACGACCAGATCGGCCTCCTTGGCGTTGGAGATGTACGTCTTCGACCCGGACAGGTGCCAGCCGTCGTCCTCGCGGCGCGCGGTGGTGCGCATCGACGCGATGTCGGAGCCGGCATCCGGTTCGGTGAGGGCGAACCCGGCGAGCTGTTCACCGGATGCGAGGCCGGGCAGCCACCGTCGCTTCTGCTCCTCGGTGCCGCCGACGAGGATCGGTTCGAGCCCCAGGTAGTGCGCGGTGTAGATCGAGGCGAGAGCGGCATCGGTGCGGGCGATCTCCTCGATGGCGATCAGCTGCGTCTTGGTGGACATGCCCAATCCGCCGAATTCCTCGGGCACCGAGATCCCCATCAGGTCCTGTTCGCCCAGTCGCTTCACCAGTTCCGCCGGAAACTCCCGCGTCTCGTCGCGGAACGCCGCGCCGGGGTGGATCTCACGGTTGGCGAAGGCGCGCACTGCGCCGCGGAACTCGGCGGCATCGAGCAGCTGATCGGTCACGGGAACTCCTGTCGGAAGATCGAAATTGCCATCTAGTGAAATAGCAATGCCACTTAGTGGCATATCGACTATGAACGAGGACGCCGAATTTGTCCAGGGGTGCCGGTGTCCACGGCAGTGAAGCGGGTACTCGACACCAGACGGGCAGCACACGTCGGCACGACCAGAGGGAGGCACGATGCGCGCGATCATCCGAGGGGTCGTCATCGCAGGAGCCGCGATCGGCGCCGCACTCGTCGGCGCAGGGACCTGTGTGGCCGAACCTGCGGTACCGTCCGGCACCTACCAGGGAACGACCACCGCACCCGCGGGAGAAATGATCTGGAAGGGGAAGACCTTTCAGGGCGACACGGTCGTCAACAACTTCGCGTTCGGACTGACCGGACTCGCGGGCACGACTTCGCAAGACGGGAACGGAAACACCGTCATCGATTACAGTCCATCGGGTCTGGGGTTCCTGACCGACAGGATTTCCCCCAACGCCGACGGAACCTACACCGGGGCCGTCTACGTGGGCGGCAGCCAGGTGGGAAGTTTCGGCCTCTCGAGATAGCTGTCCCGGGGCCTGCTACGACGACGAGGCCGCACCTCTCGGGTGCGACCTCGTCGTCACAGTGTTATCGGGTCGTCGCTCAGACGGCCCGCACGTTCTGGGCCTGCGGGCCCTTCTGGCCCTGGGTGACCTCGAACTCCACCCGCTGGTTCTCCTCCAGCGACTTGTAGCCGCTGCCCGAGATCTCGGAGTAGTGAACGAACACGTCCGCGCTACCGTCGTCCGGCGCGATGAATCCGAAGCCCTTCTCGCTGTTGAACCACTTCACAACACCCTGCGCCATACCGTTCACTCCCTGAGTTGCCGCCCGGGATCTCACATCGAGACCCCGTTCGCGTAAATCTCATCCTGTCATCTAGCCGCGCGTGCTTCCAGTGGTAGGCCCACGAATCCTCCGGATCCGGGGCTCAGGGGAGGTCATGGGCAGGAAATTTCCCCCCACGACCGATGATTCTGCCCGTCTGGGGCGGTCCTACCTGCGACCGACGATCACCTGAAACGAGGAGAACTCGATGAATTCCGCATCCACCGCCACCACCCACGCCCGGACCCTCGACGTCCCCGGCGCGAGCCTGTACTACGAGGTACGGGGCTCGGGTCCCGTCGTGGTGCTCGTCGGCGCCCCGATGGACGCCGACTCCTTCGCGCCCGCGGCCGATCTGCTGTCCTCCGGATTCACCGTGCTCACGACGGACCCGCGGGGCATCCGCCGCAGTCCGGTCGACGACCGCGACCGCGATTCGACCCCGGAGATGCGCGCCGACGACCTCGCCCGGCTGCTGAGGCACCTCGACGCAGGCCCGGCCGTGGTGTTCGGTTCCAGCGGCGGCGCCGTCAGTGCGCTCGCGCTCGTGCAGGCGCATCCCGAGCTGGTGCACACCCTGGTGGCGCACGAGCCGCCGCTGGACGAACTGCTCGACGACCGCGAGGAACTGCGGGTGAAGACCGACGAGATCATCGACGCCCACCTCGGCGGGGACGTCGAGGGGGCGTGGAGGAAGTTCCTCGACCTGGCGAACATCCATCTGCCCGAGGAGGTGTTCCAGCAGATGGTCGCGGGCGAGCGGGACGAGCAGACCGAGGCCGACGAGTACTTCCAGCACGCGCACATGCTGCGCCCGACCACCCGCTGGCGCCCGGACGTCGCCGCGCTGCGCTCGGTGTCCACGCGGATCGTGGTCGGCATCGGGGAGGAGTCGGGAGGGCAACTCTGCGACCGGACGTCGCGGGCGCTCGCCGCCGAACTGGGAGTCGAGCCCACGCTGTTCCCGGGTGATCACATCGGCTTCGCCCACGACCCGGCCGCGTTCGTCACCCGCCTGCGCGCAGTGCTGCGGGAGGACTGAGCGCAGGCTCCCGGGCGGCCTCAGCGCACGATCGGAATGCGTTTCGTGACGATCCGATGAAGGAACCGGGCGGCGGTGCGGGCGGTGCGGTTGTCGATGTCGAACGACGGATTGAGCTCGGCGACATCGACAACCGCGAGTTTTCCGCTGGCGGCGATCGCGTCGCACACGAACTGGATCGTCTCCGCGGGAACCCCGTACGCGGCGGGAGCGCTCACTCCCGGTGCGACCGCGGCGGGCAGGACGTCGAGGTCGATGGTGAGGTAGACGAGGTCGACGTCCGACAGGAACTCGCTGACGAACACGGCAACCCGGTGACGGTCGGAGACCGAGCACTCGTCGTCGAGGAGGTACCGGACGTCGTAGCCGCGTGCGGTGTCGAACAGCGCGGTGGTGTTGCTGGGCTGGCTGATGCCGAGCACGGAATACTGCAGCGTGGTGCCCGCCGCATGCTCCCGTTCGAGGATCTGCCGGAACGGGGTGCCCGAACTCGGCACCGGATCGGACCGCAGGTCGAAGTGTGCGTCCAGGTTCAGGATCCCGATCCGCTTGCCCGGGGTCCGGACCGACGCCTGCGCCAGACCGAGGTACGTCCCGAACGCCACCTCGTGGCCGCCGCCGAGGACCACCGGGAACTGGCCGGCGTCGAGCGTCGCGGCAACCACGGCGCCCAGCGCCTCCTGCCCGGCTTCGAGGCGATCGTCGGTGACCGCGACGGTGCCGGCGTCGTACGCGCGGAGCGGCTCGGCGAGCGCCATCGACGACAGCGCGCTCCGCAGCGCGTCCGGACCGCGGGACGCCCCGCGGCGCCCCTTGTTCCGTTCCACACCCTCGTCGCTGGAGAATCCGATGAACACGCAGGCCCCCGGCTCGGCGCCGTCCTGCAGAGGGGTCACCGCCTGGTGCCAGCGGAGGTGATGGCTCGACGTGCCGTCCACCCTGCCGGTCCAGGGGGGTGGCGGTATCAACAGGTTCTCCATCATCGCAATGCCCTCGCTTTCTCGTGACCGGTGTGCGCGGACCAGGCGAGTTCGCCGCCCCGCCACACATCGCTGACCAGGGGGACGCCCGGCCGGTAGGCCAGGTGCAGGTACGACGGCGCGTCGAGGGCGAGGGCGTCGGCCCGCGCTCCGGGACGCAGGACCCCGACGTCGGCACGTTGCAGCGCGCGGGCGCCGCCCGCCGTCGCCGCCCAGATCGCTTCGTCCGGGGTCATGTGCATGTCCCGCACCGCGATCGCGATGCAGAACGGCAGGCTGGTGGTGTAGCTGGTGCCGGGGTTGCAGTCCGCGCCCAGCGCGACCGTGACACCCGCGTCGAGCAGGGCCCGGGCATCGGGGTACTTGTTGCGGGTCGAGAAGTCCGCGCCGGGCAGGAGCGTCGCGACCGTCGAACTCTGCGCGAGCGCGTCGATGTCGGCCTGCGTGGTGTAGCAGACGTGGTCGACGGACGCGGCGCCGAGTTCGACGGCGAGCTGCACGCCCGGTCCCTCGCGGAGCTGGTTGCCGTGGACGCGGGGGATCAGACCCTTCGCCATTCCGGCGGTGAGCACGGCGTGCGCCTGGTCGCGGTCGAACGCGCCGGTCTCGCAGAACACGTCGATCCATTTCGCCTGCGGTGCACAGGCATCGATCATCTCCGCACACACCATGGCGACGTAGTCGTCGGCGCGGCCCGCGTATTCCGGCGGCGGAACGTGCGCGGCGAGCAGCGTCACCTCGTCGGTGAGGGACGCCGCGATCCGCGTGCTGCGCAGTTCGTGCTCGACCGTCTGGCCGTAGCCGGTCTTGCACTCCACGGTGGTGCTGCCCGACCGCAGCGACTCGTCCAGCAGCCGCCGCGTGTTCGCCTGCAGTTCTTCGTCGGTGGCGCTGCGTGTCGCCTCGATCGTGTTGCGGATGCCACCCGCGGCGTAGGGCTGCCCGGCCATACGGGCGGCGAATTCCTCCGCCCGTTCCCCGCCGAACACCAGGTGCGAGTGGCTTTCGACGAAGCCCGGCAGCACGGCCCGGCCGTCGAGATCGTGCCCGACGTCCGCGGCCGGCGCCGCGTCGGAGCTGCCGACCCAGGCCACCACGCCGCCGTCGAAGACGACGGCGGCGTCGCGGATCAGCCCGAGCGGACCTTCCCCCACTGTCGGGTCGTTGGTCACCAGGGTGCCGATGCCGGTCAGCGCTGTGGAGCGGGAGGTGTTCGCTGTCACTGCTGTTCCTTCCAGTGGTTCGAAGATACGGTCGCTCGGGCGGATGGTCATCCCTCGGACATCGGCACGCGGACGCCGCGCTCGCGGGCGACGTCGGCGGCGTGGTCGTAGCCGGCGTCGACGTGCCGGATGACGCCCATGCCGGGGTCGTTGGTCAGGACCCGCTCGAGCTTCTCCGCGGCCAGGTCGGTGCCGTCCGCGATGCACACCTGACCGGCGTGGATGGACCGGCCCATGCCGACCCCGCCGCCCTGGTGGATGGACACCCACGACGCGCCCGACGCGGTGTTGACGAGGGCGTTGAGCAGCGGCCAGTCGGCGATCGCGTCGGAGCCGTCGAGCATCGACTCGGTCTCGCGGTAGGGCGA
>JBCEBZ010000178.1:3414-5140 GCA_039206675.1 Rhodococcus sp. (in: high G+C Gram-positive bacteria) | reverse complement strand
AGCGTGCACTGCGTGGTGACCGGCGGCGAGGCCTGCCCGCCGGACCTGGTGGACCGGTGGGCGCCGGGCCGGACCATGTTCGACGCGAACGGTCCGACCGAGTCGACGGTCGTGTCGAGCATCAGCAGCCCGCTGGCGCCGGGCGGACCGGTCACGATCGGCGCGCCGGCGCTCGGTTTCGCCGAGGCGGTACTCGACGCGCGACTGCATCCGGTGCCGGCAGGGGTGGCGGGGGAGCTGTACCTCGCGGGCCCCGCGCTCGCGCGCGGTTATTCCGGCAGGCACGCCCTCACCGCGGAACGGTTCGTGGCCAACCCGTTCGGACCGCCGGGCAGCCGGATGTACCGGACCGGCGACCTCGTGCGCTGGACGGCGGACGGGCAACTCGACTACCTCGGGCGCACCGACTTCCAGGTGAAGATCCGCGGATTCCGCATCGAACTCGGCGAGGTGGAGTCGGCGCTGCTCGCCCACGAGAACGTGGCGGCGGCGGTCGCCGACGTGCGCCGGGACGGACACTCCGGCCCGCGGCTGATCGGGTACGTCGTCCCCGAACCCGGCGCGCCCGTCGATCCGGGCGAGGTCCTGCAGTTCGCGGGCACCCGGCTCGCGTCGTACATGGTGCCCGCCGCCGTGCTGGTGATCGCGGCGCTCCCGGTGACGGTCCACGGCAAGATCGACCGGAAGGCCCTGCCGGAACCGGACTTCGGCGTCGGCGTCACCGACAGCCGGCCGCCGCGCACCGAGACGGAGGCGCTGCTCGCCGGCCTGTTCCGTGACGTGCTGGGGCTCGCCTCGGTGGGCGTGGACGATTCGTTCTTCGCGCTCGGCGGCGACAGCATCATGTCGATTCAGCTGGTGGCCCGGGCGAAGGCCGCGGGACTGATCCTCTCCCCGCGGGACGTCTTCGAGCGCCGGACCGTCGCAGGTCTCGCGGAGGTGGCCCACCACGAACGCGCCGATGCCGTGGTGCTGGAGGAACTGCCCGGCGGCGGGGTCGGCCCGGTGCCGCTGACCCCTGTCGTCGCGTGGATGCTCGAACGCAGCGGCGGCAGGCTGGAGCGGTTCTCCCAGTCGGTTCCGGTCACCGCACCACGAGGCCTCACCCGTGAGGACCTCGCCGCCGCCGTCGACGCCGTGCTGGACCGGCACGACATGCTCCGTGCGCGTCTCGCCGCCGACGAGGAGGGGCGGTGGGCGATGACGGTGCTGCCGACCGGCTCGGTGCCCGCCGACGCGTTGATCCACCGCGTGCCCGTGACGTCGTTCGACGACCGCGACTTCGCGGCGGTGGCGAGGGCGGAACTGAACGCGGCGGCGGACCGGCTGGACCCGGCCTCGGCCAGCATGCTGCAGGTGCTCTGGTTCGACGGCCCGGACGGGCAGGGGCGTCTGCTGCCGGTCGCGCACCATCTCGTGATCGACGGTGTGTCCTGGCGGATCCTGATCGCGGATCTGGCCGCCGCCCACGCCCGCGTCGCCGAGGGTCTGCCCGCCGCACTGCCGGCGGTCGGGACGTCGATGCGGCGATGGTCGCACGGGCTCACCGACGCCGCCCGGTCCCGGCACGCCGAAGGCGCACTGTGGCAGTCGATCCTGGACGGACCCGATCCGTCCCTCGGCTCCCGGCCGCTGGATCCGGCCGCCGACGTCGAGGCCACGACGGGCCGCGTCGTCGTGGAGGTGCCCACCGGTGTCACCGACGCGCTCCTCACCACGCTTCCCG
>JBCEBZ010000178.1:0-3404 GCA_039206675.1 Rhodococcus sp. (in: high G+C Gram-positive bacteria) | reverse complement strand
CGCCGTCGGGGACGGCCTGCTCACCGCCCTCACCCTGGCGCTGATCCGGTGGCGGCGCCGGCGCGGGGTCTACACGGCCGACGTGCTGGTCAACCTCGAGGGCCACGGCCGCGAAGACCACGTCGTGCCCGGCGCCGACCTGTCCCGCACCGTCGGATGGTTCACCACGCTGTTCCCGGTGCGTCTCGACCTCGCCGGCATCGACGTCGACGCCGCACTCGCCGCCGCCGACGACGCCGGGGCAGCGATCAAGGCGATCAAGGAACAACTGCTCGCCGTCCCCGACCACGGCATCGGGTACGGCCTGCTGCGGTACCTGGACCCCGGCGATTCCGCGGCCCTGCGCCGATTCCGGCCGCCGCAGGTGAGTTTCAACTACCTCGGCCGGGTGGCGACGAGCGCAGGCGACGTGCCCTGGCTGCCGGTCGCGGACAGCGGGGACCTCGGCGGAACCCAGAACCACGACATGCCCGCCGCCTGGGTCGTGGACATCAATGCCGCGACCACGGTCCGCGACGGGGAACCGGTGCTGACGGCCACGTGGTCGTACCCCACCGGTGTGCTCGCCGCCGAGGACGTGGACGAGCTGTCCGCGCTGTGGGTGCGGGCGCTCACGGCACTCGCCGAGCACGCGGGCCGGCCGGGCGCGGGCGGGCTGACCCCGTCCGATCTCGACCTGGTGTCGGTGGGGCAGGCCGACATCGACCGGCTGGGGCGCGCCTACCCGGACCTCGCCGACATCTGGCCGCTGTCTCCGCTGCAGGCGGGTCTGCTGTTCCACGCGCAACTGTCCGAGCATCGTCTCGACGCCTATCAGGTGCAGCTGGTCCTCGACCTGCGCGGCACCGTCGACCCGGCGAGGCTGCGCCGCGCCGCGCAGGGCCTGCTCGACCGGCACGCGAATCTGCGGGTGGCGTTCGCGGACACCGGCAACGGGCCGGTGCAGGTGGTGCGCGATTCCGTGATCGCGCCGTGGACCGACGTCGACGTCCCACAGGTCGGCGACACCGCGTTCCTGGCCGCCGACCGTGCCGTCCCGTTCGAGATGTCCGAGGCGCCGCTGCTCCGATTCACGTTGCTGCGCACCGCACCCGACCGGTTCCGGCTGGTCCTCACCCACCACCACATCCTCCTCGACGGCTGGTCGACGCCGCTGGTGATCAAGGACCTGCTCGTCCTCTACGCCACGGACGGCGACCCGACCGCCCTGCCCCGCGTCACGCCCTACCGCGACTATCTGCAGTGGATCGGCAGGCAGGACCACGAACGATCCACGGCCGCCTGGGTGTCCGCCCTCGCCGGCGCGGACGAGCCGACGTTCGTGGCGCCCGCGGCGCACGGCGAACAGTCCTTCGCCGAACCCGAGGACGTGCGCCTCGAGGTGGGCGAGGAGAAGACCCGCGCGCTCGAGGCCCTCGCCCGCGAGCGCGGGCTGACGATGAACACCCTCGTCCAGGTGGCGTGGGGGCTGGTGCTGACCACGCTCGGCACCCGGGAAGACGTCACATTCGGCGCCACCGTGTCCGGCCGCCCACCCGCGGTCGCCGGCATCGAGTCGATGGTCGGGCTGTTCATCAACACGGTGCCCGTCCGGCTGCGCCTGCGCCGGGAGGAGACGCTCGCCGAACTGCTGCAGCGCTTCCAGCGCGAACAATCCGCCCTGCTCGATCACCACTACCTGGGTCTCACCGAAATCCAGCGCGCCGTCGGGGATGGGGCCGCGTTCGACACGCTCACCGTGTTCGAGTCGTATCCGGTGGACCGCATGGGCCTCTCGGAAGACACCGACATCGGCGGCATGCACGTCGCCGGGATCGAGGGGATCGATTCGACCCACTATCCGTTCACCCTGATGGCGCACGTCGACACGGCACTGCACCTGCGACTGCGGTACCAGCCGAACGTCTTCGGGAGCGAGTTCGCGGAGTCGGTGGCCGCCCGCGTCGCCCGTGTCGTGCAGATCCTGCTGTCCGGCATCGACACCCCCCTCGCGCACCTGACCCTGCTGTCGGACGCCGAACTCCGGGAGTTCACCGCGGTGTGCGGCGCCCCCGCCGGGCCGCCGAAGACCCTGCCCGAGATCCTCACGGCGTCGGCAGGGAACCGGCCGGACGCGTCCGCGTTCGTCTTCGACGGGCACGAGACGAGCTACCGCGCACTCGACGAGCGGTCGAGCGCGCTGGCCCGCGTGCTCATCGACCGGGGTGCCGGGCCGGAGACGTTCGTGGCGCTCGGGCTGCCCCGGTCACCGGAATCGGTGCCCGCGGTGTGGGCGGTCGCCAAGACCGGAGCCGCGTTCGTGCCCGTCGACCCGACCTACCCCGCCGACCGCATCGAGAACATGCTGGCCGATTCCGGTGCGGCACTGGGGGTGACGACGTCGGCGCACCGGCACCGGCTGCCCGGCTCCGTGCCGTGGCTGGTGCTGGACGATCCGGACTTCGAACGCACGTGGTCCGCCGCCTCCGCCGCCCGCGTCACCGACCTGGACCGCCGGTCGGTCCTCGACGTCGACCACGCCGCCTACGCGATCTACACGTCCGGGTCCACCGGCAGGCCGAAGGGCGTCGTCGTCACCCACCGAGGTCTCGCGAACCTGCTCACCGAGCAGACCGAGCACTACGTCGTGTCGCCCGACTCCCGGTGCCTGCACATCTGTTCGCCCAGTTTCGACGTGGCGGTCCTCGAACTCGTCCAGTCGTGCGCGGCGGGGGCGACGCTGGTGATCGCTCCCCCCGACGTCTACGGCGGTGCGGAACTCGCCGCCCTGCTGCGCCGCGAACGGGTCACCCACGCCTGCATCACCCCGGCGGTCCTGGCCACCGTGGAGCGCGACGGCATCGAGCACCTCGAAGCGCTGGTCGTGGCCGGCGACGCCGTCGGCGACGAACTGGTGGCCACGTGGGGCGCGGACCGGGCGATGTTCAACGGGTACGGCCCCACCGAGGCCACCGTCCTCACCACGTTCAGCGCACCGATGGAACCGGGGGAACCGGTCACGATCGGGAGTCCTGTCCGCGGCATCGCGCTGTCCGTCCTCGACGCCCGGCTTCAGCCCGTCCCGGCGGGGGTGCCCGGCGAATTGTACATCGCGGGAACGGGTCTGGCCCGCGGATACCACCGGCGCCCGGCGCTCACCGCGGAGCGGTTCGTCGCCAACCCCTACGGCCGCGGCCGGATGTACCGCACGGGCGACGTCGTGCGGTGGCGTCGCGACCACACCCTCGAATACCTCGGGCGCAGCGACTTCCAGGTGAAGATCCGCGGCCAGCGCGTGGAACTGGGGGAGATCGATTCCGTTCTCACCACCCACCCGCACCTCGACTTCGCCGCGACGCTCGGCAGGCCGGGCCCGCTGGGGGACACGGCGCTCGTGTCGTACGTGCTGCCGCACGACGGCGAGG
>JBCEBZ010000177.1:0-5145 GCA_039206675.1 Rhodococcus sp. (in: high G+C Gram-positive bacteria) | reverse complement strand
TCTCAGTGTCCGGCAGGCATCAGCATCCAGGCGGCGAGGTAGACGAGGGCCGCGGTGCCGCCGGTGACCAGCGTGGCCACCACGGTGAGCAACCGGACGAGGTTGACGTCCACCGAGAAGTATTCGGCGACGCCGCCGCAGACGCCTGCGAGCATCTTCTGGCTGTCGGAGCGGGTGAACTGGCGGGGAGTGTTGCTGTCGAATGTCATGCCTCCATCCTGTTCGGCGAAACCGGTCCGCACCATCGGGATGTACCCCGATCTGCACCCTGGTCTTTCACCCTGAGCAGGGGCGACGCGCCGAAAAACTCGATATCCCACATAATGGGTCGAATTGGTGTAACAATGAGAATTTTTGTTTGCACTTATTCAATTTCCGGACAAAGGGGACGTCTTTACCACGGCAGGCGAAGGGATGTGCGAAATTGCCAATTCGCTGTTTCTTCGGTGGCGAATTCAAGGACGACGCCAAGAAAAGGTCCGGAAATGGTGAGGCGAAGTATGTTCTGTCGCTCTTCGATTACGGAAACGGGGATCCGAGGAACATGTTCTCGGAGTATCCGCAGTTGGTGCGGCATTTTCGTGAGGTAATTGGGGATTAGCCGATCTGTATTCATCGGTTCTTCGTTAAGCCAACGATCGCAAATGTTTACCACTTCGTGCTTATTCCAAGCGAAAACTCGGGTACAAATGACGGAGCCCCTGATCGCAGGGGGAGTTCGAAAATCCACTGCGTCGAATAGGAGTAATACTATGTCCGACAGCCTTCTGGGTCTGCTCGAAGCGCTCACCACACTGATCGGCTTCCTCGGGTCCGTCGGGGGATAGGGACACCCCGTTTCGACCCCACTTCTGAACGAGAGCTGGAGTTCACATGACATCATGTGGACTCCAGCTCTCGCCTCTACGGAGTCGGGCAGGCGACGTCGCAGCGAAGGAGAACGATGGTCAACCGCACTGCAGCGGGTAGGTACGGGATGCGCTTGGCGCTCGCGGTCGCCCTGACGACGGCGATTCCCTGCTTCGGGGTCCAGGCGTCCGCTTCCGCCGATCCCGCCGAAGACGCCAGTGTTGCGGACGGCGGCTCCCGCCTGGTGAGCACCGACCCGATCGACGACCGGCAGTCGACCATCCACGTGTACTCGGCCGCCATGGACCGCGAGATTCCGCTGCGGGTGATCACCCCCGCGGACACGAGCGCCCCGAGGCCGACGCTGTACCTGCTCAACGGGGCCGGCGGTGGCGAGGACTCCGCGACGTGGCAGGCCAGGACCGACGTCGTCGACTTCTTCGCAGACAAGAACGTCAACGTCGTCACGCCCATGGAGGGCGCGTTCAGTTACTACACGGACTGGGAGCAGACCGACCCCGAATTGGGCAACAACAAGTGGACGACGTTCCTCACGCAGGAACTTCCGCCGATCGTCGACTCCGCGCTCGACACCAACGGCGTCAACTCGATCGCCGGCATCTCGATGGCCGGTAGCTCCGTGCTGAGCCTGGCGCAGTCGGCTCCCGACCTGTACCAGAGCGTCGGCGCCTACAGCGGGTGCGCGATGACCAGCACCGACCCCGGCCGCGCGTACGTACAGATGGTCGTCGAGGGTCGCGGCGGCGGCGACACCTCCAACATGTGGGGCCCCGACGACGGTCCGGGCTGGGCCGCCAACGACCCGTACATCAATGCGGAGAAATTGCGCGGGCTCGACATCTACGTCAGCAACGGATCCGGGCTGCCCGGGGCGGGCGATCAGCTGAACGCACCGGGAATCAACGGCGACGTCGGAACGCTCGCCAACCAGATCCTCGTCGGCGGCGTCATCGAGGCCGCCACCAACCAGTGCACGCACGCGCTGGCGGACAGGCTGAACGAACTGCAGATTCCCGCGACGTTCGACTTCCGGCCGACCGGCACCCATTCCTGGACCTACTGGCAGGAAGACCTGCACAAGTCGTGGCCGATGCTCGCCGCGTCGATCGGCCTGTAGCGTCCGGTCTCGGAACAGAATCGACCCCCGCAGATCCCGGATCTGCGGGGGTCGAGCCGTCTAGTCTGACGAAGTGGAGACAGTACCGATCCAGATGCCCGACGGAACTACCACGCCGGTTCGCCTGTTTCCCGGCCCGGACGACGCCCCCGTGATCGTGGTGTTTCCCGGCCTGGGAATTCCCGCCGGCTATTACGAACCCTTCGCCGAGGAACTCGTGTCCCGGGGTTTCAACGCGGCGATCGGCGAACTCCGCGGCCAGGGCGACAGCCGGCCCCGGCCGAGCAGCGACAGCACATACGGCTACCACGAACTGGTGTCCCTCGACTTTCCCGCGATCTTCGAGGTGGTGCGCGAGCGCTTTCCTGCGGCGACGCCGTTCCTGCTGGGACACAGCATGGGTGGTCAGCTCGGCGTGATGTACGGGGCACGGATCCGCGGCCGGCTCGGCGGGATCGTCCTCGTCGCGTCGGGGTCGCCTTATCACCGCGGATTCCCCGGAATCCATGCCCCGCGGATGCTCGTCGGCGCGGCGGCGATGTCGATGACCGCCAACCTCGCCGGGTTCTGGCCCGGCGACAAACTGGACATCGGCGGGTTCGGGCGGCAGTCGAAGGTGCTGATCACCGATTGGTCGCGGTTCGCCCGCACCGGCAGGATCGAGCCCGACGGCGCCGACATCGACTACGAGGAACGCATCGCCCGGCTGAAACTGCCGGTGCTGTC
Source organism: Rhodococcus sp. (in: high G+C Gram-positive bacteria) (assembly GCA_039206675.1). Classification (GTDB taxonomy): domain Bacteria; phylum Actinomycetota; class Actinomycetes; order Mycobacteriales; family Mycobacteriaceae; genus Rhodococcus_F. The sequence continues at coordinate 2,432 of JBCEBZ010000177.1, read as the reverse complement.
CGTGACGGTCGAAGGCGACGATCTGGCTCCGGAATCGGCGGCGAAGAACCTCCTCGCGAAACTCCCGAACGCCGACGTCACCCTGTGGCACCAGCCGCAGCCGCTCGGCCACAACGGGTGGATCCGTGAGCCCGCGAGCACCGTCGACCGGATCGTCGACTGGATCCACGACCACACCTGAGCCGTGAGTACTTCTTAACCGCCGGCGGTTAAGAAGTACTCACGGCAGATACTCACGGGCGGGTCAGCATCTCCCACAGGAACGTGAACGTGAGTGCCGATTTGAACGCGGCCTGCGCGTTGTCCGCGGCCCCGCCGTGCCCGCCCTCGATGTTCTCGTAATACCAGACCTCGTGGCCCTGCTCCTCCAGCAGCGCCGTCATCTTGCGGGCGTGGCCGGGGTGGACGCGGTCGTCGCGGGTGGAGGTGGTGACGAGGATCGGCGGGTAGTCCGCCGCCGCGTCGGTGTTCTGATACGGCGAGTACTCGCCGATGAACTTCCAGTCGTCCGGGTTGTCCGGATCGCCGTACTCCGCCATCCACGACGCGCCCGCGAGCAGCAGGTGGTACCGCTTCATGTCGAGGAGCGGAACCTGGCACACGATCGCGCCGAACAATTCCGGGTAGCGGGTCAGCATGACGCCCATGAGCAGGCCGCCGTTGCTGCCGCCCTGGATTCCGAGTTGCTTCGACGTCGTGATGCCGCGAGCCACGAGGTCGCGGGCGACGGCGGCGAAGTCCTCGAACGCCTTGTGCCTGCCCTCCCGCACCGCCTGGGTGTGCCACGACGGGCCGTACTCGCCGCCGCCGCGGATGTTCGCGACCACGTACGCGCCGCCGCGTTCGAGCCACGCGAATCCGACCGAGCCGCTGTACCCGGGCACCATCGAGTTCTCGAAGCCGCCGTATCCGTACAGCATGGTGGGGCAGGGGCCGGTGACGTCGTCGCGGCGCACGACGAAGTAGGGGATCTCGGTGCCGTCGTCGGACACCGCGAAATGCTGCGACACCGACATGCCGTCCGCGTCGAAGAACGAGGGCGCCTGCTTGACGGGTTCGAGCGCACCCCCGACCGAGCCGTACAGCAGCGTCGCAGGGGTGGTGAATCCGCTGGAGTTGACGAAGAAGTCGTCGCCGGTGCGCGGATCGGTGCTGATGATCCCGCTCGCCGTGAGTTCCGGGACCCCGTCGAGAGGCTTCTCCTCCCATCCGGTGTCGTTCGGTGTGAGCACCGACAGCTTGGTCTGCACGTCCGACAGCCGCACGAGGAGGAGGTGGTTCCTGGTCCACGTTCCCTGTTCGAGCGACGTGTGCTCGTCCGGTGTGAACAGTGGCGTCAGCTCACGGGACCCGGCGAGGAAGTCGGCGTAGTTCGCGGCGAGCAGCGACCCGGCCGGGTAGACGACGCCGTCCACGGCCCAGTCGGTGCGCGGACGGATGGTCAGCCACTCGCGGTACACGGACGAGCCCGCGTCGTCCGGGGTGTCGATCCGGACCTTCGACCCGTCGGGGAGCAGTTCGTAGCGTTCGGAGTTGTAGAAGTCCATCGACCGGCCGACGAAGTGCCGCTCGTACCCGGGGGTGTCGTCGTACGACGCGCCGACGGATACGTCGGTGGTCTCGCCCTCGAAGACGGTGACCGCCTCGGTGAACGGGGTGCCGCGCTGCCAGCGCTTCGCGATTCTCGGGTAGCCGGAGTCGGTCATCGAGCCTTCGCCGAAGTCGGTCCCGACGTACACGGTGTCCTTGTCGATCCAGCTGATGCTGGTCTTTGCCTCGGGGACGTCGAATGCGTGCTCGCCGCCGACGAATTCCCGCTTCTCGATGTCGAATTCGCGCACCACGGACGCGTCGGCGCCGCCGCGTGAGAACGACAGCAGGGCCCGTGACTGCTCGGGTCGCAGCACGCTCGCGCCTGCCCACACCCAGTTCTCGCCCTCCCGTTCGGCGAGTGCGTCGACGTCGAGCAGGACGTCCCACTCGGGGTTCTCGGTGCGGTACTGCTCCAGGGTGGTGCGCCGCCAGATGCCGCGCTTGTGTTCGCCGTCGCGCCAGAAGTTGTACAGGTACTCGCCGCGCATGCCCGCGTAGGGGATCCGGTCGTCCGTGTCGAGCACGTCCAGGATCCGGCTCTCCAGCGCGGAGAACCCGGCGTTCTCGGTGTACTCGGCGAGCGTGCGGGCGTTGCGCTCCCGCACCCAGTCGAGTGACCGTTCCGCGGTGACATCTTCGAGCCAGAGGAAGGGATCCGTCATGGCGCCATTCTTGCAGGCGGTGTCGTGCCTGGTCGCGGCGGCAAAGGTGTGACAGGTGATGCTACTCGCGGGTAATGCGACCGCGTGCAGACAGCGAATCGGGACGGGACTACCCTGAACAACCGTGACCTCACACTATGACGTCGTTGTCCTCGGAGCCGGTCCCGGTGGGTACGT
>JBCEBZ010000176.1:0-20235 GCA_039206675.1 Rhodococcus sp. (in: high G+C Gram-positive bacteria) | reverse complement strand
CAAGGCCGGTGAGCTCGCCGCCGACCGGGGCCGGACCGTCGGCGAGGACGCGCTGCGCGACGTCGGTCAGACGCTGCACGCCGCCCTCGCCGACGCCGACACCGCCGAACAGGTGCGGCGCGGCCGGGTGGTGACGGCGGCGAGCTACAGCGGTTTCGGGCCCGCCGGACTCACCGTCGTCCAGGGAAAGTCGGCGAAGAAGCCGTCGAAGTCCGAACCCGCGGCCACGGCCGAAAAGCCGAAGAAGTCGAAGGGGCGCGATCTCGACGCCGAACGCGCGGCGGCCGAGGCGGAACTGGCGGACGCCACGTCCGGGGCCGACGAGATCCGCGGCGCGCTGGGCGACGCGAACACCGAACTCGGGCAGGCGCGATCCACGCTGACCGAGATCGACCACCGGATCGAGGAACTGCGCGCCGAACTCGAACACGCCGAGCAGGAGCGGCAGTTCACCCGGAACGCGGAGAAGGCCTCGGCGGAGGCGGTGCACCGGGGAGAACGTGAACTGGAGGCGGCGGAGCGGCGGGTCGAGGCGGCCCGGCACTTGCTCGACGACCTCGGCTGAGAAGGGTGCCCGAACCTTGACCTCGAGCGCAGTTCAGGTTCTAGCCTGGCCTCATGTCCTTCACCGAGCAGGAACTCGACTACCTCTCATCGCAGCGCATCGGCAGGCTCGCCACGGTGCAACCGGGCGGAACCTTGCAGGTCAGTCCCGTCGGCTTCCAGTACAACGCCGACACGTCCACGATCGACATCCAGGGCTACAACATGGCGGCGAGCCGCAAGTTCCGCAACGTCGCCGACAACGGGAAGGTGGCGTTCGTCGTGGACGACGTGCCGTCCGTCGACCCGTGGCGGGTCCGCTGCGTCGAAATCCGCGGGCACGCCGAGGCCCTCGACGCCGAGACCGCCCAGGCGAACGGCCTCGGCGGCCCGACCATCCGCATCCGCCCCGAACGCATCATCAGCTTCGGGCTCGGCGCCACCGACCAGGACGTCCACCAACTCGTCTCGAACGCCCGCGACGTGTAGCGGGCTACGCGATGTCCGGCGAGTAGCCGGCCGCGAGCACGGCGACGGTGGACGGCGGCGTCAGGACCGTGGCGGTGCCGCCCGCCGGCCGGTTCGAGGGCGTCCCGTATCCGTCGGCCGACCACGGGACGACGGTCTCGTCCCGCACGACCGCGGGTCCGTCGTCGAACAGCACGAAGGCCCCGCGGGGCAGCGACGACCACGCGGCCCGGTGTGTTCGCTGACGGGACCCGTCCAGTCGTTCCCCGTGTAACCGGGCGTCCATCTCGTCGGCGCTCGGCAGGCCACCCCCGTGCGCGGACCGCCACGCGGCGCGAAAGTCGTTGTACCGCCCGCGCCTGCAGAGGGCGCACGGCCGGTGCCCGGCGGCCAGCGCCACCGCCTCGTCGTGGAAGAACAGCACCGTGTAGTGGCCCTCGCTCCACTGCGGGACCGTGCGCGCCGGGTAGTCGGTGACGCAGATGATCCACCGTGTGCCGGAATGATTGCGCACCACGGAGTGCCCCCGGTGGAGGCAGCCCCGATTGCCCATGAACCGGCAGCGCAGAGGAATCGCGACGATGTCGGATCGGGGTGACACGCGGTTCCGTTCGGCCATCCACCGATGCTAGCCAGCCCGTCGGCGCGTCAAAACCGGATGGCCACCCCCGTGCAGCGCTAACCTGGGCTCGAGGGTTCCGTTCGGGCGGGTGTCCCCGTCCGGCCGCGGTTCCCGGTCACAGTTCCTCACACGATCTGAGGGCAGGAGGCAGGCAGCATGGACGCCATCACCCAGGTTCCGGTGCCCACCAACGAGCCGGTCCACACGTACGCGCCGGGCAGTCCCGAACGTTCCCGAGTGCAATCCGCGCTCACCGACATCGCCACCAATCCCGTCGACATCCCGCACGTGATCGGTGGCAAGCACCGGCACGGCAACGGCGACCGCGTCGACGTCGTGCAACCCCATCGGCACGCCGCCGTGCTCGGCACGCTGCGCAGCGCCACCCACGAGGACGCGTCGGCGGCGGTCGAGGCGGCGACCGCCGCGGCACCGCACTGGCGGGCGCTGTCGTTCGACGACCGGGCCGCCGTGATCCTGCGTGCCGCCGACCTGCTGTCCGGGCCGTGGCGCGAGACGCTTGCCGCGGCGACGATGCTCGGGCAGTCGAAGTCGGTCCAGCAGGCGGAGATCGACGCACCGTGCGAGCTGATCGACTTCTGGCGCTTCAACGTTCACTTCGCCCGCCAGATCCTCGCCGATCAGCCGATCTCGTCGCCCGGTGTGTGGAATCGGCTCGAATACCGTCCGCTGGAGGGCTTCGTCTACGCGATCACGCCGTTCAACTTCAGCGCGATCGCCGGAAATCTGCCGACCGCGCCCGCGCTGATGGGCAACACGGTGATCTGGAAGCCGTCGTCGACACAGACGGTCGCCGCGTACTGGACGATCAAACTGCTCGAAGCGGCGGGCATGCCCCCGGGTGTGATCAATCTGCTCACCGGCAGCGGGCAGGCGGTGTCGGAGGTGCTGCTGAGCGATCCCCGGCTCGCCGGAATCCACTTCACGGGTTCCACCCGCACGTTCCAGCATCTGTGGAGCGAGGTGGGCGCGAACATCGGGAAGTACGCGGGCTACCCCCGGCTGGTGGGGGAGACCGGCGGCAAGGACTTCGTGGTCGCGCACGCCTCGGCCGACGAGGACGTGCTGCGGACGGCGCTGATCCGCGGCGCATTCGAGTACCAGGGCCAGAAGTGTTCGGCCGCCTCCCGCGCGTACGTCCCGAAGTCGCTGTGGCGGAGGATGCGGGACACGTTCACGGCGGAGGTCGACGCCCTCACCTACGGGGACGTGACAGACCTGGAGAACTTCGGCGGAGCCCTCATCGACCGGCGCGCCTACGACAAGAACGTCGCGGCCATCGAACGCGCCCGCGGCGCGGCGGGCCTCGAGATCGCCGTCGGCGGCAAGTACGACGACAGCGTCGGCTACTTCGTCCGCCCCACCGTGCTCCTCGCGGACGACCCGGCCGACGAGGCGATGACCACCGAGTACTTCGGTCCGATCCTGACGGTCCACGTGTACGACGACTCGGCCCCGAACGCGTTCGCCGATGTGCTCGCCAAGGTCGACTCGGCGGCCCCGTACGCGCTGACCGGCGCGGTGATCGCCGACGACCGGCAGGCCGTCGAGCAGGCGACGTCGGCGCTGCGGTTCACCGCCGGGAACTTCTACGTCAACGACAAGCCGACCGGTGCCGTCGTCGGGCAGCAGCCGTTCGGCGGGGCCCGCGCGTCCGGCACCAACGACAAGGCCGGGTCCAAACTGAACCTGCTGCGCTGGGTGTCGGCCCGCACCATCAAGGAGACGTTCGTCCCCGCCACCGATTACCGATATCCGCACATGGGGTCGGAATGAAAGCGCCGACGGTTCTGGCGAATCCGCTCCGCCCGGCGATCCTCGCGGCGGCCCGGTCGTCGCGCGTCAAGCGGGCGGTCACCGGCGCCCCGGTCACCCGGAAACTGGTCGACCGCTTCGTCGCGGGCGAGAGCCGGGAGTCGGCGCTCGCGTCGGTCCGGGAGATCCTCGATTCGGGCCGGTCGGTGTCGATCGACTTCCTCGGCGAGGACACCCGTGACGCGGCGGGCGCGCAGGCGACCGTCGACGAGTACCTGGCGCTCATCGCGGATCTCGGCGCCCTGCCGGAGGCGGCGGACAGAGGGTCGGGGGTCCGGCGGCTCGAGGTGTCGATGAAGTTGTCGGCGCTCGGGCAGGCGCTCGCCGGCGACGGCACACGGATCGCCACCGACAACGCCCGCACGATCTGCGCCGCCGCGGACGCAGCGGCCGTGTGGGTGACCGTCGATGCCGAGGACCACACGACCACCGATTCGACGCTCGCGATCGTCCGCGAACTCCGCACCGACTTCCCGTGGCTCGGTGCCGTCGTGCAGTCGTATCTGCGCCGCACCGAGGACGACTGCCGTGTCCTCGCAGGCCCCGGCTCGCGTGTGCGGCTCTGCAAGGGGGCGTACCGGGAACCCGAGTCCGTGGCATTCAAGGACCGCGCCGCAGTGGACGCCTCGTATCTGCGCTGCCTGACGATTCTCATGGACGGCGACGGGTACCCGATGGTGGCCTCGCACGACCCCGCCGTCATCGACGCGGTCGCACCGCTGGTCGGTCGCACCGGCCGCGCCGCGGACGCCTACGAGCACCAGATGCTGTTCGGGATCCGGGACCTCGAGCAACGCCGGCTCGCCAACGAGGACAAGCAGGTTCGGGTGTACGTGCCGTACGGAAGCCAGTGGTACGCGTACTTCATGCGGCGACTGGCCGAGCGTCCCTCGAACCTGCGCTTCTTCCTCCGTTCGGTGGTCACGCGGGACTGAACGCCGAACCGTTCCTGTGGGGGATCGCCGTTGTAAGGTTTCGCGGTGACGACTTCGGGCGACGGATGGACCGGTGCGGTCCTCTTCGCCGTCGTTCTCGTGCTTGCCACGATGCTCGCGTCGACCCGTCTCGGAGAAATCCGGCTCACCCGTCCGCCGCGCACCGCGGTGGTGCTGTGGCTGCTGATCGCCGTGCCGTCACTGCTGCAGATCGCCGTTCCCGCCGTCCTCGACGCCCTCGAGCGTGACCCCGACCAGATCCGGGACCACCAGTGGTGGCGGATCTTCACGTCGGTCGCGGTGCAGGACGGGGGAGTGGCGGGAACCGCGGTGAACCTGCTCGTCCTCGCCTGGGTGGCGCCGCTCGCGGTGCGGGTGTGGGGTGGAGTCCGCGCCGTACTGCTGTTCGTGGCGAGCCAGATCATCTTCGGCCTGTTCACCGCGTTCCTGTTCCCGTCGCCCGGCGCGGGCAATTCGGGGGCCACGCTCGCGCTGGCCGCGTCGTTCGCGGGGCTGGTGGTGATGCAGTCCAAACAGTGGCGGGTCCTCGCCGCGAGCGGGGGCATCGTGCTCGCCGGTGTCCTGCTGGTGGTGGTCGACGACGCCCACGGGCTGGCCGTCCTGACCGGTGCCCTGCTGGGTGCGGCACTCGCCACCGTGAGCCCGCCGCCGGGAGACCCGCCCGGGGCCGTCCGGACGCTGTGAGAAGCTGTCGATGTGCTGCTGCGATCTCTGAATCCTCTGGCCGTCGCCCGGGGCGACGACATTCCCGACGCCATCCGGATCGGCGACACCACCCTGTCGCGCGCCGACGTGCTCGGTGCGGCGACCTCCGTGGCCGAACGGGTGGCACGCGCGGATCGGGTCGCGATCCTCGCCACCCCCACCGCGACCACCGTCCTCGCCGTCGTGGGCTGCCTCATCGCCGGTGTGACCGCGGTGCCGGTGCCGCCCGATTCCGGCCCCGCCGAACTCGAGCACATCCTGCGCGATTCCGGTGCGCAGGCCTGGCTCGGTGAGGCGCCGGCAGACGCGGCGGGTCTGCCCGTCGTTCCGGTGCGCCTCCACGCCCGGTCGTGGCACAGCTACCCCGAACCGCCCGAGTCGAGCATCGCGTTCGTGCTCTACACGTCCGGCACGACGGGACCGCCGAAGGGAGTCCTGATCAGCAGGAAGGCCATCGCCGCCGGCCTCGACGCCCTCGTGGACGCCTGGCAGTGGACCGGTAACGACACTCTGGTGCAAGGACTTCCGCTGTTCCACATCCACGGGCTGATCCTCGGCGTGCTGGGTCCGTTGCGGATCGGCAGCAGGCTCGTCCACACGGTCAAACCCACCCCGGCGGCCTACGCCGCGGCGCGGGGAACGATGTACTTCGGTGTCCCCACGGTGTGGAGTCGCATTGCCGCCGACCCCGAGTCGGCGCGTGCGCTGTCGGGTGCGCGACTGCTCGTGTCGGGGAGCGCCCCGCTGCCGGTCCCGGTGTTCGAGAAGGTGCGGGAGCTGACCGGGCACGCGCTCGTCGAGCGGTACGGCATGAGCGAGACGATGCTCACGCTCAGCACCCGGGCCGACGGCGAGCGCCGCCCGGGATGGGTCGGTGTGCCGGTCCGCGGCGTCGAGACCCGGTTGCGCGACGAGCGTGGCGGCGCCGTCCCCCACGACGGCGAATCCATCGGCGGTCTGCAGGTGCGCGGGCCGATGCTGTTCGACGGATACCTCGGCAGGCCCGACGCGACCGCCGAATCGTTCACGGACGACGGCTTCTTCAAGACCGGCGACGTCGCCGTCATCGATCCGGGCGGGTTCCACCGCATCGTCGGCCGCGAATCCACGGACCTCATCAAGTCCGGTGGATTCCGCGTCGGGGCGGGCGAGGTGGAGACGTCTCTTCTCGGCCACCCGAGCGTCCGGGAGGCGGCGGTCGTCGGCATCCCCGACCCGGACCTCGGTCAGCGGCTCGTGGCGTTCGTGGTGGGGGACGACGTGTCGGAAACCGCGCTGATCGAGCATGTGGCCACCGAACTGTCGGTGCACAAGCGGCCCCGCGAGATTCGCGTCGTCGAGTCGCTTCCCCGCAACGCGATGGGCAAGGTGCAGAAGAAGCAGCTGTTCTGAAATCGGTAAGGTGGCGGGCGATACCGGCCCAACACGGATTGGCAGGCGCACAGTGAGTGTCGAGAGCATCGTCCAGAGCACCCGGATCGTCCTCGCCTCCCGGCCGGACGGCGCGCCCACCGCCGACAACTTCCGGCTCGAGGCGGTGAACCTGCCCGACCCGGTCGACGGCCAGGTGCTGATCCGCGTCATCTACCTGTCGCTCGACCCGTACATGCGCGGCCGGATGAGTGCCGCCGAGTCGTACGCCGACCCGGTCGAGATCGACGAGGTCATGGTCGGTGGCACGGTCGGGCAGGTCGTCGACTCGCGGCACCCGGATTTCGCTGCCGGGGACTACGTTCTCGCATACGCGGGCTGGCAGTCGCACGCCGTGGTCGACGGCAACCAGCTCCGCAGACTCGACCGCGACGCCGCACCGTTGTCGACCGCGGTCGGGGTGCTCGGCATGCCCGGCTTCACCGCGTACTCCGGCCTGTTGAAGATCGGGCAGCCGAAGGCGGGCGAGACCGTGGTCGTCGCGGCGGCCAGCGGTCCGGTCGGCTCCGCCGTCGGGCAGATCGCGAAACTGAGAGGCGCGCGGGCCGTCGGGATCGCGGGCGGGCCGCAGAAGTGCGCCTACCTGCTCGACGAACTCGGATTCGACGCCGCCGTCGACCACCGGTCCCCGAACTTCACCGAGGAACTGCGCGCCGCGTGCCCCGACGGCATCGACGTCTACTTCGAGAACGTCGGCGGCGCGGTGGCCGCGGCGGTACTGCCGCTGCTCAACCTGTATGCGCGAGTTCCCGTCTGCGGCCTGATCGCGCAGTACAACGACACGGAGGCTCCCGAGGGACCGGACCGGCTGCCCGGGTTCTTCACCCGGGTGCTCGTCAAGAGCCTCACGATCCGCGGATTCATCCAGAACGAGTTCGTCTCCGAGTTGTACGCGGACTTCCAGCGCGACGTGTCCGGATGGATCCGGGAGGGCCGATTCGCGTACCGGGAGGACGTCGTCGACGGGCTCGAGAACGCGCCCGCGGCGTTCATCGGGCTCCTCCGGGGCAGCAACTTCGGCAAGCTGGTGGTCCGGGTCGCCGAGGAGAACTGACCGGCACCCTGCAGTGGGTGCCTCACTCCGGTGCGACGGATCTCCTGTATTCGCCCTGGACAGGGTGCTTTCGTGATACAACTGTGACAGAAGCGGACCCTCGTTATGTTTGCGTGATGTCGATGATGCGGGAGTTCGGTGTCATCCACCTATGGGAGTGGTCAGAGCTATGACGAATTCCAGTCCGGGGGCGGGTTCGCAGATCCTCGTCGACGGCAGGCCCGCCTCCGCCCCGCTGCGCGACACGCTGACCGTCGCACAGAAACTGGTCCGGCACTTCGCCGACAACGTCACTCCGTGCGGTTCGCTGCCCGGCGAACAACTGCAGAGCGACGTCATGGATTTCACGATCGTCTGCCTCGGTCTCGGCATCCAGATGCTCGACGAGGGCATCAGCCCGACGGACGAGGACCTCGCGGAGGTGCGCAACAGTTCCGCGCGCTGGGCCCGCGAGGGATTCCCGCTGAAACTCGTGCTCCGCATCCTCCACGAAGGCATCCGCGAGGCCGGCGACCTCGTCGCCTCGAACGCCCGCGACGAAGACCTACCCGAACTCCTGGTCATCCAGAAGGTGATGTTCACCCTCCTCGAATCCGTGACGGTGGCCGCCACGACCAGCTATGTGGAGGAACTCGAAGCGGTCAACAGCGAACGCGACGGCGCCGCAGTCAATCTCGTCACTGCGCTGCTCAGCGGCAGAAAGGCGGCAACCGCGGCCCGGCACGCGGGGGTGGAGCTGGCCGAGGAGTACGTGGTGCTGGGGCTGTCGATTCCCTCGCATCCCGCCGAGGCCGTGACCCACCGTCGCAAAGCCGTCGTCGCCCGGCAGAAACTGCGCCGGTTGCAGATCGAGCTGGCGGACGCCGCGGGTGGGGTGGCGCTCTGTTCGCTGAGCCCGGATGGCGGAACGCTGCTGCTCCCGGGCTCGCCCGAGCGGGCGTGGATGGTCTCCCTGCTCGACCGGATCGGAGCGGCCGCCGGGGTTCCCCTCACCGCCACGGCGACGCGGGTCCGGACCGCCGGTATCCCCGCGGCGGCGGACCAGGTCCACGAACTCCTCGGCCTCGCCCATCAGCTGGCCCTGCCGCCGGGTCTCTACGAGATGGACGACCTGGCGCTCGAATACCAGCTCACCCGGCCCGGGCCGGGCAGGGCCCACCTGGCCCGGCTCCTCGAACCGTTGCAGGGCTCACCCGAACTGATCGAGACACTCGAGGTTCACATCGGCCACGATCTGAATCGGCAGCGCACCGCGAAGCAGATGCACCTTCACACCAACACGGTGGACTACCGGCTCAAACGGGTGGCGCAGTTGACCGGCTGCGACCCGACCCGGCCCTCCGGGCTGCGGCGGATCCAGGCCGCGCTCGTGGCGCGCAGGCTCGAGGTCGAGCAACCCGATCGCTGACGGGTGCGCTCGCGCCGCTGGGCGGAAACCCCGTCACCAGCGCAAAGTCGTCCAGCGCACCGGGCGCTACGATGTGGGCCGGATCATATTCGGGCTGGTGTGTCGGCGGTCGACTCGTGACCGAACTGTTAGAGGGGGCAGGCGATGGCCGGAGGGCGTCATTCGAGCGCGGGGGCGGAGCGGGAGGGGCGCTCACCCGTCTTCTACGCGGTGTGCGCCGCCGCTGTGATCGGGCTCGTGGCCTCCGTCGTGGTCGTCGTTCAGGCGGCGCGTTCCTGGCCGGACGACTGCGACCAGGTCACCGACTACACGCTCGCCGCCGACCCCGGCATCGCTCCCGCTCTCGACGGCATCCTCGGCGAAGCGAAGAGCACCGACCTGGGCTGCGCGAGGGTCGCCGTCGGCGCCGCGACGTCCGGCGAGGTCGCGGGACGGCTCGGCAAGGGAACCGACGCCCCGGACCTGTGGATCCCCGACAGCGGCGCCTGGGTGGGCAAGGCGGCGCTCACCGCGGCCGGACCGGTCGAGGTCATGACGGGGTCGGTCGCGTCCTCGCCCGTCGTACTGGCCTCCCGCGTGGAGGACGCCCCCACGTCGCCGACGTGGCTCGCGGCCCTGCAGATCAAGGACATCCAGCTGGGCAACCCCCTCGTGACCGGGGTCGCGCAGGCACCGATCAACGCGGCACTCGCCGAGGGCCAGGCCGACCCCGTCTCGGCGGGGACGGTGCGGGCGGCGCTGGTCCCGCTCGCGCAGGAGGAAAGCGCGCGCACCGCGGACGAACCCGTCGGCGAGGAGATGCTGCAGGGCGTCGTGGACAACGGTGGAGTCGCCGTCGCCACCGAACAGTCCGTGCTCGAATTCTCCGACGGTGACGGCGCGCGCACACTCGCCGCGACGGTGCCCCCGACGGGCAGCAACTTCATGAACTTCCCGCTCGTCGTCACGTCGCCGGCCCCGGACCGGCACTACAAGGCCACCCAGGTGGCGCGTGCCGTCGCCGCGATCCTCGGCGGCGAGGAGGCCCGCGCCGTGCTCGCGGAGCACGGGTTCCGCGGACCGGACGGGAGTCCACCGGCCGACGGCCGCGGCGTCGGCCGGGTCACCAAGCTCGCGCTCGACGACGAGTCGCCGTTGCAGGACGCCCTGGGCGGGTGGGCGTTGATGGCGCTGCCGATCCGCACGCTCGTCGCGATCGACGTGTCGGGGTCGATGGAGACCCCGGCCGGCAACCGGTCGCGCATGGATCTCACCGTCGATGCCGCCCTCGCCGGCAACGCGATGTTCCCGGACAGCGTGTCCGCGGGGCTGTGGGCGTTCTCGCAGGGACTCGGCGGGGGACCGCAGGACTACCGGGAGCTGGTCCCGATCCGCCGCTACGACACCGTGATCGACGGGCTCACGCAGCGTGAGCTGATGGCGCGGCAGGCGGGGAAGGTCGAGGGGCTGATCGGCGGCGGCACCGGCCTGTACGACACGACGCTCGCCGCGTTCCGGGCGGTGCAGGACAGTTACGACCCGCGCGCGGTGAACAGCGTGATCATCCTGACCGACGGCGCCAACGAGGACCCGGACTCCATCACGAAGGAACAGCTCCTCGGCATCCTCGAGCGTGAGATGGACCCGGCCCGGCCCGTAATCGTCGTGACCATCGGCATCACCGACGACGCCGACGCGGCCACGCTCGCCGAGATCTCGCGGGTGACCGGAGGGTCGAGCTACGTCGCGAAGGATCCCGCCGACATCGCCAACGTGTTCGTCAACGCGTTGGCCGCCCGCGGCCGCAGCTAGCGCCTACCGTGATGCGTGGTACGGGTAGGCAGCCACCGCGAACATCCTCCGGAACAGGAACGCTCACACATGGACACTGTCAGGTTCTTCGAGTTCGCGACCGAATTGTTCGAAGTGCTCGGTGTCTCGTCGATGGTTCTCGGGTTCGTCTTCGCGTTCGTCCTCGCCGTCCGGGCCTGGAAGCGGACCGGTGACGGTGCCCGGGCGTTCAAGACCCTGCGGGAGTCGCTCGGCGGCGCGATCCTGCTCGGGCTGGAATTGCTCGTCGCGGCCGACATCGTCAAGACCGTCACCTCGACGCCGTCGCTGACCGATGCCGCCGTCCTCGGTGTGATCGTGCTGATCCGCACCGTGCTGAGCCTGTCGATCGAGATCGAGATCGACGGTGTCGCGCCGTGGCGGAAGGCGCTGGTGACCGGCCCGCAGGTCCTCGCCCACGCGGCGCGCTCCTCCGGAGATCCGGGACGGGAGCCCGACCGGTGAGTGCCCGGCCCGAAGGTCACACGGTCCGGGCGCGCCTCCGCAGCCGGGTGTTCAGCACGCCGAGTGCCGCGATGACGAGGAACAGCACGCACGTCGAGATCAGCTGGGTGCGGGCGTCGGTGTCGAAGAGCATGAGCACGACGAAACCGGCGAGCATCGCGAGCGTGAGATAGCTGAGCCAGGGGAACAACCACATCCGCACCGTCAGCTTGCCCTCGCGTTCGAGCCGTGGGCGCAGCCTCAGGTGGGAGACGACGATGAAGATCCAGATGACGAGCAGCGCCGAACCGACGGCGTTCAGGAGCAGCCCCAGCAGGTCGTCCGGCAGCCACCAGTTGAGCAGCACGCTGACGAAACCGAAGAACACCGACAGCAGCACCGCGTTGAGCGGCACCCCGGAGTTCGAGATCCGGGCCATGAACGCGGGACCGTCGCCGCGCCGGGACAGCGAATACGCCATCCGCGACGTGCCGTAGATGTTGGCGTTGAAAGCCGACAGCAGCGCCACCACGACGACGAGTTCCATGAACCCGGCCACGTACGGGATGTGCGCCTGGTTCAGAACGGCCACGAACGGCCCGCTCTTCAGGTCCGACGAGTCCCAGGGAAGGACGAGGACCATGATCGAGATCGAACCGAGGTAGAAGACGCTGATGCGCCAGACGACGCTGCGCACCGCCACTGCGATCGACCGCTCCGGGTCCTCGGACTCGGCGGCGGCGATGGTGACGATCTCGATGCCGCCGAACGCGAACGCCACCACCAGCAGTCCCGCGGCGACACCGGCGAAGCCCTCCGGCATGAACCCGCCGTGCCCGAAGAGGTTGGTCGTGCCCACCGGTTCGGTGTCCGGGAGCAGGCCGAACACCAGCAGCACACCGATCACCAGGAACCCGATGATGACGGTGACCTTGATGGCCGCGAACCAGAACTCGAACTCGCCGAAATTGCTGACCTTCGCGAGGTTGACGGCCGCGAAGAAGATCACGAACGCGAGGGCGACCACCCACTGCGGCACCCCGGGCAGCCAGCCGCTCACGATGCCCGCCGCGCCCGTGATCTCGGCGCCGAGCACCATGATCAGCATGAACCAGTAGAGCCAGCCCATCACGAATCCGGCCCAGTCGCCGATGCCGATCCGCGCGTAGTGCGAGAAGGATCCGCTGGCCGGGATCGCCGCTCCCATCTCGCCGAGCATCCGCATCACGAAGACGACGATGATGCCGGCGAGCAGGTACGAGACGAGGACGGCGGGACCGGCGGTCGCGATGCCGACACCGGTACCGAGGAACAGCCCGGCACCGATCGCGGAACCGAGGCCCATCATCGTGAGGTGACGGACCTTCAGGCCCCGGCCGAGGGCGCCGGTCGAATCGGCCGTGGTGCCGGGCGTTCGCGAACCGCTCACAGCGTCAGTCGTTGGCGTGCAGAGCGGCGTTCAATTCCACGCCGGTGCCCTTCCACGGCACGACCTCGACGGCCCCGGACACCGAGTTGCGACGGAAGAGCAGGTTGGACTGGCCGTTGAGTTCCTTGGCCTTCACGACGGTGCCGTCCGGGCCGGTCACCTTGGTGCCCGCGGTCACGTAGAGACCGGCCTCGAGGACGCAGTCGTCGCCGAGGGAGATGCCGAGACCGGCATTCGCGCCGAGCAGGCAGCGCTTGCCGACGGAGATGGTCTCCTTGCCGCCACCGGACAGGGTGCCCATGATCGAGGCGCCGCCGCCCACGTCGGATCCGTCGTCGACGACGACGCCCGCGGAGATACGGCCTTCGACCATCGAGTTGCCGAGCGTGCCCGCGTTGAAGTTGACGAAGCCCTCGTGCATCACGGTGGTGCCACTCGCCAGGTGGGCGCCGAGACGGACCCGGTCGGCGTCGGCGATGCGGACGCCCGACGGAACGACGTAGTCGACCATGCGCGGGAACTTGTCGACACCGAACACGGTGACGACGCCGCGGATCCGCAGGCGGGACCGCACCTTCTCGAAGCCCTCGACGGCGCAGGGACCGAAGTTGGTCCACACCACGTTGGACAGCAACCCGAACAGTCCGTCGAGGTTGACGCCGTGCGGGGCGACCAGGCGATGCGAGAGGAGGTGAAGGCGCAGGTAGGCGTCGTGGGCGTCGGCCGGCGGCGCGGACAGGTCGGCGATGGTGGTGCGCACCACGACCTGGTCGACCTCACGGGCCTCGTCGGGTCCGGCGAGAAGTGCCAGATCGGAGGGGATGTCGCCACCCTCGATCCGCACGGTGCCCGCTGTGTCGAACGTTCCCAGCTCCGGCGCCGGGAACCAGGTGTCGAGGACCGTGCCGCCGACGGTCACGTTGGCGATGCCTACTGCTGATGCTCCCTGTGTGCTCACGGCAGTAGAGGTTACTGCCTCATTACTCGGGCATCCTCGAGCGGTCGTTATCTGGGCGTGATCGATTCGAAACCGAGCGGGCTCGCGGCTCGTGGGGGACCATGCTCGGGGCACGTGTGGGACACCGGGAAAGGTCGTGGCAATGCGTATTTCGGAGTGGGGTCGAGTCACGAGCCGCGGCCTGCGGGCCGTGACCGCGGGCGCGCTGCTCGCCGGGGTGGTGTCGGTGGCGGTCCCGCAGACCGCGTCCGCCGCACCGGTGTGCCCGGGCGCAGGTCAGCCACCGGTGCTCGTGGGGCGCGTGCCGGGTGCCGCGCTCGAGGGTGTCGCCGTGGACGGCGGCGGCCGGCTCTACACGACGGACCTCGTCAGCGGGCGGGTGTTCCGCCTCGACGCGCCGGGAGCACCCGCGGTTCCCATCGCGACGGTGCCGGGCGGCGGCGGCGCGGGCGCCCTCGCCTGGGCGTCCGACGGATCACTGCTGGTGGGGTACGGCGCCGACGCCCGTGTCCTCCTCGGCGACATCCTGCGCCCGGGCGCGATCGCGAAGCTGAACACCGCCACCGGCACGCTCACACCCTTCGCGTCGGGCCTGAGCGCGGCGAACGGACTCGACGTCGACGCCGCCGGGACCGCGTACGCCACGAACGACTTCGGAACCCGGATCGGGCGGGTGTTCCCCGACGGGCGGGTCGAACCGAACTGGGCGACGCTGCCCAGCGCCAACGGCGCGGTGCTCGGTGTGGACGACCGGTACCTCTACGTGTCGCGGACGTTCGTGAACCCGGGCGTGAGCCGGATCCCGATCGCGAACCCGTCAGCCCCCGAAAACATCCTCGACCTGTCCGGTCTCGACACGTTCGCGGCACCCGACGGCCTGACCCTGGATTCGCGGGGACGTCCCGTGGTCCCGGCCAACGTGCGCGGCGAGATCTGGCGCGTCGACGCGCCGGGGCAGTACTGCGTGCTGGCGTCGGGACTGCCGACGTCGAGCATGGTCGTCTACGGGCAGGGGTCCGGCGGCTTCTCCGCGGGACGGTTGTTCCGCATCGGATTCGACGGTGCGATCTACGAGATCCCGGGTGGCTTCGACGGGTAGCGATGCCGTGCAGACGGGTCGGCCTAGGGTGGACGCGTGAGCACACTCGACCTCCACGCCGATCCCATCGACCTCACCGCCGCGCTGGTGGACATCCCGAGCGTCTCCCACGACGAGTCGGCGATCGCCGCCGCCGTCGAGTCGGCGCTGCGGGAACAGACCACCGGGTTCGAGGTCATCCGCAACGGCAACGCGGTCCTCGCCCGCACCGATCGGGGACTGAAGAGCCGGGTGATGCTCGCCGGGCACCTCGACACCGTGCCGATCGCGGACAACGTGCCCTCCCGGCGTGAGGGCGACCTGCTGCACGGGTGTGGAACGGTCGACATGAAATCGGGCGACGCGGTGTTCCTGCACCTCGCGGCCACCGTGGAGAACCTCGCTCACGACCTGACGCTGGTGTTCTACGACTGCGAGGAGATCGCGGCCGTCCACAACGGGCTCGGACGGATCGAACGCGAGATCCCCGAGTGGCTGCGCGCGGACGTCGCGATCCTGGGCGAGCCGACGGGCGGGCTCATCGAGGCGGGCTGCCAGGGCACGCTGCGGGTGACGCTGACCACCCGCGGCACCCGCGCGCACTCCGCGAGGTCGTGGCTCGGCGACAACGCGATCCACCGGTTCGCCCCGGTACTGCAGCGACTGTCGGACTACACGGCGCGGTCGGTGGACATCGACGGCTGCGTGTACCGGGAGGGGCTGTCGGCCGTGCGGATCGCCGGCGGCGTCGCGGGCAACGTGGTCCCGGACGCCGCGGAGATGGACGTGAACTTCCGCTTCGCGCCCGACCGCAGCGCCGAGCAGGCCGTCGACCACGTGCGCGAGGTCTTCGACGGCCTCGAGCTGGGTTTCGAGGTCACGGACCTGTCGCCGGGTGCCCTCCCGGGGCTGACGGATCCGGCGGCCGCGGCCCTCATCGAGGCGGCGGGCGGCGAGTTCCGCGCCAAGTACGGGTGGACGGACGTGTCCCGGTTCTCGGCCCTCGGCATCCCGGCCGTCAACTACGGTCCCGGCGATCCGAACCTCGCGCACAAGCGGGACGAGCACGTCCCCGTCCAGCAGATCACCGACGTGGCGGCCGTGCTCCGCGCCTATCTGAGCACCCCGTGACTGCCCGGCGCCCCGAACGGGCCACCCGTTAGCCTGGGGCGCATGGCACCCGAGAAGAACAATTACGGGCGGAAGTCCTCGTCCGTGAAGCACCGGGGTCCGGTGCAGTTGAGGCGCGCCCGCAAGGACGAGACCACCACCGACGAGCAGTTGCTCGACGAGCGGGGGCGGACCGACTGGGTGCACACCGACCCGTGGCGGGTCCTGCGGATCCAGAGCGAGTTCGTCGAAGGGTTCGGCGCCCTCGCCGAGGTGCCGCGTGCGGTCACCGTGTTCGGGTCCGCCCGCACCGAGCCCGGTCACCCCGAGTACGAGGCGGGACGGGCGCTGGGTGCACGCCTGGCCGAGGCCGGATACGCCGTCATCACCGGCGGCGGCCCCGGTGTCATGGAGGCCGCCAACCGCGGTGCCAGCGAATCGGGTGGATACTCCATCGGCCTCGGCATCGAGTTGCCGTTCGAGCAGGGCCTCAACGAGTGGGTCGACCTCGGTATCAACTTCCGGTACTTCTTCGCCCGCAAGACGATGTTCGTGAAGTACTCGCAGGCATTCATCTGCCTGCCCGGCGGCTTCGGGACGCTCGACGAGCTGTTCGAGGCGCTGACCCTGGTGCAGACGCGCAAGGTCACCCGGTTCCCGATCATCCTGTTCGGCACCGAGTACTGGTCCGGACTGGTGGCGTGGATCCGCGGGACCCTCGAACGCAGCGGCAAGATCTCGGAGGGCGACGTCAACCTGCTGCACGTCACGGACAGTGTCGAGGAGGCGGTGCAGATCATCGTCAAATCACAGCAGGGTGTCGACGAGGCTGCCCTGCTCGGAACGGAGGACCAGTGGTGAACCGGGAAACTGTTCCCCCGCAGCCGTTCTCGGTGTGCGTCTACTGCGCTTCCGGGCCGGTGGACGACCACTTCCTGGAACTCGCGGCCCGGGTGGGCACCGAAATCGGAAAGCGCGGTTGGCAACTGGTGTCGGGAGGCGGCAACGTCTCGATGATGGGCGCGGTGGCCGAGGCTGCCCGCGCGGCCGGGGCGATCACCGTCGGGGTCATTCCGAAAGCCCTGGTACACAGGGAAGTCGCCGACGTCGACGCCGACGAACTCGTCGTCACCGACACCATGCGCCAGCGCAAGCAGGTCATGGAGGACCGGGCCGACGCATTCGTCACGCTGCCCGGCGGCATCGGCACGCTCGAGGAGCTGTTCGAAACCTGGACCGCGGGCTACCTCGGCATGCACGAGAAGCCGGTCGTCCTGCTCGATCCGCACGGCCACTACACGGGCCTGCTGGACTGGATCGACGGTCTGCGGGGCGGCGGCTTCGTGGCGCAGCGGGCCCTCGACAGGCTGCTCGTCCGGACCGACGTCGGGGAGGCGCTGGACGCCTGTGTCCGCTGAGGCGCTGTCGTGGCGCCACGTTCTTACCGTGCAGTAAGGTGACCTGATTCATACTGCAGGCCTGAGGGGAAGTCATGCGTTCTGAAGCACGTTCGACGATCGGTGTAGTCGATGTGGCGAGGCGGTTGCCCGCCATGATCCCGGAGTTGCCGACCATGGCGAAGGGGGTCCTCGGACTCCTCCGGACCCCCGACGCGAAGGAGTCGATCGGCCTGGTCTTCCAGCGCGCCGCCGCGGCGCACCCGCGCCGCACGTTCCTGCGGTTCGAGGGCGACTCGCTGAGCTACCGGAACGCCAACATCCGCGTGAACCGTTACGCCCACGTGCTCGCCGATCTCGGTGTGTCTCGCGGGGACGTCGTCGGAATTCTGGGTAAGAACGCCCCCGAGACGCTGCTCATCGCACTCGCCGCCGTCAAACTCGGTGCCACCGCGGGGATGTTGAACCACAATCAGCGCGGAGACGTGCTCGCGCACAGCATCTCGCTGCTGGGCAGCCGCGTCCTCGTGGTGTCCGAGACGTGCGGCGAGGCCGTGGGCTCGCTCGACGAACCGCCCGCAGCGGCGTCGGTGGTGTACTTCGAGGACCTCGACCGGCGCGCCGAGAAGGCCGCCGACGGCAACCCCGAGGTGTGTGAGCAGATCCAGGCCCGGGAGAAGGCCTTCTACATCTTCACCTCCGGCACCACGGGACTGCCGAAGGCCAGCCTGATGAGTCACTTCCGCTGGCTCAAGAGCATGTCCGGGCTCGGCAACATGGGGGTCCGGCTACGCGGCAGCGACGTCCTCTACTGCTGCCTGCCGCTCTATCACAACAACGCGCTGACGGTGTCGCTGTCGTCGGTGCTGGGGTCGGGCGCGACACTCGCGCTGGGCAAGCAGTTCTCGGCGTCCAAGTTCTGGGACGACGTCGCACTGAACCGGGCCACCGCGTTCACGTACATCGGTGAACTGTGCCGGTACCTGCTGAATCAGCCCGAGAAGCCGGGCGACCGCGACAACGCCGTCCGGCTGATGGTCGGCAACGGGCTCCGCCCGGAGATCTGGTCCGAGTTCACCACCCGGTTCGGCATCTCCCGGGTGGCCGAGTTCTACGGCGCCAGCGAGTGCAACATCGCGTTCGTCAACGCGCTCAACGTCGATCGGACGGCAGGCATCTGCCCCCTCCCGCACGCCGTGGTCGAGTACGACGAGGACAACGGTTCGCCGCGGCGGCACTCCGACGGCACACTGCGCAAGGTGGCCACCGGCGAGGTGGGCCTGCTGCTGTCGAAGGTGACGGACCGGGCGCCCTTCGACGGTTACACCGACGAGGACGCCACGAACAAGAAACTCGTCCGCGACGCCTTCGACGACGGCGACTGCTGGTTCGACACCGGAGACCTGGTGCGACGGCAGGGCTGGTCACACGTCGCGTTCGTCGACCGGCTCGGCGACACGTTCCGCTGGAAGGGGGAGAACGTCGCGACCACCGAGGTCGAGGGCGCGCTCCTCGCACATCCGGCGGTCGAGCACGCCGTCGTGTACGGCGTCGAGATCCCCGGGACCGACGGTCGCGCCGGGATGGCGGCGGTGACGCTGCACGAGAACGAGGACTTCGACGGCTCGGGCGTGGCGGAGTTGCTGTTCTCACGGCTGCCGTCGTACGCGGTGCCGCTGTTCGTCCGCGTCGTCGACTCGCTGGAACAGACGTCGACGTTCAAGAGCCGCAAGGTGGAACTCCGCAAGGAGGGCTACGGCGTCGAGGACACCGACACGCTGCACGTGCTGTCCGGCCGCAGCGGTGGCTACAAGCCCTCCTACGACGGGTACGTCGAGGAAGTGGCGAAGGGTGCGCTGCCGCGCCCGTGAGTACTTGTCAACCGCGGGCGGTTAACAAGTACTCACGGGTGCCGAAGGCGCCCATGCCAATATTGGGACATGGCCGAGAGAGACGTACCGCCCGCGCCCGACCGTCCGTCCCCCACGCTGTGCGGGCGGCCCGTGGCGGTCGACCGCGCGCTGGTGATGGCCATCGTGAACCGGACACCCGATTCGTTCTACGACCGCGGTGCCACGTTCACCGACTCCGCGGCCATGTCGGCGGTCGAGCGGGCCGTGGACGAGGGCGCCGACCTCGTCGACATCGGCGGCGTGAAGGCCGGTCCGGGCGACGTCGTCGACTCGGCGGAGGAGATCCGGCGTGTGGTGCCGTTCGTCGCCGCGATCCGCGGGCGCTATCCGGAGTTGCTCATCAGCGTCGACACCTGGCGCGCCGACGTGGCCCGGCTGGCCGTCGCCGAGGGCGCCGACCTGATCAACGACACGTGGGCCGGCGCCGACCCGGCGCTCGTCGAGGTGGCCGCGGAGACGGGTGCCGGCATCGTCTGTTCGCACACCGGGGGAGCGGTCCCGCGGACCCGGCCGTTCCGTGTCCGCTACTCCGACGTCGTCGCGGACGTCCTCGAGGAAGTGGTGTCGGCCGCCGAGAACGCGGCCCGGCTGGGTGTGCCCGCCGACTCGATCCTCATCGACCCGACCCACGATTTCGGGAAAAACACCTATCACGGGCTCGAGTTGTTGCGGCGAGTGGAAGATCTTGTAAATACGGGATGGCCAGTGCTCATGGCGCTGAGCAACAAGGACTTCGTCGGGGAGACTCTAGGGGTAGATCTCGTCGAGCGGTTGGAGGGAACATTGGCAGCGACAGCTATGGCCGCCGCAGGAGGCGCCCGAGTCTTCCGTGTCCACGAAGTTGCCCCCACGCGTCGAGTGGTGGACATGGTGGCCGCGATTCAGGGCCGGCGCGCCCCGTCCCGCACGGTGCGGGGGCTGGCGTGAGTGCCGTGGGGGCCCGGGCGGCCCGCACGATGGTGGCGGAGGAGCGCGCCCCGCGCTCCTGGGCCGAGGCGAACAGCTGGGACCAGCCGTCGTGGAGCATCGCCGAACTCGAACGGGCCAAGGCGGGGCGCACCGTGTCGGTGGTCC
>JBCEBZ010000175.1:0-5187 GCA_039206675.1 Rhodococcus sp. (in: high G+C Gram-positive bacteria) | reverse complement strand
GCACTGGGGAACGCAGTGCGGTGGTGGCAGTCGCTTCCATTCAACTAACCCGGAGGTGATGACGGTGATTCCGATCCCCCCGTATGGGTTGGGTGGCAGCTCGATGGTGTGGACCCCCTGGCTGGTGCCCATCGTTCTCTGGTGGAACTCCTGGCACTGACCCAGTACCTATCGCCCGCCGCCGGCTTTCGGGACGTGCCGGTCGGCCTTCCGCGTGCGGACACGATCTCGGTCAACCACAACCGGACAACGACGGTCGCCCTGAGCGGCAGAGAGTCGGCGCGAAAGCACGCGCCGGATTCGACAGTTCGGTACCAACGGCATGTGTCACGCTCACATGATGACCTGGCCGCAACGTGTCGTGCCTCCCGACGCGATGGAGATGGGTGCGCTGGCCCACGGCCCGCGAGTCCTCGCCCGGGCTCCGGGAATCGTGGTGGGACTGCGATCGATCGTGGCCTATTCATCCGGCCTGGACATCGCGGTCGTCGCGGTAGCCTCCGGAACCCACGCCGAGGCCATGAGACAACAGTTCCAGGCGCCGGCTGAGATCGACCCGGTGACTGGCGAGCGTCGCCGCGGGGAATGGGTGGGTGAACGACTGCAGCTGCGGGCTCTCGACGATTCTGTCCTTCAGCCCGTTCCCCGTCGCAGCACTGAGGGGTTCCATCGGCAAGAGAACACGTATCGGCGCGAGTACTCGTTCGAGGTCTCCCCGCTACCCGCCGTCACCGAACTCCCCCTTGTCACGGCCTGGCCGGCGATCGGGCTGGACCCAGTCACGACGTACTTGGAGCTCCCTCCGCCGGAGGTACTCCGGGCCGGAATCATCTCCCTGGGCGGTGGTTCCGGTCGCAAAAAGCACTTCTGAGGTGGGCGCCCCTGCCACAGGAGCTGACCGCAAGTCGATCGGCGCACGGCTACCGATCGTCAGTCGGTGCCGCAGGTGGATGGCCGTACTGCACATGGAAATACCCACCTGAGGGGCCCGCGAGGTGGTCACAGCTCTCTGCCTGGTCGTCGGAGCCGAAGGTGCTACCGGGCTGCGGCGGGAGACGGGTGCGGTACTCGCCATGGGATCCGACATAGTCCGCTCCGTAGTCCGCCTGTGCACGGGAGGGCTCCTCCGCTGCCTTCCGCGACCAGATTTGCAGGAGGAACCGCTCGCGGCGGTCAGCATGGGCTGCCCAACGGAATGCGCGCACGAAAACCGTGGCGGGTCCGGGCTCGGTGAGAATTTCGTCGAGCTCGCCCAGGTTCGACCCGAAGTCTCCGTCCCGGATCCGCTGGGACCCGTTGTTGGTGTGATAGCTGGTTTCCGCTGTTCTATCCCAGTCCTGAGGGGTCGGGTCCTCGCTCGGCGCATCGTCATGCACCTCCACGGTCACCTCTACCGGACCGGTTCCGACTTCGGTGGTGATAGCCAGCACGCCTTGCCCCGGAAGCAGAAAATCCCCGGTGTAGTCGAGCGTCGACGCCTGCGCTCCGAAGAGATCGTCGAACACGAAGAAGTTGCTGTTTTCCGAGTGGACCACCCCCTCGATTCGGCGCATCGTCGGCTCCTGTCGTTCGACAATTCGCACCCCCTCCGGAAGGTTCCATGATCCCAGACGCTGGTCGACTCGCTCTGCGTTGCTCCGCCCGTATTCGGTCGACGAGTGGTCGATCAGTCGAGTGCACTCGCAACGATCATGCCCGTTCCCTGGATACCTCGAGATCGACAAGCACGCCGACGTCCCGAACCCCTGGGCGGTCCGCCGGGGGAACCATCGCGACCCAGCCACTTCGCGGCGCTCGGTCAGTAGTGGGCTCCGCGGGCACGAGCCCCGATCGGAAGCCGGTCGCTTCTGCGATCGGTGGGCCGAGGGTGTCGGTCCACTCCTGAGAGTGCTGTCCGTACGGAACCGGTGCGCTGGTCCGTGTGATCATCCGGCGTCGCGTCACCGTGCCGCGGACACGTGCCTCATCCGGCACCAGCGCGGGAAAGTCGGCTTCGAGCATCCCGACCAACCTGACGGCGCCCGAGTAGGCGGTGGTCGACGTGAGGTGGGCGCAACAGCCGTCCCAGCGCGCCAGCATCGAAAATGTTCCTGGTCTGGCGCGCCCCTCCGGATCGGTCCATCCCGCCGATGCCCTGCCGTCGTTCACAAGTTCGACCTGTGCGTCGATCTCGGTGCTGGCATCTGGGTGTGTGTCCGGCGCAGCGGGCTGGAACTCCAGTGCGTACTCGACGGAGGCACCGACCTCCGGAAACTCCACCATCCCATCCATGATCAAGTACTCCGGAACAAGGATCCGTAGCGTTGTCACCACCCCATGCTGCCCGATCGACTCACGGCGGCACACCAACTTTCGGCGGCCGAGCGTCGATCACGGCAGGTTGGCCGACCTGCCGGGTGCGCTCGAGGTCGGTTGACGTCACCTCGATGCCCTGTGCCGGTCAGGGATCCTTACGGACAGGCGTGCCGACGTGCCGTCGGCACTGCGCTGGACACTGCTTCGTCCCAGTGCAGGTTCGTTCGTCCCAGTGCAGGTTCGGATTCCGGTGACGTAACCAGGCCAGGTAGTGCTGAGTTCGTGCTCACCCGGCGGTGTAGTCGGTGGCGGGTTCGCCGGGGTGTAATCGGGTTTGGAGCTGCTGGAGTCGGTCCGGGCTCAGCGTGACATCATGGAGGGAGATCTGCCAGTCGAAGTCGGCAGTGGACCAGCGGTGGAGGTCACCGCCCCAGCGCAGATCCCAAGGCTCGGAGGATCGAGGTCGGCGGGCCAACGATCCTCGGCCGACATGGTCGCCGCCGATGCTGGCCTCGAACGCACCGGTGTCGTCGTCGTAGGTGTGCACCCATTGCACGTCGAGGTCCACCTGCACGGTGGTGGTCAACGGCTGGTCGGTGACGTGGGTGCGAAACCACTGTCTGCGTCGGGCGCGTTCGTCCTCGTGCCCGGTGCGTTCGCGGGCCGCCTCCTCCTCGGCGGACAGGGAGGGGCCCCTCCAGGCGAAAAGGGCGTCATCGAGCGGCTCGTCGACCGCGAACACGGTCCAATCGTCGACGGCATCGACTGCGTCGTAGCGTTGCTGCAGGACGATCCCGGTCTCGGCGTCAACGACCAGGCGCAGAGTGTGCGGTTCGAGGTGGGCGGGGGCAAGCTCGAACGTCCACGCCGGCCGGCCCAGAAACGTGACGTGCTCCACCGCACCAACGGGTTCGCGGTAGCCGGCCTTGGTGAACTCGGTCGCGGACCGCCAGTCCAACAGATAGGTACCGTTGCCCTCGAAACGCACCGCGGAGGCGGGGCCCTCGACGGGAAGGTCGCCTCTGGTGAAGCTCCAGCTGCGTCGGCCATCACTGATCAGCACCGGGTGACCATTCGGATCTTCCACCCGCACCTTCGGGCCGGTGCGCCAGACATGATGGATGGTCTCGCGGGCGCGGCTGAAGCTACCGGTGAACTGCGGTCGCGCCTGGTCACCCACAGTCGCCCAGCCTCCGAAATTTCCAGGCTGATGGCGACCGTTGCGGCTTCGGATCGTGCCGCGCACGCTGATCACGCGGCCGGGGCCGTCGACCATCCGCACCAACACCTCAGGCCACGCGGTCTCACCGTTCACAGCCCTCCCCTCCCCTTCGGCGCCGAAGCATCCAGTCCTGCCGCCGCCATCGAGGTGGAGCCCCGGCTGGCCGCGATGATCCCGCCGCCGGCTACCTTCAGGTGAAACCGGGACCGGCCAGCGGTGTCCCTGACCAGCTCGAACTTCGCAGCCATCGTCCCTCCACTGGATAAGTCCCCGGCGGTTCCGATCACGCTCACGCTCACGGTAAGCCGACCGATCACCCATCGGCGGCGACCTGCACCATTCCCGGGTTCCGCGTAAGCGGATCGGTGACCGGTCATCGATCCACATACCGATCTGTCCTCAATGGTGTGCTTCTTCGTCCCAGGAAGGATGCCTCCCGCTGGTGTCGCACACCCAGGTCCGGGAATCGTCCCTGTCGAGTTCGACGGTGTCGGTGAGCCAGTAGGTGCTGTCGGGCGCCCATCCCGCAATGACACTCGCAGAGTCGCCGTCGACGGCGATCGCGGTGCCCGCCGCGGCGAGGTATCCCGCCGCGGTCAGATGCACCCCCTCATACCGTTCGGCGACCCGCGGCCAGTCGGGAATGACCCATCGCCCCGCTCGTCCGGTGGTGCGGTACCAATCGTGTCGCTTCTGCGCGGTGACCTCGACGGGGAACTGTCTGCACAGTTCCGCCCACGCCGGCGCACCGTCGACCTCGTACACGCGAGCACGGGCGGGGATGTTCACTCGACGTCCGGTGGCCCGCTCGCACCCCATGCTGTCCTCGACGAACCACACACCGGCCGGCGTCCCGTCGAACAGCAACCGGGTCGAACACCGCGTAGGAGGAGTCGACCACCACCAACCGGACCAGTTCGCCGACGGATCCGCCGGACGATCACGTGCCGCTCGCACTTCCTCCGCGGCAGTCCGATCACGGTAGTCACCCAACAGTTCCGCGGTCGTCGAGTCACCCGAATCCGTACCGTCCTCACTCTAGCCGACCACCCACTGATCGGTCGCAGCGGGCGTTGTCGTCCACCACCGGGAATGTGGGGATCGTGCGATGTGCTCGGCGACCCGTCGAAGCTCACGCCGCACAGGCTCGTCGGCGACGAGGATGTCTTCACCCTCCGGGTCCTGCCAGTAGCGCGCCGCGTCCACCGCGTCGGCGAGGGCCGAGCGCAGTGCCACCGCCGTCACCGCGGGAAGCGGCACCTGGGACAGGCGATGCGCCACATCGTCTGCAGTGAGGACGCTCCGCCGAGCCTGTTCCGCGCCGGGCCCGAACAGCACGCGTGCGCCTTCTCGACCGGACTCGAGGTGATACGACGCCAGGGATACCGCGTAATCAAACGAGTCACTGTCGAACTCGGGCTGCAGAGTTCGTTCGGCGCCCCTCGCGTAGGCGAGCAGCATCCGCCGCCCCCGGGGACCGGCCAACAACGTTTCTGCTGTAGTCATGTGCTGACCACCCTAGAAGTCCCCGAGCCGGCACGTCGCCGAATACGGTCTCGCCCGGCTCTGGCCACTGCCGGCGCGCGGTTATGCCCAGGTCTGTGGGCCGACGGCAGTCGGCGCGTGTCTCTGAAAGCGGATCCACCAGCGGTCCTCACGCGCTGTACAAC
>JBCEBZ010000174.1:0-5195 GCA_039206675.1 Rhodococcus sp. (in: high G+C Gram-positive bacteria) | reverse complement strand
CGGCGGCCCCCTCGGCGGCTGGCTGGCCGACAAACTCGGCCGAAAGCCACTGTTCGCGATCGACCTCGCGATCTTCATCGCGGGTTCGGTCCTGCAGTTCTTCGTCGACTCGGCGTGGCAACTGTTCGCCGTCCGGCTACTGATGGGCATCGCGATCGGTGCCGACTACTCGGTCGGCTGGCCCCTGCTCGCCGAGTTCTCGCCCCGCCGGTTGCGCGGCAAACTCCTGTCCCTGTGCGAGGTCGCCTGGTACATCGGATTCGTGCTCGCCTTCGTCATCGGCTACGTGATGAGCACCGTGTGGTCCCTCGACTGGCGCATCATCCTCGGCACCAGCACCGTTCCGGCGGTGATCCTGTTCCTGGCACGGCTGGGCATGCCCGAATCCCCGCGATGGCTGATGAACAAGGGTCGCACGGAGGAAGCGACGGCCATCGCGCACGCGTACCTCGAGGACCCGACCGACGTCGTCGACATCACCAACGAACCCACCCGCAAGGGCACGTTCCGGATGCTGTTCACCCCGGCATACCGGCGGGCCACGATCTTCATCTCGGTCTTCTGGTTCTGCTGCGTAGCACCGTATTTCGCGATCGCTACCTTCGCCGCCAGCGTGCTGTCGGACTACGGCCTCGGCGACGGACTCGTCGGCGCCATCGGCGTCAACGGACTCGCCCTCGTCGGTGTCGTGGTCTCGGTCGTTCTCATCGAACGCATCGGGCGCCGGAAGCTGACCATCCCGCAGCAGTGGGTGTGCGCGGCGGCCTTGCTGGTCATCGGACTCTGGTCGTCGGCGCCGCCCGCGGTGGTGCTGATCGCCTTCCTGGTCTTCGCATTCGCGAACGCCATGTGCACGGCACTGACCGGCGTGTACCCGGGCGAGATCTTCCCGACCGAGATTCGTGGCCTGGGAACCGGTTTCGCGACCGCGTTCAGCCGCATCGGCGCCGGCCTGGGCACGTTCCTGCTGCCCTGGTCGATGCACAACCTCGGCGGCGGGACGACGATGGTGATCGCCGCCGGCATCTGCGTCGTCGGTGCCACGGTCTCCCAGGTTCTCGCCCCCGAGACCATGGGCCGCAACCTCAGCGAAACCTCCGCGCCGCGGGACGCACAGCCCGCTCGAACCTGACCGAGCATCCACAGCAGCACCGGAAAACCGGAGTCCCTGTCGGGGCTCCGGTTTTCCTACCCGTGCGGGTTCCGGACCGAAGTGAGGCCGCTCCTCCGTACCGGAGGTGTTCGTCTCCCGCGGCTACGTGAGCTTGATGACGACGCGTTTGCCCGCGGCCAGCTCCGTGGCGTATTCCGTCAGTTCCGGGTCGGTAATTTCTTGGTCCATGGCGTCCTCCCACGCCCGCGCCAACCGTCGTCTCGCCTCGTCGACCGACTTTCCCTTGCACTCCTGCTGCAACCGATCCATCATCCGTTGCAGGGTGCGCTCCACGGCGGCTTGTGCCAGCTGCCCGAGTTCGTGCTCGTTGAATCGGAAGTCCGACAACGTGCTCGTCTCCTGTGTTCGCATCGACCGTTCCGACCCGGACGCGCATCGCCGCACGAGCGCATCCTGTTTCTCCGCGGCGGAGTCACCTCAGGGGGTCAGCCCGCCGCCGGGTTCGTCCATCTCCTCGGCCTCCAGTTCGCCGCTGACGGGGTCTCGGCGTCCGCGCCCGTAGCGCCGGAGCCGCCGGTATGCCCCCACCGTCCCGTCCCTGCCGATCTCGATCTCGTAGAGCGCGAGGACGTCCGCCGCGGGCGGGATCCGCCGGTCCTCGATGACTTCGACCTCGACGATCCATCCGTCATCGCTCGGAACCACCGCCGTAGCCCCTTCGCAGGGTTTGTCGATCAGCTCCTCGATGCACTGAACGGCGATCTCGGCGGCTTCCCGCAAAGTCACCGACAGCGGTCTGTCCAACTGGGTCGGGCGACCCCGCGGTGCTCGTTCGGTCATGTTCTTTCACCTCCTTCACGCAGATGTCGAAGGTTTCGACGGACCAGGCGGTCTCGCGTGCGCTCCACACCACGCCCGTCCTGGTGTCGCGCAGGTACGCCCGCGCGGCTACACCGATTCGCACCTCGGCCTCGTAGCGAGCCACGATGTCCGACGAGGACGTCATCCGCCGGTTCTCGACGACCTCGACGATCCAGCGGCCGTCCGGATGGGTCACCGATGTCATTGTTCGACAGGGTTTTTCAGTCAACTTCGCGGTCCACCGGACGGTGTACTCGACCCCAGCTTCCACCGACGACGGCCTACCTGCCCGTGGCCTGCTCTTAGCGCCCCTGGCCGCCCTGCCCACCACACCGCACGCACCCCCGGGTGTGCGAGTGGTCACCGAACTCACCTCCGGCGTCGAAGCATTCGCCGCTGCCGCCGTCCGGTCACCGCGACCGGGTTGCGACCCTACCGTGAGCAGGAGACCAGGAGAAATAGGTTCTACACCCCATCCTTCGCCGACCCGAATCAGGAATCAAGTACATGAATACGGCGGAGTCGGCGGGGTCATTCGATGGGTAGAGCAACCCGCCCGGCGCGCGGCGTCGGCGGCGATCGTCAATGCCCGACGTGAGGTCGATCGCGGCCGACCGGCGAGATCAGTCGCCTACCGCGTCCTGCCAGAACACCTCGACGAGGCGCTCGACCATGGCCTGCATCTGCTGGAGCGCTTCGGGAATGCGGTCGCGACCGAAGCGGTAGCGGGGGCCGTTGAGCGTCAAGATCGCCACCAGTGTGCCCGAGGAGTCCCGCACCGGCCGTGACAGCGAGATCAGCTCTTCTTCGAGTTCGTTGTCGATGACGCCGAACCCCTGCTCGCGGACCTGGTCGAGTTCCCTGAACAGAACGGCCCGGTCGGTGATGGTCTGGGGGGTAAAGGCTTCGAGCTTCTCGGGCAGCAACGCGCGCACCCTGTCCGGCGACATCTCGGCGAGCAGGACCTTGCCGGTGGAGCTGGCGTGCAGCGGATATTGCTGGCCGACCATGTGGGACGACATGCGGCTCATGATGCCGACCACGTGCGAGCCGGCGGCCTCGGCGACCAGGTCCAGGCCGTCGTGCGAATTCGGCACGGACAGCGTCACCGATTCGTTGAATTTGTCGGCCAGCTCCTGCAGCAGCGGTTGCGCGCGGGCGACGAGCCCGGCGTAGGGGTCGGCGCGCCGGCCGAGCCGGGCCATCTCCCAGCCGAGGATGTAATTGTTGTCGACCCGGTCCACGAGCCCGGTGCGCTCGAGGCTGTAGAGCAGACGGAAGGCCGTGGGCCGGGAGATCCCGACCCCCTTCGCGAGCGTGGTCACGGTGGCGCCGGTGCGCGGGTGTGCGGCCAATTCCCGTAGCAGCCGAACCGCTTTGGTCACCGACTTGTTCGTCATCTCGGTCGGTTCGGGTACTTCGCTCATGCCACCCCTTCGTCGTGTCGGTACGCACCACGCCATCGGGCACGCGCTTCCACGACCACTCTACCGCCCCAGCGTTCATATAGTGAACGCTGGGGCGGTGGAGTGGGGGAACTGTCGAGCACAGACCGCGTGCTCGTCGATTGTCAGGACCGGGCGCGGCCCCAGGTGGAGGATTCGCCGGCGGTGTTGACGGTGCGGGGAATCGCGAGGGGATTACCCTCCTGAATCGGTGCGGGCAGGAGCGCCTCGGGCGCGTCCTGGTAGGTGACCGGGCGCAGGAATCGGCGAATCGCGGTGGTGCCCACCGAGGTATGCGAGACGGCGGTGGTGGCGGGGTAGGGGCCGCCGTGGTGCTGGGCGGGGGTGACCGCGACGCCGGTGGGCCAGCCGTTGAACACCAGCCGGCCGGCGCGGGTGGCCGCGATCCGGGTGAGGGCGCGGAGTTGGTCGCGTTCGCCGGTGGTCGGTTCGGTCCGGGTGTGGACGGTCACGGTGAGGGTGCCGTCGACACCGTCGAGAACTCGGGTCACCTCGTCTTCGGTGCCGTATTCGGCGATGATCGCGGCGGGGCCGAAGCTCTCCTCGAGGAGCGTGTCCGCTTCGGCGATCAGCTGCTCGGCGGTGGTGCGCAGCAGCGTCGGGGTGACCTCGGGCACTCCGCTCTCACCGGTCGACGCGGTGCCCTTGACGAGGACCTCGACCCCGGGCACCGAGGCGGCCTCCTCGATCCGATGGTGGTAGCCCTCGGCGATGTTCGCGGTGAGCATCCGCGCCGCGGGCACCTGCAGGGCGAGCGCGGTGATCTGCTCGGTGACCGGCGAGCCGGCGGGCACCAGCAGGATGCCGGGCTTGGTGCAGAACTGTCCCGCCCCGAGCGTGAACGAGCCGACGAAGCCGGACGCGATCGACTCGGCGCGCTCGTCGAGGGCACCGGCGGTGACGACGGCCGGGTTGACGCTGCCGAGCTCACCGAAGAAGGGGATCGGGGTGGGTCGGGCGGCGGCGATGTCGAACAGGGCACGGCCACCGGCGACGGACCCGGTGAAGGCGGCCGCCGCGATCCGTGGGTCCTTCAGCGCTGCGACGCCTGCCGTGCGTCCGCTGATCAGGGCGAAGGTGCCCTCGGGAGCACCGGCACCGGCCAGCGCCTCGACGACGATCGCCGCGGTGGCGGCGGAGGTGCGGGGGTGGCCGGGATGGGCCTTGAGCACGACCGGGCAGCCGGCGGCCAGCGCGGACGCGGTGTCGGTGCCGGCGACGGAGAACGCGAACGGGAAGTTGCTGGCGGCGAAGACCAGCACCGGGCCGACGGGAATCTGATACCGGCGCAGGTCGGGGCGGGCGCCGAGCACGAAGTCGGGGTCGGCGCGGTCGATGATCACGTCCAGGAAGGTGCCGTCGATCAGTTCCTCGGCGAACATCCGCAACTGCACGCAGGTGCGGTTCAGCTCCCCGCTCAGCCTGGCCTGCGGAAGCCCGGTTTCGGCGATGGCCTCGGCGACCAGCCCGTCCGCGTGCGCCTCGAGCGCGTCGGCGATCGCGACGAGCACGGCGGCGCGATCCTGGGGGGTGCGGTCCTCCCAGAGGGGTGCGGCGGCGGCCGCGGCGTCGAGGATGCTGTCGAGTTGTGCGTCGGTGGTGTCCGAAACGGTGGAATGAGCGGTGTCAGTCATGAAAAACGGGATCCTTCTCTGAAGTCGAGGCTCGCGCCTGGGGTGCGGCGCGGCCGGGATGTGTGGGGTGTGGGTCAGGCGGCGGTGAGTTGCCGGACACCCCCGAGCCGGCCCTGATGG
>JBCEBZ010000173.1:0-20491 GCA_039206675.1 Rhodococcus sp. (in: high G+C Gram-positive bacteria) | reverse complement strand
CCTGACGATTACGCAGGTCGGCGAGCTTTCCCGCCGTCGTGTGAATATCGGGCGTACTCGCCGACTCCGCCGCGCTCGGCTCCTGAACAGTGGTCATGACAGGTCAGCTTAACGAGAGCGGGCGACCTTCTGGCAACGGAGGTGGTCAGGCGGCACGTTGCCCCGACCCGGCTACTGACCAGTACCTTTTGTCGCTCGTCCTAGGCTGTGGGGATGTGGACCGACCTGAACCGACCCCCTCTCAACGCCGACAATCTGCGGGCGGCGCTCGTCCGCGGTGACGACGACAGCGACACCCGCAAGTTCTGGTCGCGGCTCGACGTGGTGCAGGAGACCGGATCCACCAACGCGGACCTTCTCGCGCGCGCCGCGACGTCGGACTGCGACCGGCACGTGCTGCTCGCCGAATTCCAGGGCAGCGGCCGGGGCCGCCACTCCCGCGCCTGGGTGAGCCCGCCGCAGGCGCAGATCGCCGTCTCGGCGTTGCTGACGATGCCGGGGATGAGCGTCCACGACATGGGGTGGCTGCCGCTGCTGACCGGCGTCGCCGTCGTCGACGCGCTGCGCGCCACCGCCAAGGTGCCCGCGGAACTGAAGTGGCCCAACGATGTACTGATCGACGGACGCAAGGTCGCAGGCATCCTCGCCGAGGTGTCCGCCACGACACCGGATCCCGCGGTCGTCGTGGGGATCGGACTCAACGTGAGCCTCACGAGAGACGAACTGCCCGTCGAGCATGCGACGTCGCTCGTCCTCGAGGGCGCCGAGGCCAGCGACCGCGACACCCTGGTGCGGGCGGTGCTGCGGGCCATCGCCGATCGCTGGCGACAGTGGCACGATGCGAACTGGGACGTCACGGAACTCGCCGGGGCCTACCGGGAGCGCTGCGGCACGCTCGGCCAGCGGGTGCGCGCCGAACTGCCCGGCGGGCGTGAACTGATCGGCATCGCAACGGACGTCGACGCCGAGGGCCGGGTCGTGATCGCCCCTGACGGACAGCCCGGCACGGTCGCCGTCGCCGCAGGTGACATCACACATTTACGCCCGGTGAGCACCGAGTAGTGCGACACTGTGGTACATGAGTACCTCAATTCCGGAGTCCTCCGTCACCGCAGCCCGGCGCACGTTGACCGGGCTCACGGTGGTGCTCGGTCTGCTCACCCTGGGCCTGGGCATCGCCGTGCTCGTGTGGCCGCACGTGACACTCACGGTGCTGGCCGTCCTGATCGCCATCCAGTTCTTCGGATTCGGGATCGTCCAGATCATCCGGGCGTTCGCCGACGTCGAGGCCGGGGGAGCCGCGCGCACCCTGGTGGGCGTATCCGGCGCCCTGGCAATACTTCTCGCGTTCCTCGTGCTGAGGAGCCCGCTCCAGACCGTCGTCATCATCGCGCTCGTGGTCGGTGCGTGGTGGGTGTTCCGAGGTGTCCTCGAGATCGTGGAGGGCGCCTCCGGTTCGGTCGCGAATCGTGGCCTCACCATCGTGCTCGGAGTGATCAGCGTGATCGCCGGGGCCTTCGTGCTCCTGCAGCCCGAACTGTCGCTCGAGGTGTTCGTGATCGTGGTCGGAGTGTGGATGGTGCTGTACGGCATCATCATCGTGATCACCCCGATCGTGCTCAGCCGCATGCGGTAGAGGCACACTCTTCACATGGGATATCCGGAGGACGCCCTCGCGGAGGACGAGGAACTGCTGCTTCACCGTCATCCGCACTGGAAGATGTTGCTGGTCCCCACCGCCACCTTTCTGCTGGCGACGGCGGTCGCCGGTTTCGCTGCGGGCTTTGCCGAGAACAAGCTGGACGGCTCCGCGCTGACCGTCGCGCTCGTCGTCGTCCTGGTGCTGTGGCTGGGACTCGTCGTATGGCGCTGCGTCGCGCCGTTTCTCAGCTGGAAGTTCACCCACTTCATCGTCACCGACCGGCGCGTGCTCATCCGCCAGGGTGTGATGACGCACACCGGGATCGACATTCCGATGGGGCGCATCAGCAACGTGCAGTTCCGGCACGGCCTCCTCGACAGGATGCTCCGCACCGGAACGCTGGTCATCGTGTCGTCCTCCGACGACCCGCTGGAATTCGACGACATCCCCGACGTTCAGCGCGTCCACTCGCTGCTCTACCACCAGGTGTTCGACGCGATGGATCTCCACCGCGAACGGGAGCGGGACAACCCGCGCGGTGACGCCGACACCGGCAAAGGCTGGTAACCGGTCACGGCCGTCTTCGCACCTCCGTACGCTGTGGAGGTGACTGCTGTATTGCTTGCCGAAGATGACGAAGCCATCGCCGCCCCGCTGTCGCGGGCACTGGGCCGGGAAGGTTACGACGTCACCATCGAGCAGACCGGCCCGGCAGCGCTGGAGCAGGCGCTCGACGGGGCCTACGACCTGCTGATCCTGGACCTCGGACTCCCGGGGATGGACGGTCTCGAGGTGTGCAGGCAAGTGCGTGCCCACAGTTCGGAACTCGCGGTGCTCATGCTCACCGCGCGCACCGACGAGGTCGACTTCGTCGTCGGACTCGATGCCGGAGCCGACGACTACGTGGGCAAGCCGTTCCGGTTGGCGGAGTTGATGGCCCGGGTGCGTGCCCTGCTGCGCCGTCGCGGCGGCGGCGAGGATTCCGTCGTCGAGGTCGGGGGCATCCGGCTCGAGCCGGCGGCCCGCCGGGTGCTCGTGAACGGAACCGAGATCGCCCTCGCCAACAAGGAGTACGAACTTCTGCGCGTGCTGCTCGAACACGCGGGACAGGTCGTGTCCCGCGACACCATCCTCGCGGAAGTGTGGGGTGACGTGGAACTGCGCGGCTCGAAGACCCTCGACATGCACATGTCGTGGCTTCGCCGGAAGATCGGTGACGAGGGCCCCGCCGCCGAACGTCGCATCGCGACGGTCCGCGGCGTCGGTTTCCGCATCAACACGGACTAGGCGGGGTAGTGCGCCGCAGAATTCTCCAATCGATCCTCGCGGTCGTGATCCTGACGGCGCTGCTGCTCGGTGTGCCGCTGATCTACACGGCCTGGTTGTGGGTCGAGGACTTCAACCGGAGCGACCTGCAGGTCCGGCTGGATCGGATGGCGACGGAGATCATCACCCAGGAGGGCGTCAACGGCGTCGTCGAGGGCGACCTGGACACGAACTCCCTGCGACTGCTGACGCCCGCCGGGGGCCGACTCGTCGTGGTGTACCCGACCACCGACGACGGCGCCGCACGCGTGGACATCGGCGAATCGTCCGTGCAGTCGCCCCTGGTGGAATCTCTCGCGATGGGCACGTCCGGTTCGCTCCGCCTCGAGGTGCCGTCCGACGAGATGCGCACCCAGCAACGCCAGGCCGTCGGCGCCGTCGCGCTGCTGGTGCTCGTGTCCATCGCCGCGGGCACCGTGGTGGCCTACGTCACGGCCAAGCGACTCGCCGACCCGCTACGGGACGTCGCGAACCGGGCGGCCCGGCTGGCGGAGGGCGACTTCCGGCCGGACGTGCGACGCCACGGCATCCCCGAACTCGACCGCGTCTCCGACGTTCTCGACTCGGCGACCGTCGAGATCGCGGGACGGTTGCAGCGCGAACACGCACTCGTCGCCGACGTCTCCCATCAGCTCCGGAGCCGCCTCACGGCCGTCCGTCTCCGGCTCGACGAGCTGTCCGTGCACCCGGATCCGGCCGTCGTCGTCGAGGCGGACGAGGCCATGGCGCAGGTGGATCGGCTGACCGTCGCGATCGACGAACTGGTCCGCTCGTCCCGCAGCAGCGGCACCGAGACCCAGGTGTCGGTGATCCGGGAGCTCAGTGTGGTCATCGCGGACTGGAAACGGCCGTTCGAGGACGTCGACCGTGAGTTGCTGCTGCGCGGAGACACGAACGTGATGGCGTCGACCACCGGTTCCCGGCTCCGTGAGGCCGTGGCGGTCCTCGTCGACAACGCGCTCATGCATGGGGCGGGGACGTGCACGGTCGCGGTGCGCCTGATCCAGGGACAGAATCAGCGGACTCCGGGCAAGGAACTGTCGCCGCGTGAGGCGATGGTGTGTGTGGAGGTGTCGGACGAGGGTGTCGGCGTCAGCAACGACCTCGCGCCGCACATCTTCGACCGCGGTTTCTCGGGGGCCGGTTCGACCGGTGTGGGTCTGGCGCTGGCGCGCGCGCTCATCGAGGCGGACGGTGGCCGGTTGGAACTGCAGCGTCGCCGTCCGGCCCTGTTCGCGATCTTCGTTCCCATCGCCCGCGAGCACGTGCCGACGCGGGTCACCGGGATCCGGGAACCGCGGTGACGGTCAGGGCTGGCCGATCTCTTCCTCGGCGGCCTCGTCGGCGAGGTCCGGGTCGATGAGATGCACGTTCTCGTCGGGGAAGGCGAACCTGCGCAGGGCCCAGAAGCGGAACACCATCTGCAGCAGGTTTCCGATGATGTAGTTGAGCACGAAGTCGACGACCACCAGCGTGGTGAGGTTCTCCTGCGTCTCGCGGATGTCGAATACGTTGTTGGCGATCCACAGGGGCGCGGCGGCGAGGAGGACACCGACTCCGCTGATCGTGAAGAACAGCAGGGCCTCGTGGTGGCGTTCACGTCCGCCGCGGTTCTTGAACGACCATTCGCGGTTGAGGATGTAACTCAGGACCGTCGCGAGAATTCCGGACAGAACCTTCGCGACCACCGGCTTCTCTTCGAGGATCGTGAGGCTCAGCGAGTAGAAGATCGCGAGGTCGAAGACCATGGTCGTGCCGCCCACGATCGCGAACTTGATCAGTTCGTGATGCCGCAACGCGAGAGCCCGGAAAGGCTGGGGAACGCGTGCAAGGACGCCGTCGACAAATGACACAACGGATGAGTTTACGAAAGCCGGACCGGATACCACCAATTGGCGGCGAGATCATCAGGAGAATCACAGAAAGTGCGGACCGGCGACCTCGGCGGCGGAACCCGCCACCGGACGTGACAAACTAGTGACCCGTGACCGGCAACTCTGACTCCACACCGCGTCCCACGACACCCCGCGATCTGACCGCCGGGCAACCCGTCGTGACGATGATCGGTGGCGGCCAACTCGCGCGGATGACCCACCAGGCCGCAATCGCGCTCGGCCAGACCCTGCGGGTGCTCTCCGGCACCGCCGACGAACCCGCAGCGCAGGTGAGCCCCGACGTCGTCCTCGGGAGCCACACCGACCTCGACGCGCTCCGCAGGGCCGCGGTCGGGTCGCATGCGCTGACCTTCGACCACGAGCACGTGCCCACCGAGCACCTCGACGTCCTGGTCGCCGAGGGTGTCAACGTGCAGCCGCCGCCGACCGCGCTGATCTACGCGCAGGACAAACTCGCGATGCGCCGCAAGCTCGGCGAACTCGGTGCTCCGGTCCCGGCGTTCGCCGAGGTGACCTGGGCCGAGGACGTCGTCAAGTTCGGCGCCGAACACGGCTGGCCCGTCGTCATCAAGGCCGTCCGCGGCGGATACGACGGACGCGGCGTGTGGATCACCGCCGACTCCGACGAGGCCGAGCGCATCGTCACCCAGCAACTCGACAAGGGTGTCTCCCTCCTGGTCGAGGAGAAGGTCGAGATGCAGCGTGAGCTGTCCGCGATGGTCGCGCGGTCACCGTTCGGCCAGGGCGCCACGTGGCCGGTGGTCGAGACCGTGCAGCGCCACGGGCAGTGCGCCGTGGTCCTCGCTCCCGCGCCCGCGTTGCCCGACTCGGTCGCCGAGGCCGCCGAGGAACTGGCGCTCCGCATCGCGTCCGAACTCGGTGTGGTCGGCGCCATGGCCGTCGAACTGTTCGAGACCACCGACGGCACGCTCGTCGTCAACGAACTCGCGATGCGCCCGCACAACTCCGGCCACTGGACGATGGACGGCGCCCGCACCTCACAGTTCGAGCAGCACCTCCGTGCCGTCCTCGACTATCCGCTCGGCGACACCGCACCCCTCGCACCGATCACGGTGATGGCGAACGTGCTCGGCGCACCGGCCGCGCCCGAGATGAGCATGGACGAACGCGTCCACCACCTCTTCGCGCGGATGCCCGACGCGAAGATCCACCTGTACGGCAAGGGCGAACGTGAGGACCGGAAGATCGGTCACGTGAACATCGTGGGCGGACCCGGTTCGATCGACGACCCCGAGTACGTGGCACGGGTACGCGAGCGGGCTGAACGCGCCGCGCACTGGCTCTCACACGCTGAATGGACCGACGGATGGGATGAACACGGTGAGTGACACGGCAGCACGGCACGGCGCACAGGTCGGGCTCATCATGGGCAGCGACTCCGACTGGCCCACCATGGAGGCCGCCGCCGAGGCGCTCGCCGAATTCGGGGTGCGCTTCGAGGTCGGTGTCGTCTCCGCGCACCGCACACCGCAGCGCATGCTCGACTACGCGAAAGACGCCGCCGGCCGCGGCATCCAGGTGATCATCGCCGGCGCCGGCGGCGCCGCCCACCTGCCGGGCATGGTCGCGTCGGCCACCCCGCTGCCCGTCATCGGTGTGCCCGTCCCGCTGAAGTACCTCGACGGCATGGACTCGCTGCTCTCGATCGTGCAGATGCCCGCAGGCATCCCCGTCGCGACGGTCTCCATCGGCGGCGCCCGCAACGCCGGCCTGCTCGCGGTCCGCATCCTCGGTGCCGCCGACCCCGCCCTGCAGCAGCAGATGGTCGCATTCCAGGACGGGCTCGAGAAGATGGTCCTGGGCAAGGATCAGGCCCTCCGCGACAAACTGCTGGGCTGACTAGTTGAACTGAGCCGCCACTCCTCCCTCCCGCAGGGCCGTTTCGGCCCCCGAGCGACTGAGAGTGGCGGCTCAGTTCATTTCCGGCGTCGACTGCGACGTCGTCGACGCACCGCAGCGATGATCTCGTCAGCGATCACGTCGGGACGAGCCAGCACGTCGTAGGCCGCGAAGCGGAGCACCATCCAACCCTCCCGGACCAGCCAGTTCTGGCGCCGGCGGTCGTTGCGGAACACCTCGGGTTCGCTGTGGAATTCGCGGCCGTCGACCTCGACGACGATCCGCGCGTGTTCGTCGACGAAATCACCTACGTAGGGACCGATCGGGTGGTTGGCCTCGAGGCGGAGACCGCGACGGCTGAGTTCGCGGCCGAGCACCCGCTCGGGTTCCGACGCTGCGCGGAGGGCGGCGTGGCGTAAGAGTCGCTGCGCCGCGGTCGACCCGTGTCGACCGCGGTGGGCAGAGCAGAGGTCATGGAACTCGTCCGGGTCGACGCTGCGGCCGAGTTCGGCGTCGACGAGGGAACCGGCTTCCCGCTCGCCCATGACGGCGACGCAGTCGAACAGCGCCTGTGCGGGCGAGACCGCCGGAAGAAGCGAGACCAGCGACGTCGACTGCGGTGCGAGGTCGCGACGGTACAGCCGTAGCCAGTCCGGAGGTGTGACGCGCAGGCCACGGGGAATCGTCGCCTCGATGACCAGCGGTTCGGGCAGCCACCCATAGAGCCAGGCGGCTGTGCGGTGACTGAGCAGCGCGGACGGCCGCCATGCAGAGACGGCGGCGCACCGGTCGTGAGTGTCGGGTTCGGCAAGCGAATACACCGACGGCAGGAGGCGGTGGTAACTGCCCCTTCGGCACCGGGAGGCGATGGTGCTACGCGGGATTCCCGCGTCGGTCAGTTCCTTCAGAGTTCGTACGCGTGTCGTCATGATCGACAGCATGGGGTGGGTATTGCACCTCTGCGACGCGCGAACTGGGACTTTCGGTTGGCCTGTGGATGGGCGTGAGGTTGTGGATGGATCCTGCCGCGGGCGTTTATCCTGCGCACATGAAACGCAGCCGCGGGGTGCCGATGATCCGCGCTTCGCGGGGGAATCCCCGGTCGGCGGCGATCACCCGGCTGGCGTTGGCGTATGCCCGGCTGTGGGGTGCGCGCATCACGTTCGACGCCGAGTTCGGCGTCTTCGTGTGCAGCGGCATGCGCGGTGGGTACGCGCGTGGCGGGACGACGATCGGCGGTGCGTTCCTCACCGGCCGGGAACCGGCGCGAGCGCTCCTGCGGCACGAAGCAGTCCACGCCGACCAGTGGGCGACGTACGGCTGGACGTTCGCGCTGCGGTACCTGTGCGAGGAGGCGAGGCACCCCGGTGCCCGGAACCGGTTCGAGATCGCCGCCGGCCTCGCGGACGGCGGTTACCGGGACAGCTGACGGGTGATCTTCTCGGTGTCCACGCGCCGCGCCTGAGCCGCGGTGTCGGGATTGGCGACCTGCACCAGTGACGCCCCGGCCGCGAACACGGCCACCAGACCGTCGATCAGTGCGTCGGGGGAGTCCCACGCCTCGACGGACAGCACCCGGTCGGTGCCGGTGATCCCGTGCGACTCGGCGGACGCCAGGGCTGCGGCGAGAACGTCGTCGACGCTCTTGCCCGCCAGTGCGGGTCCGGCGACCGTCGGCCGGAACTGGTCGCCGTGGACGCGCACCGAGGTGGCGTAGTCGGTGATGCCGACGGGAAGGTCGGGGACGGGCCTGCCGAACGCGTCCAGCGACAGCGCCGCGACCTCCGGGACGTCCTCGACGTCGCCCAGGCGCTGCGCGGTGACGAGGGCGATCTCGGCGTCCGCATCGGGTTCGAGGACGACCTCGGCGCCGGCCCACCACGCACCGAGAAGGACCGCGGCCGTCTGCCAGTGCGCGGGCAGGAGCACCGCGACGCGGGCGCCGGGTTCGAGAGCGAATTCGTCGCGCAGCAGGTTGGCGGTCTTGGCCGCCCAGTTGGCGAGGGTGAGGGCCGAGAGTTCGACCCGTTCACCCGTCGCGTCGTCGTAGA
This sequence comes from Rhodococcus sp. (in: high G+C Gram-positive bacteria), assembly GCA_039206675.1. GTDB lineage: Bacteria > Actinomycetota > Actinomycetes > Mycobacteriales > Mycobacteriaceae > Rhodococcus_F. The sequence continues at coordinate 11,717 of JBCEBZ010000173.1, read as the reverse complement.
ACGTGACGCGCGGTCCGGCCGGGTCGTTCTTCAGGATCGGGTCGAGCAGGGCGTCGGTCAGCGTGCGGGACGCATGGTTCATGGACACAGTCCGTCTCTCGTTTTCTAGTTCACACAACGCGGGCCCGACGAGCCGGCGTCGATGGGCGGGCCGGGCGGTGCCGGGGTGGGGGTCGTGCCTGCAGTGGACACCGGCTCGAGGCCCGTTTCCGAGGACTCGGACGACGAAGTGCTGATGGTGGTCTCGGCGGACGTCGGCCCCTGGTAGTCACCGGCCAGCACCACCCGGACGGAGCCTGCGGGCAGCGCCGAATCGCTGTCGGTGGGGAGCCCGCCGAGTGCGGCCGCGACCGCCTTGGCGCTGTCGTCGTCCGCGGAATGCGCGAAGACGGTGGTCTCGCTCACGGTCTTGCCCGTGTAGTTGCCGATCTCACCCTGGCCGTATCCCAGCGACGTCAGGGCGTCGGCCACACCGTTCGCGAGACCCCCGACGTCGCTGGCGTTCGCGACGTCGACGGTGACGGTCGAGGCGTCGATGTCGGGCGTCTCGGACTTGGTGGTGGGCTCTTCCGAGTCGGTGGGCTCCTCGCCGACGAGACCGGCCACGTACTTCTTCACGTCCTTCGGCTTGACCTCGACGATGGACTCGCCGTAGTCGGTCATGCCGTTGAGATCGGCCACCGGAATGGTCTCGAACTGCACCTTGCCGCCGGCGAGGTCCTGCAGTTGGGTGGCGAATTCGATGATGTCCCAGTCGTCGTCGAGCACGACCGAGCGTTGCACCGCCCCGCTGAGTTCGTTGAGCTTGCCCGGGTCGCTGAGCGTCTTCGCGGACAGCACCTTGCCGACGAGCGAGGCCATGAACACCTGCTGGCGCACGATGCGGTCGAGGTCGCCGCGGGGGAGGTCGTGGCGCTGGCGGACGAAGCTCAGTGCGTCCGCACCCTTCAGGGACTGCTCCCCGGCGGGGAAGTGGGCGCCCGACATGTCCTCGTCCACCGGTTCGTTGAGGCAGACGTCGACACCGCCGACCGCGTTGGTGAGGAGGACGAACCCGAGCAGCCCGACCTCGGCGTAGTGGTCGACGGTGATGCCGGTGAGGTCGGCCACCGATTGGATGAGCGCCTCACGGCCCGCCTTCGTCGACTCCTCCTCGGCCTCCTTGTCGGTGGCTCCGTCCTCGACGAGTTTCAGCCTCTCGGTCTCCTTGGTGGCGCCGTAGGCGGCGTTGATCTTCGACATGCCGATCCCCGGCACGTCGACGTACGAGTCGCGGGGGATGGAGATGGCGGTGGCGGAACTGCCGTCGTTCGGAACGCGGATGAGGACGATGGTGTCGGTGTTGGACGCCACCTCCTCGCCGGCCCGCAGCGAGTCGAGTTCCTCCTGGGAGAGGGGGTTGCCGTGGGCGTCGGTGCGGCTGTCGGTGCCGACCATGAGGATGTCGACGGCGCCGTCGGCGCTACCCCCGAGTCCGAGACCGCCCGCGGTTGCCAGATTGTTGCGCAGCGAGTCGATGCTCCGCCACGCGAATCCCGTGACGACGAGTGCGAGCACCGACAGCACCGCGACAGCGATGTGAATCGGCCGCCGAGCGGTGCTCGGGGGTGCGTCTGGTGCGGGTTGCTCGTGTGACACGGAAACCAGGCTACTGGTCGACGCGGCTGGAGCAGGGAGGCGTGGATCGGCGTGCCAGACTGGGCGCCGTGACGAACATCCTTGTGACCGGTGCCCGGGGACAGCTGGGTGGACACCTCCTCCGACGAGCCGAGGCCGGCGGGATCCCGGCGCGGGGTGTGGGGTCGGACGAGCTCGACATCACCGACCGCGACGCGGTGCTCGCCCAGGTCGAAGCCGGTTCGGTGGTGATCAACTGCGCCGCGTACACCGCGGTGGACGCCGCGGAGTCGGACGAGGACAACGCACGGGCGGTGAACGAGGACGGTCCAGCGAACCTGGCGGCGGCGTGCGCCCGGGTGGGTGCCCGGCTGATCCACGTCTCCACCGACTACGTGTTCGCCGGGGACGGCGACACGCCGTACGAGGTGGACGCCCCGACCGGCCCCGCGACCGCCTACGGACGCACCAAACTGGCCGGCGAGCACGCCGTCCACGCTGCGCTTCCGTCCGCGCACGTCGTGCGCACCGCCTGGGTGTACAGCGGGGTGGGTTCCGACTTCGTCTCCACCATGCGCCGCCTCGAACGCGAACGTGACACGGTCGACGTCGTCGACGATCAGGTGGGATCGCCCACATTTGCCGGCGATCTGGCGGCCGCACTGCTCGAACTGGCCGGTCGCAACGACATCGGCGCACCGGTGCTGCACGCCACCAACTCGGGCCGGGCGAGTTGGTTCGACCTCGCCCGGGCCGTGTTCGAGGAGGCAGGTGCCGACCCGCAGCGCGTGCGCCCGTGCACGAGTGCGCAGTTCGTGCGTCCCGCCCCGCGGCCGGCGTTCTCGGTGCTGTCCGGGCGCGCGTGGGCCGACGCCGGGCTGACCCCGTTGCGGCCGTGGCGAGACGCCCTGCACGCCGCTCTGCACGCCGCGGTGTGAGAGGGACCCCCTTCCAACGGCTACGCTTGCCCGCGTGAGTTCGAAGCTGGCCGTGGTGACGGTGACCTATTCGCCAGGTGAGCATCTGGAGCAATTCCTGGGCACTCTCGCCGAGGCGACGAAAGAAGATCCGCAGGTCGTGATGGCCGACAACGGTTCGACGGACGGCGCACCCGAGGCCGCGGACGCGGCGCACGAGCACGTGCGCCTGCTGCGCACCGGCGGGAACATCGGCTACGGCGGTGCCATCAACAGGGCTGTGGCGGAGATCGACGAGGACATCGAGTTCGTCGTCATCGCCAATCCGGATGTTCGCTGGGCGCCCGGATCGATCGACGTTCTCCTCGCGGCCGCCGAGCGCTGGCCGCGTGCGGGTGCGCTCGGGCCTCTCGTTCTGGAACCCGACGGAAGCATCTACCCGTCGGCGCGTCAGGTCCCCGACCTCGTGTCGGGCGCCGGGCATGCGGTGCTGGGCACGGTGTGGCCGTCCAACCCGTGGACTGCCGGCTACCGCCAGGAGAACGAGACCGTCAGCGAGCGGTCCGTCGGCTGGTTGTCCGGTTCGTGCCTGCTGATGCGCCGCGTCGCCTTCGACTCGATCAACGGCTTCGATTCCCGCTACTTCATGTACATGGAGGACGTCGACCTCGGCGACCGCCTGGGCAAGGCGGGATGGCTCAACGTCTACGTGCCCTCCGCCGAGGTCACCCACGCGAAGGGGCACGCCGCGGGCAAGCATCCGGAATTGATGCTGCCCGCGCACCATCAGAGTGCGTACCGGTTCCAGGCCGATCGCCATCCCCACTGGTGGCAGGCGCCGCTGCGGTGGGCACTTCGGGGAGGATTGGCGGTGCGGTCGAAGATCGCCGTGGCCGCCGCGGTCCGGGAACGACGCAGAAACCAGAACGAGGGGGGAACGACGGATGGCAATTGAGAAGACGACCGATGCTGTGGTGCTGGTCGGCGGTAAGGGAACGAGGCTTCGCCCGCTGACGCTGTCGGCGCCCAAGCCGATGCTGCCCACGGCGGGCCTGCCGTTCCTCCAGCATCTGCTGGCGCGGATCGAGGCGGCCGGGATCAAGCACGTCGTGCTCGGCACGTCGTTCAAGGCGGAGGTCTTCGAGGAGTACTTCGGGGACGGTTCCAAGCTGGGACTCGAGATCGACTACGTCACCGAAACCGAACCGCTCGGCACCGGTGGCGGTATCCGCAACGTTCTGCCGAAGCTGCGCGGCGACCACGCGATGGTCTTCAACGGCGACGTCCTCGGCGGCACCGATCTGGGGGCGATCCTCGACACTCACCGCACCCGGGAGGCCGACGTCACGCTGCACCTCGTGCGGGTGGGGGATCCGCGGGCGTTCGGCTGTGTGCCCACCGATGCGGACGGCCGGGTGACCGCCTTCCTCGAGAAGACTCAGGATCCGCCGACCGATCAGATCAACGCCGGCTGCTACGTCTTCAAACGCGAGATCATCGAACAGATCCCCGAGGGTCGGCCGGTGTCGGTGGAGCGTGAGGTGTTCCCGTCGCTCCTCGCCGGTGACGCCCGCGTCTACGGCCACGTGGATTCGTCGTACTGGCGCGACATGGGCACTCCCGAGGACTTCGTGCGCGGTTCGGCGGATCTGGTGCGCGGCATCGCTCCGTCGCCGGCGCTCGACGGGCCCCGCGGCGAATCGCTCGTCCATCCGGGTGCGGGCGTCGCCCCCGGTGCGCTGCTGATCGGCGGCACCGTCGTCGGCCGCGGCGCCGAGGTGGGTGCGGGCGCACGACTCGACGGTGCGGTGCTGTTCGACGGTGCCGTCGTCGAGGCCGGTGCGACCGTCGAACGGTCCATCATCGGATTCGGTGCGCGCATCGGTCCGCGGGCCCTCGTGCGGGACGCGGTGATCGGCGACGGAGCCGATGTCGGTGCCCGGTGCGAACTGCTGCGCGGTGCGCGGGTGTGGCCGGGCGTGACGCTGCCCGACGGCGGGGTGCGGTTCAGCACGGACGTGTGAGAGGTGAAGCGCCCCTAGCGCAGTCCGGCGAGGTGCACGAGGTGGTCGATCGTGGACTTCTCCGCGTTCGGCGGCAGCGCGTCCACCGGCCACCACCGCAGATCCGTCGATTCGGAGCTTCGCACGATGTGGGCGCCGGCACGCGCGCGGACGAGGAACCGGAGATCCAGGTGCCGGGTGGGCTGTCCGAGTGAGCACGTGATCGGGTGGGTGTGCGCCGACAGCAGTTCGGGGTCGATCCGGAGGTCGGGAATTCCCGATTCCTCGCACGCCTCCCGCAGTGCGGCGTCGACGACGGTGTCGTCGGACGGCTCACAGTGTCCACCCAATTGGATCCACCGGCCGACTCGGGGATGCAGCGTGAGCAGCACGTGACATCCTCCCTCGTCCAGGACGAGGGAGGAGGCCGTGATGTGCCCGGGCGCGTACTCACGCAGGCATCCGAGCGGCGCGGATGCGAGGAACGCAAGCATGGTGTGCCGCAACGATTCGTCGTTCTCGTCGAGCGTCTTCCAGCCCTCGAGTGCGGCGGTCGCGGTGCGGTGCAGTGATTCGGCGCTCATGTGTGCGGGTCATTTCTCGACGAGGGCGTCGCCGGGATCGGCGGGGTGGCGGGGTGCGAGCGGTTCGAGGGGGTGGCCGACGGCGATCGCGCCGAGCGGTTGCCAGTCGTCGGGCAGTTCGAGGACACTGCGTACGGTGTCGGCGGCGAAGATCGTCGAGCCGATCCAGCAGCTGCCGATTCCCTTGGTGGCCAACGACACCAGCAGTCCCTGTACCGCCGCACCGACCGCGACGGTGAACATCGTCGCCTCGGCCGTCCGCCGACGTTGGTCGGGGTAGGTGTGCGCGCCGTCGGGGACGCAGAACGGGATGATCACCTCCGGCGCGTCGAACAGGATGTTCCCCCGCGCCACCCGCGCCGCCACCGCCGCGGCGTCCATGCCGTCGGCGGCCAGATCGGCCTGCCACCGCTCCCGCATCGCCGACAGCAGGTCCTCGCGCACCGCGCGGGTGCGGACCCACACGAACCGGACCGGCCGGGTGTGGTGCGGTGCCGGGGCGGTCAGCGCCTCGGCGATCGACGCCCGCACCGCGACGGGATCGACGGGATCGTCGGCGAATTCGCGGACCGAGCGGCGCAGCAGCAGCGCCTCCGCCCGTCCCCGCTCCACGGATTCGGCGGTACCGAGCCAGAACAGGTCGTCCTCGCCGTGGCGGATCAGGTCCCGTGCCCGCGACCCGTCGTCGGTCAGGCCCAGACCCCGCACCACCGCGACCGGCACCCCACCGAGCTTGCCCTTGACCAGATCACCGGCCGCGGCGATCTCGTCGGCGACCGCGACCTCGGTGACCACCAGTTCGTTGCCCTGACTGTCCCGGGCCCCGGCGTACCCGTGCAGCACCGGCAGCCCGGCCGCGCCGATCGCGGCGTCGATCTGCCCGTTACGCCACGCCCGCCCCATCGTGTCGGTGACCACCACCGCGACGGTGACACCGAGCGCCGCCTCGATCGCCTCCCGCAGCCCGCGGGCGCTGGCGTCCGGGTCCTCCGGCAGCAGAGCGAGTTCGGATCCCTCCACGTTCGACCCGTCGATGCCGGACGCCGCCTGGACGATCCCGAGCCGGTTCTCGGTGATCAGGGTCCGGCCCTTGCGGGCGACCACCCGCACCGCTTCCTGCTCGACCAACCGGCGGCGGGCGGCGTCCCGCTCCTCGGGGTCGGTGGGCGAGGACACGATCCGGCCCTCGACCTTCGAGAACACCTTGCTGGTGACCACCACGACGTCGCCGCTGCGCAGCCACGGGGCGGCCGCGACGACGGCTCCGGCCAAGTCGTCGCCGGGCCGGAACTCGGGCAGCCCGGTCACCGGGAGGATCTCGATCGCCCCGCCCGGCGCGTGATCGACCGGCGCCCCACCGGTCACCGGGTCACCCCCACCACATCGCACGCCGCCTGCACCAGCGCGGCGGTGGCGTCCGGATCGGTCATGAGCAACGGCACACTCCGCACGGCCACACCGGGTACGTCGGCGGAATCGGTGTCGTGCACCAGCCAGCCGTCGAGGATCCCCGTCCCGGACCGCGCCCCGTACCAGCGGCCGATCGCCTCGGCGGACGTCTCCACCCCGATCACGTCCAAACATTCGTCGGCCATGCCGCGCAACGGTTTCCCGCCGATGATCGGGGAAATCCCGACCACCTTCGCGGTCGTGGTGCGCAGCGCCCCCCGGATCCCCGGTACCGCCAGGATCGCGCCGACGCTGACCACCGGATTCGACGGCGCCAGCAACACGATGTCGGCACCCTCGATCGCCTCGAGCACCCCCGGCGCCGGCGACGCCTCCTCGGCGCCGATGTGCGCGAAACTGTGCGTCGGGACCTGCGCCCGGTAGCGAACCCACCACTCCTGGAAGTGGATCGCGCGCTGCTCCCCGTCCTCCGGATCGGTGATCACCACGTGAGTTTCACTACGATCGTCGGTGACCGGCAGCAACGTCACCCCCGGCTGCCACCGGTTGCACAACGCCTCGGTGACCGCCGACAACGGATACCCCGTCCGCAGCATCTGCGACCGGATCAGGTGGGTCGCGATGTCGCGGTCCCCGAGTCCGAACCAATCCGGCTTCGCACCGTACGCGGCGAGTTCCTCTTTCGCGTTCCAGCTTTCACCGGCATGCCCCCATCCCCGGGCGGTGTCGATACCCCCGCCGAGGGTGTACATGCAGGTGTCCAGGTCCGGGCAGATCCGCAGCCCGTGCATCCACACATCGTCACCGACATTGACCACCGCCGTGATCCGATGCGAAGAATCCGAACCCGCGCCGCCCGGCGCATCGGCGCCCAGAAGCCGCCGCACCCCTTGCAGGAACCGGGCCCCACCGACCCCGCCAACCAATACAGTCACGTTCACGGTGCAAGCCTAGGCGGTGACCGTCGGCGTCCGGTGGGCTGCTTCCCCAGGGTGATTCGAGAGCGCGAAATAGTAATCGACTTTCTGCGGTTAGCTTGACCGCGACACGCTGGGCGTGTCTAATCACAAATATGTCATTCCAACGTTGCGGACGTGGAATTACTTGCAGCGGGGATCAATTCGAACGGTTGTTCGAACGGGGTGGCAGGGGTGTTCGGTTCGGGGTTCATGATCAATCGAAATTTTCTGCGCTATCACAGGTGAGGAGGCGGAACGATGCCCAATGAGCAGATCGAGTCGGAGACTCGCTGGAGCACAGTAAGCGACGAACCGCAGACCAATTCCGAAGCAGGCGCAGCGGACGGCGTCTGTGTTCAAGAAGTCTGTGTGCAAGAAGACGGTGTGCAACAAAGCGGTGTGCAAGACATCAGCGTGCAAGACATCAGCGTGCAAGAAAGCAGTGTGAACGACCTTCCGGTGCCGGAACTCGTCGCGCAGGAACTGGAGACGGCGGGCCCTCGCCCGGCGTTGAGTCTGGTGACCGGTTTCGACGAAATGTTCGACACCATCGAGGATCAGTGGCAGGAACGTGCGCTCTGCGCGCAGACCGACCCTGAGGCCTTCTTCCCCGAGAAGGGGGGGTCCACCAGAGAAGCGAAGCGCATCTGCCTCGGCTGTGAGGTGCGGGACGAATGCCTCGACTACGCACTGGCCAACGACGAGCGGTTCGGTATCTGGGGTGGCCTGTCGGAGCGTGAGCGCCGGCGCCTGAAGCGGGGGATCGGCTAGTCAGTCCTCGTCGCCCGGAAGATCCGGGTCGATGACCTCGGGTTCGACCCCGAGGTAGGTACTCACCTGTTGTACGAGCACGTCGTGCACCAGGTCGGTGAGATCGTCCGGATCCTTGGCGCGCTGTTCCAGTGGTCGCCGGAACAGGACGACTCGCGCCCGCGTCGTGGATCCGTGCCGGTCGATGCCTGCCGGAATCAACCGGGACAGCGGCACGGGCCCGTCCGCCACGACCTCGGCGGGCCAGTTGACCGAATCCGGGTCGAGCGCATGAATCTTCGGGACTTCGTCGACGGCGATGTCCAGCTTCGTGAGGCGTTCACGCCAGCGTGAGTCGATCGGCGCGAACGCCTCGAGAACCACCAGATCGAATTTCTCCGCGCGGCTGCGCCGCGCCGGCGCGTCCGGGGGGAACACGGACCCGCGGATCCCACGTCCCCGTCGGTCGACGGATCGGGTGGTGACGGGACGCCTGCGTCGTGCTCTGGACATGGAGTGGACATTACGACAGCCGGACACTGTCGGTGTGTCCGAGTAGGTGTCGGGCCTTCGTGGGGCTACGCTTCTTAGCTGTGAGATCTCTGCGTCGATGCTGCCGCCCCGGGTGCAAGAACCCCGCTGTCGCGACGCTCACGTACGTCTACTCGGACTCCACCGCCGTCGTGGGCCCGCTCGCCACGGTCGACGAACCGCACTCGTGGGATCTGTGCGAAACGCACGCGTCGAGGATCACCGCACCCAAGGGCTGGGAACTGGTTCGGTACGAGGGTGGATTTTCGTCGAGCACCCCGGACGAGGACGATCTGACCGCGCTGGCGGAGGCCGTGCGGGAGGCGGGTCTCGGCGATCGTGGCCGGTCCGAGCGGGCCGTGTCCACCGAGGAGCGCGCCGAAACCGGCACCCAGCCCGGCCCGGCCCGTACCGGGCGGCGTGGCCACCTGCGGGTTCTTCCCGACCCCGCCAACTGACGTCCCAGCTCGTCCCGGGCCCGCGGTCCGCGGCGTGCCGTGCCCGCGACGGGCAGGCACTAGGCTTGCGCCAGCACTGGTGCTCGTAAAGGAGAAAACAGAAGTGGCGCGATCAGCCGAGTCCGTACATGCCGTGATCAAGGCTTACGACGTGCGGGGTGTCGTCGGTGAACTCATCGATGCCGCGTTCGTGCAGGACGTGGGTGGCGCATTCGCACGACTCGTCCGCGAGGAGGGCGCCACGAAGGCGGTGATCGGTTACGACATGCGTGCGTCGTCCCCGGAACTCGCCCGCGCGTTCGCCGACGGCGTCACCGCGCAGGGCCTGGACGTCGTGCTCATCGGACTCGCGTCCACCGATCAGCTGTATTTCGCCTCGGGACTGTTCGACTGCCCGGGTGCGATGTTCACGGCGAGCCATAATCCGGCGAAGTACAACGGCATCAAGCTGTGTCGCGCGGGCGCGAAGCCGGTGGGGCAGGAGACGGGCCTCGCCGCGATCGCCGCGGAGGTCGTCGACGGGGTTCCCGCGTACGACGGCGCCGCGGGCGAGGTGTCCGAGGAGGACGTGCTCGAGCAGTACGCGAGTTTCGTCCGCGGGCTGGTGAACCTGTCCGACCTGCGGCCGCTGACGGTGGCCGTGGACGCGGGCAACGGCATGGGCGGGCACACCGTCCCCGCAGTGTTCGAGCCGATGCCGGTGAAGCTGCAGTCGCTGTATTTCGAACTCGACGGCACGTTCCCGAACCACGAGGCGAATCCGCTCGACCCGGCGAACCTCGTGGATCTGCAGCGGTACGTCCGGGAGACCGGTGCCGACATCGGTCTGGCCTTCGACGGTGACGCCGACCGCTGCTTCGTGGTCGACGAGCTCGGCAACCCGGTGTCGCCGTCCGCGGTGACGGCCCTGGTGGCCGAGCGTGAGCTGGCCAAGGAGCCGGGTGCCACCGTCATCCACAACCTCATCACGTCCCGCGCCGTGCCGGAACTGGTCACCGAACTGGGGGGACACCCGGTGCGTACCCGGGTCGGGCACTCGTTCATCAAGCAGCAGATGGCCGAGACGGGCGCGATCTTCGGCGGCGAGCATTCCGCGCACTACTACTTCCGCGATTTCTGGGGCGCCGACTCCGGCATGCTCGCCGGTCTGCACGTCCTCGCGGCGCTGGGGGAGCAGGACCGTCCGCTGTCCGAACTGATGGCCAAGTACGAGCGGTACGCGGCGTCGGGAGAGATCAATTCGACGGTGTCGGACGCCGCCGAGCGGACCGACGCGGTGGTGGCGGCGTTCGCCGATCGCACCGCCGGTGTCGACCGGCTCGACGGTGTCACGGTCGAACTGCGCGGCGACGCGTGGTTCAACCTGCGCGCGTCCAACACCGAACCGCTGCTGCGACTCAACGTCGAAGCGCCCACGACGGCAGACGTAGATGCACTCGTTACCGAGATATTGGGCATCGTCCGAGCCTGACTGCCATAGTTGGAATAACAAGGTTCTGCTCGTGCTGCGAATGTGGCTTGCACTGACGAAGAAAGGGGGTGCGGTGTCATGACAGCGCCGACGCCCCTGCTCGATCTGGACGACGGGGACGGACTGGTTTCCGCGGACACCGAGGGCGTACTGCGTTCCGCTGCAATGGGGGGTGCCCAGATCCGGGCCACCCGGTCCGCGGTCGAGGAGGGGGCCCTCGAACGACTGCAGGGGCTGCGTCCGCGCAGCGTGGTCGTGGTCACCGGCGCGGGGCGGGCCAGCCGCGGTGCCGGGATCCTCACGGCGGTCCTCGCCGAACGGATCGGATTCCCGCTGGTGCGCGCGACCCGGACCCCCGTCTGGGTGGGCCCGCTCGACGTGGTCGTGGTGGCCGGCGACGACGCAGGCGATCCCCGGCTCGTGCAGGCCGTCGACGCGGCGGTGCGCCGCGGCGCCGAAGTCGTGGTCGCGGCGCCGGACGAGGGACCGTTACAGGCGGCAGCGGCCGGACGCGTCGTCATGTTCGCGCCGCGGGTCCGGGCACTGACCCGGCACGGTCTGCTCCGGTACTTCGCGGTTCTGCTGGCCGTCCTGCGGGTGGTCGGTTCGGAACGCTGGGGCGACGAGGTCCCCGACCTCGAGCAACTCGCCGACGCGGTCGACGGTGAGGCGCTGCGTGACCGGCCGAACAGCGAGGTGTTCCACAACCCCGCGAAATCTCTGGCCTCGCGCATGCAGGGGCGCCGCATCGTGCTCACGGGCGACACGGAGAGCACGGTGGAACTGGCCCGGCACGGCGCCGAGGCGCTGTTGCACGCCGGCCGCGTGGCGACGGCGTCGGAACTTCCGGACGTGCTGAGCGCGGCGGGCACGTTCCGGGTCGACCCGGCGCTCTCCGCGCACGACTCGATCTTCCACGATCCTGAACTGGACGGTCCGCCGCCGGCGAGCCCGGTGCGCACGTTCGTGCTGTCCGCCGATGCCGACCGGATGCTCGTCGAACGCAGGGTCGCGGTC
>JBCEBZ010000172.1:0-5264 GCA_039206675.1 Rhodococcus sp. (in: high G+C Gram-positive bacteria) | reverse complement strand
CCCCGTTCAAGATGTGGAAGCGCTACGAGTTCAACGGCGGCACCGCGGATCCGTGCATCATCTCGTGGCCCGCCGGAACGAAGGCGCGTGACGAGATCCGTGACCAGTACCATCACGCGATCGATATCGTGCCGACGCTCCTGGACCTGGTCGGCGTCGACGCACCCGAGACGATCAAGGGCCACACCCAGGCCCCGTTCGACGGCGTCAGCATGCGGGGCACGTTCGAGGACAAGTCCGCGCCCTCGGCGCGCCGGACCCAGTTCTACTCGATGCTCGGCTCGCGATCGATCTGGCACGAGGGCTGGAAGGCCGTCACGACACATCCGACCATCGCCGGCTGGGGTCATTTCAACGAGGACGAATGGGAGCTGTACCACACCGATGTCGACCGGGCCGAGGTGAACAACCTGGCGTCGGAGCAACCGGACAAGCTGCGGGAACTGGTGAACATCTGGTTCGCCGAGGCCGGCGCGAACGCGGCGTTTCCACTCGACGATCGAACGGGCGTCGAAATCATGGGCACGTCCCGTCCTCAACTGACCGCGGCCCGCGACCGCTACGTGTACTACCCGGACGTGGCCGCGGTGTCCGAATGGCAGGCGGTCAACATCCGCGGCCGATCGTTCGTGATCGGGGCACTCGTCGACATCCCCGCGCCGGGCGCCGAGGGCGTGCTCTTCGCGATCGGTTCCCGCTTCGGGGGGCACGCACTGTATGTGAAGGACAACCGGCTGCACTACGTCAACAACTTCGTGGGCAGCGACGAACAGATGATCGTCGGCTCCGAGGACATCCCCACCGGCACCGACCTGATTCTGTCCGCGTCCTTCGACAAGGACGGTCAGGAACCCGCCGCCAACCTGGGAATACTGTCCCTTTTCCATGGGGATCAGAAGGTCGGAGAGGGCCGGATCAGAACCCAGATGGGGGCGTTCGCGATCGCCGGTGCGGGGCTGTACGTCGGTCGACATCCGGGCGAGCCGATCACCGAGGACTACCCCGGCGAATCACCTCACCGGTTCACCGGCGGCACGATCAACCGGGTCGCGGTCGACGTCAGCGGCGAACCTTACCTCGACCTCGAGCGGGAGGCCGCCCTGATGCTGATGCGGGAGTGAACCGGTCTGGATGCACTACCGCGTAAACATCACCGCTGTCGCGGGTCGTCGGCGATATCCTGAGGAGGCGTCCTCGAGAGGTAAGTGGTGCTGAATCAGCGACATGGCTCGGATGAATCGACCTAGCAGTGGCCGATGACGATCCGTTCGAGACCCAACGCGATGTGGACCCGACGGCCACCGCGCAGTTGAGTGCGGACGGGTTCGACGACGCCCGGGAGATCGGGCGCGGAGGGTTCGGGGTCGTCTACCGGTGCACGCAGGCCACGCTCGACCGGACCGTGGCCGTCAAGGTTCTGACCACCGATCTCGCGGGGGAGAACCGGGAACGATTCTTCCGGGAACAGCGCGCGATGGGTCGGCTGACCGGCCATCCGAACATCGTGACCGTGCTCGAAGTCGGCATCACGGGAAGCGGCGATCCGTTTCTCGTGATGCCCTACCACCCGCAGGGCTCCCTGGACACCCGTATTCGACGACACGGCCCGCTGTCGGTCGACGAGGTGCTGCACCTCGGGGTCAAGCTCGCGGGTGCACTCGAGACCGCGCACCGGCAGGGCATCGTCCATCGTGACGTCAAACCGGCAAACGTCCTCCTCACCGAATACGGCGAGCCGGCGCTCACGGACTTCGGGATCGCACACATGTCCGGGGGTTTCGAAACCGCGACGGGCATCGTCACGGGTTCACCCGCCTTCACCGCACCCGAGGTCCTCGGCGGCGCGTCCGCGAGCCCGGCCTCGGACATCTACGGGCTGGGTGCGACCCTGTTCTGTGCGGTCACCGGGCACGCCGCGTTCGAGCGGCGCAGCGGCGAACGGCTGGTAGCCCAGTTCGTCCGCATCACCACCGAGCCGGCACCGGATCTTCGCGACCAGGGGATCGCGGACGACGTCACGACCGTGATCGAGCAGGCGATGGCCCGCCTGCCGGAGGACCGGCCGTCCTCTGCCGCCGCATTCGGTGAGAAGCTGCGCGACGTCCAGCTCCGCCGCGGCGTGCCCGTAGACGTCATGGCCCTGCACGAGTCACCGGACGTGCCCGCACCGAACACACCCGTACCCGACTCGCCGGACTCTCCGCGCCGAACGTCCCTCGGTCCGTCCGCACATCGGGGCGGAAATCTACCTCTGGAACTGACCAGCTTCGTCGGGCGCAGGCATGAACTCACCGAGGCGAAAAGTCTACTGGCATCGTCGCGGCTGCTGACGCTGACCGGTATCGGGGGAGTCGGGAAGACGCGTCTGGCACTCCGGCTCGCCACCGCGATGCAGCGCGAATTCGCGGACGGGGCTTGGCTCGTCGAACTCGGCGAGGTCCGTGACCCGTCGCTGGTGATCGACGTCGTCGCCACCACCCTCGGATTGCGGGACCAGACGGCCCGGTCTCTTCGCGAAATCCTGCTGGACTTCCTGTCTTCGCGGGAACTCCTGCTGATACTGGACAACTGCGAACAAGTGGTCGATGCCGTGGCCGACCTCGCGACGACACTGTTGCAACAGTGCCCGAGCCTGCGGATCGTCGCGACCAGCCGGGAGCCCCTGACTATCGGCGGGGAGGTGACGTTGCGCGTGCCGCCGCTGACGGTGCCCGACCCGGATCGCGAGCCGTCACTCCAGGGTCTACCCCGCTACGACGCGGTGTCGCTGTTCACCGAGCGCGCCACCGCCGCGGTACCGGCCTTCGCCCTGACCGAGACCAACAAGACCGCGGTGACCCGAATCTGCCGCCGGCTGGACGGGTTGCCGCTACCGATCGAACTGGCGGCGGCGCGGTTGCGGGCGATGTCACCCGAGCAGATCCTGCAGCGCCTGAGCGACCGTTATGCGTTGCTGACCCGCGGAAGCCGCGGCGCACCTTCGCGCCAGCAGACGCTGAGGCTGTGTCTCGATTGGAGCTACGAACTCTGCACCGGGCGAGAGCAACGGGCGTGGGAACAGCTGTCGGTCTTCGCGGGCAGTTTCGAACTGGATGCGGCAGAACAGGTATGCGGAGGAGGCGGCGAGGCACAGGATCTGCTGGACGCGGTGGCATCGCTCGTCGACAAGTCGATCCTCACCCGAGAAGACCAGGGCACGACGGTGCGGTACCGGCTGCTCGAGACTCTCCGCGATTACGGCCGGGAGAAGGCTCAGCAGACCGGCGACTATGCGAACCTGCGTCGACGGCATCGGGATTGGTATCGCCAGTTGGCCCGCACCGCCGAAGTTGAGTTCATCGGACCTCGGCAGCTCGAATGGCTCTCCCGGTTCAAGCGCGATCAGCCGAACTTGCGGGATGCCATGGAATTCTGCCTGGCCGAGGGTGACGTCGAGGAAGGTTTGCAGATCGCCACCGTCACCTCCCTGCTGTGGAGTACCCGGGGTCTGCTCAGCGAGACACGGCGATGGCTCGACCGATTCCTCGCGTCACCGAATCTGCCGCCGACACTCGTCACGGCAAAAGCGATCTACGCCGACTGCCTGATAGCCGAGCAGCAACGGGACAATGAACGAGGTGCCGCCCTCGTCGAGCAGGCGCGTGCCCTCGCCGGCCAGGTCGCCGATCCACTCGTGCACGCCGTTCTCGACCACGCGGACGGCATCTTCTGGATCTTCAACGGCGACCTCGTCCGTGCGTGCTCGGGCTTCGAGCGGGCGCTGGTCGTGCTACGAGAAGCAAAGCGTGAGATGGTCATACACGTCGAGGCGCTCACGTTGCTCGGTCTGACCTACGAGCTGCTCGACGACGATCCCCGCCGGGCGGTCGAATGCTACGAGGAAGCCCTCGCGATCACCGAGCGTCACGGCGAATCCGTGTATCGGGCCTACGCGCTGTGGGTCATGGCGGTTGCACAGTGGCGGCAGGGCGAACGGCGTCGCGCAACAGAGTTGCTCGAGGAGGGGCTGCGGCTCAGCCGGCTCGTCGACGATCCGGTCGGTTGCGCGAACAGCCTCGAGGCTCTCGCCTGGATCGCCGGAGGCACTGATCCCAAGCGCGCCGGAGTACTGATGGGAGCCGCCGAAGCCATCGGCCACGCTGTGGGTAGCTCCTCGGTTTTCGTCCCCGACCTGCTCGTTCATCACGACGAGTGTGAACGGGCCGTCCGCCGGATGCTCACCGAGAAGGACTACCAGGACGCGCGGCAGCAAGGCCGGAAAATGGATCTCGACACGGCCGTCTCGTACGCACTCGGTGAACGACCCCAGAAAGTCACCGCACCGTCCGGATCGGTGAAACTGACGAAACGCGAACAACAGGTCGCCGAGCTGATCGCCGAGGGGCTGACCAACAAGGCTATCGCCGCCCGGCTCGTGATCGCACAGCGCACCGCGCAGGGACATGTCGAACGCATACTCGCCAAACTCGGATTCACCTCGCGGGCACAGGTCGCGTCCTGGGTCGTGGAGGAACGTCACTCGACGTAACTTCTCACCCGCTCGGGACGGTAGGGCTGGGCAACCCGAGGAACTCAGGCGCCGGCCAGGACGGACACGACGGTCGCGACGGTCACCGTGTTGAAGACGAACGCGATCACCGCGTTCACCGCCACCGTCCGGCGCATGGCATCGGAGGTCACGTCGACGTCGGTCGTCCCGAACGTCGTCATGACGGACACGGCGAAGTAGACGTAACTGGCCCACCTGGGTGGCGGGCCGGGAAAACCCAGTCCCTGGCCCTGCTCGACGACGTTGTCCGCGTAGAACGTGATCGCGAACGACACCAGCACACACGTCCAGGACACGACCACCAGGACGACGGCGATGCCGATCCGGAGTGGGTCCGGCAGCGCGCCGCCGCCACCGCCCGGCAGCCACACCACCGCGACCGCGAGTGCGATCGCCGCCATGAAGAGGGAGACCCCCGGCCCGGGAGCAGTGCCCAGGACATAGCGCTGCAGTACCGTCCCGCGGCTCTCGCGTTCCGCCCACTGCTGCACCAGCGCGTCCGGTGCCAGGGAGAACGCCGCCACCGTGACCACCAGATATGCCACGAGGTAGACGAGGAGCACGATCACGCTCGCGTCGGCGACGCCGAGCGACGCCGTGCCCAGGGCGAGGGGTATCGCCGCGACGGCAGCCACGAGCAGGCTCGAGCCGGAGCGGCGGCGCTCGGAGAGCCACCTTCCAACGAATGGAGACAAGGCGCGGGCCCTTCCTTCGT
>JBCEBZ010000171.1:2018-5266 GCA_039206675.1 Rhodococcus sp. (in: high G+C Gram-positive bacteria) | reverse complement strand
AACTCAATTTGAATCTGCCGCCCTCGGAGGCATCGTGGACCAGTTGTTCATCACTTTGGCCACCGGCATCGCCAACGGTGCCGTGTACGGTCTCATCGGACTCGGATTGGTCATCATTTTCCGGTCCACCGACGTCATGAATTTCGCCATGGCGTCGCTGTCGACCCTCGCCATCTACGTTGCCCTCAGTGCGTACGGGGCCGGCGTGGGCATCGTCGTCGCTCTGGGCGTCGCGGTGGCCTTCGGCGCCCTCAGTGGAGTCGTGGTGCGGGAAGCGCTGATTCGCCCACTCGGGCAGGGGAAGCTGTTCGCCGCGCTCGTCGTCACGATGGGGCTGTCGATCATCGTCGAACATCTGATCGGCCAGTACTGGGGAGAGCAGCCGCGACGATTCCCGCAACTCGTCGACGGCACGATCTCGATCGGCAACTCGAACCTGATGCTGCAGGACCTCGTGACAATCCTGCTCGCCGCGCTGGCCGTATCGGCCATCGCGTATCTGTTCACGCGCACGCCCGTCGGATCGGCGATGCGTGCGGTCGCCGAATCGGCCGAGACCGCGGAGATCATGGGCATCAACGCGCACAAGGTTGCGCGGATCGCGTGGGCCCTCGGCATGGCGCTGGCGGTGCTGGGAGTGTTCTTGTATGCCCCGAAAACCGGGGTGTCGCCGGTGATCCTCGCCCCGGTGCTGTTCCGTGCGTTCGCCGGAATCCTGCTGGGCGGTCTGACGAGCATGTACGGCGCCGTCATCGGTGGGCTCGTCATCGGTGTCCTCGACAACCTGGCGGCGGCCTACATCTCCGCCAGTTTCCGCGACACGTTCGTCTTCTGCGTGGCGGTGCTCGTGCTGCTCATCCGTCCCCAGGGCATCTTCGGCCGCCAAACCTTCGAGAGGGTCTGACAACCATGCTTACACAAGACATCTCGGGCCGGGGTGCAGGCCGCCGAGCCCAGCGGCTGTACAGCGCCGGTCAACTCCTCGGCGGACCGGCCGCAGCGATCCTGACGATTGCGGTGCTCTCGGCCGGACTCGTGCCGGGCTACCAGATCTACACGGTCGGACTTGCTGCCGTGTACGGACTGATCGTCCTGTCCATCTCGCTTCTGGCCGGGTGGACGGGCATCTGGTCGATCGGGCATCCCGCAATGGTCGCGATCGGCGCATACACGACGGCCTACGGCAGCAGTCACGGCTGGGGACTGGCCTTCACGTCCGTTGTCGCCGTTGCTTTGTGCGCAGTGCTGGGCGGCTTTCTCGGTTTCGCAGGCTCCCGCTTCTCCGTGCTGTACGTCGCGCTCCTGACGTTGGCGTTCACCTTGGTGACACTCGAGATCATCGGTGCCTGGAAGAGCGTGACGGGCGGCGACCAGGGCGTACCGGTCGACACGTTCGGTGACCTCGTTCCGTCGTCCGACGAAGTGACCTACCTCGCCGTCGGAGTTCTGGGTCTCGCCATCGCGGTGTCGGTATTCACGCGCCGCACCACCATTCGCATGCGGATGGTTGCGGCCAAGACACACCCCCTGGCCGGCAGGTCGATCGGCATCGCCCCCGAACTGCAATCGAGCCTCGGGTTCGCGATCAGCGCGGGCGTCGCGGGTCTGGCCGGTGTACTCCTTGCCCTGCTGTCGGGCTTCATCAGCCCGGAGGGCTTTTCGATGGTGTTTGCGGTCAACCTGATTGCCGCGACCGTGCTCGGCGGGGCCGGCAGCGTGATCGGCGCCGTACTCGGTGGAGCGTTCCTCGCATCCGCACCGACGTTGTCGTCGTCGCTGTCGATCGACCAGCCGTACCTGATCGGGGGTGTCCTGATTCTCACCCTGCTGTTCCTTGCCGACGGGATCGTCCCGACGGCCGGGAAACTGCTGCACCGATTCGTCCCTGTCACGCGTGCACTCGGCCACCCCACGTTGCCCGTGCTTCTCGACAGAGCTGATTCGGAACCGAACACGCCCGACGACGACGCCGCGGCAACCGTGCTGAAGACCGAGGGGCTCGGTGTTCGATTCGGCGGTCTTCAGGCTGTGCAGGACATCGACCTCCGCGTGGGTGCCGGTGAGGTGCTTGCGATCATCGGCCCCAACGGCGCAGGCAAGACGACCTTCGTCAACGCCCTCTGCGGCCTCATCGGTGGCGGCGAAGTGGTGGGGACGATGGAACTCGGTGGCAGGCCCCTCCACGGGGTGCGCGCCACTCGTCGACGCTCGCTCGGCCTCGGCCGGACCTTTCAGCATGCCGAACTCTTCGCGGAACTGACCGTGCTCGAAAATGTCAGTGTCGTCAACCGTTGGGGGCGCCGGGCCGATCGCGACAGTGCGGTGCGGGTACTTTCGAGTGTCGGGCTGTCCGACCACATGCACCGACTCCCCGGCGAACTGCCGTTCGGGCTGCAGAAACGGGTCGACCTCGCCCGTGCGATCGCGGCGCTGGCCGACAACCCCCGATTGATGGTGCTCGACGAACCGTTCGGTGGTCTCGACGCGGACGAACGTCACACCCTCGCCGGCCACATCCGGCGACTCTCGAAGTCCGGCACGTCCGTGGTCATCATCGACCACGTCCTCGACGACCTGTTCGCCGTCGCAGACCGCGTGGTGGCGTTCGACTTCGGTGAGCTGATCGCCGACGGAACCCCGGACACCGTCCTGCAGAACCGGCAGGTCCGCGACTCGTATCTCGGAAACATCGACACGACACTGATCGCACCCGAGATCGACCGGACGTCGACTCCGTTGATCTCCGTGCGGAGGATCGAGCACCACTACGCGGGTGTGCAGGCATTGTCGGGCATCGATCTCGACGTGCATGCGGGAGGAATTCTCGGCATCGTGGGCGCGAACGGCGCCGGCAAGAGCACTCTGGGGCGGATCCTGCACGGCGACCTGCAGTCGACCGGCGGCACCCGCACGGTCACCGGCACGGACGTCCCGCGCCTCAGCCTCGTTCCCGAGGGGCGCGCGCTGTTCCGCACCCTGTCGGTGCGGGAGAACCTGGAGGTCGCGGCGTATGCCGCAGGAATCTCCGGCCGCACGTTGCGAACTCGGCTCGAAGAACTGCGCCAAGGGCTCCCCGAACGCGTCCGCACCCGCATGGACATACCGGCCGGCTCGTTGTCCGGCGGCGAACAGCAACTCGTCGCCATCGCGCGGGCGCTGATGGCGGACCCCGACGTTCTGATCCTCGACGAGCCCGCACTGGGGTTGTCCCCGGCAATGGTCGACGAGGTCTATTCGCAGGTCAATGC
>JBCEBZ010000171.1:0-2008 GCA_039206675.1 Rhodococcus sp. (in: high G+C Gram-positive bacteria) | reverse complement strand
CGGCAACAGTGGCATGCCGGAATTCGCTCGGATCGCCGAGGCAGCGTACTTCGCTACGGACATCCCTGCCCGCACCGGTGAACTGCATTGAATCAATGTCACGACCTCGATCGAACTGGAAGAAATGGGGAGTACGGAGAAGATGGCTATGTCTCGGACGGCAGGACAGGGCAGGTTCGAGGGCGCGGTCGCCCTGGTCACCGGCGGCGGATCGGGGATCGGTGCTGCCGTCGTCACGCAGCTCGTCGATGAGGGAGCTGCCCGCGTCTACGTGGCGGACATCGTCGCCGAGAATGGGCGTCGGCGGCACGGGGACGACCCCACGACGATCGCGCGAGGCGTCGACGTGTCCGACCCGGAGGCCGTCGACGCCGTCATGGCGGACGTTCTCGCCGCCGAGGGTCGGCTCGACGTCGTCGTTCACGCTGCCGGCGTGGACGATCCGGAGTCGAAGAAGATCATCACGGACGCCGCTGCCGCGGGCACGCCGATCGACCTGACGGCGAATCTCACCGACGCGCAGTGGCGCCGAGTGATGTCGGTCAATCTGGACGGAACGTTCCACGTGGTTCGCTCCGCAGTGCGGGCGATGAAGCCGAAAGGCGGCGCGATCGTCGTGATCGGGTCGTCGTCGGCGTTCGACACCTTGATCGGATACCCGCACTACGCGGCGTCGAAAGCTGCCGTTCATGCGTTCTGTCAGGCCGTCGCCAAGGAGGTGGTGGCCTTCGGTATCCGACTCAACCTCGTCGCTCCCGGCCCGACAGAGACCGGGATGGCCGCGCGCACACCGGAAGAACTCAAGGTGCAGTGGGTCAACAACACGCCGGTGCCGTATGCGACTCCGGACGAGATCGCGGACAACGTGCTGTTCCTCGCTTCGGAACAGGCGCGGAACGTGGTGGGTGCGGTGCTCCTCAGCAACCGTGGACGCTTCACCGTGTGATTGCTCGTCTTCGACAAAAGAAACGCATCCAGGTCGGGTTCTCCGACCTGGATGCGTTTCGGCGTGCTACTGCGGTGACACGAAGTCTCCGATGGGGACGAACTTGCCACCCTCGACCTGGACTCGGACCACACTGTCGGTGCCGAGGTGCTCGTCGGAGCTGAACGTGAGGGGAGGCATCACGCCGGTGTCGAGTGTGCCGCTGGTGGTGATCGCATCGGTGACGGACTTCGACGTGATGTCGCCGTCGATGCCGGCGAGGACCTGAGCGAACGCTTTCGCCGAGCCATACGTTGCCAGCGAGTAGAAGTCGGGCTTCTCGCCCGGCTTGTACTTCGCGAGCGCCTGCCGGTACTCCTCGACCTCCGGGTTGTCGGCGGTGGGCGGCAGCGTCAGCGACACGGCGCGGAAGCCTTCCGCGTTCGCACCCGCGAGGTCGAGCAGGCTGTTGCCGACCGTGGGGGAGTAGCCGTAGCTGGGAATCTTGACGCCCTGCAGAGCCATCTCGTTGAGGTAGGCCGCGGCCTCCTGGATCGGCAGGATCGTCAGGACCGCATCGGGTGCAGACGAACGGATCTGGGACACGAACGGGCTGTAGTCCGTGGTGCCGAGCTTGACCTCGACCGTCGAGACCTGCGCCCCGGCCTTCTCGAGTTCGGTCGTGGCGACCGCGCCCACATTCACGAATGCGGCCGGATCGTTGCGGATGATGGTGACCTTCTTCGCGCCTTCGTCGAGAGCCCATTGCGCGGCGGCGCGCGCCTGGTTCTCGTAGAGCGTCTGGCTGCCGAACAGTCCATCTCGCGGCGGGTCGTACCAGGCGGCGGAGCCGCCGTACGTCCCGAAGATGGGGATCTCGTTCTGTTCGAGGACGAACGGGAACGTTGCCTCCGTGGTGGCCGTGCCGTTGGCGCCGACGATGGCGACGACCTTGTCGCGTGAGACCAGCTGTCGCGCCACCTGAATCGTCTGCTGCGGATCAAAGGCATTGTCGACGGGAGTCCACTCGACGGGGCGGCCGTTTATCCCTCCCGCGGCGTTGAGCTGGTCGAAGAACGCCTG